>NZ_CP011272.1:933448-1244597 GCF_001610875.1 Pirellula sp. SH-Sr6A | reverse complement strand
GAAGATCCAGCCCTTGAGGACCGCTCCACAAGTGAATCGCGAATCCAGGCGTGATGCTCAAAGGAGGATACTCGCCATACCCCGTCATCATCGTATGGCGAACATCCACTGTGTTCACCCCAAATCCAGCTTCATCCAGTTGCGATAGATAGCTAAATTCAAATTGGGTCGCAGGTAGGTCTAAAACGCTAGCCTTTTCTCTGGATCCAGTGGGTGGGGCCCACCGAGGTCCATCGGGTTGCGACGGAGTATCCCCGAATTGCCATGGTGCATCCTCTTGTTCCGCCAGCGAAATGCCTAGCAGGAGCCAATAGAAAAGACCGACTCGGATCGAACCGAGATACCAGTGTCGTGGGAATTGCATCGTGAAGTGGTCTATAGCGAAGCGGCCGGCGATGCGTCAACGTGCTTCCTGTTGGGAATCGATGGCGGCTATCCGTCGCAATGTCGATAGAAATGGGTACTGCCATTGAGCCAGCTGCAGAGCTGATCTATAGGGAGTATTCCAATTCCAGCGTCCACACTCGAAACAAGGAACCTATTCGATGCGAAAAAGGATTTTCATTCTGAGCTGTGCTTCCCTCTTGGTGGCTTGGTCGCCAGCGTCGGTATGGAGTCAAGGCAAGGGCTCGGGAATGAATCGAGGATTGGGGCAAGCGGCCGTCAATCAGGCTGCGGGCCGTGCCGCGAATCAAGCTGCCGGTCAAGCCGCTAACGCGGCCACCAACGGCGCTAGGGCCAACACTCCAACGTTGGGAGCGAGAGGAGGAAGGGGGACCGGGTTTCTGCCTGCCGGCGTACCGGCAACCGCTGCGCAAAAAGGGATGGGGCGAGCGGGAGAAGCCTTAACTCGAAACAAGAACTTGCCAGGAATGACACCGGAGCAGATTCAGTTCAAACGACTTCAGCAAGCCGATCACTTGCGAGCCATTTCCGAGAGAAACGGCAACGAAGCTCTTTTGGAGACGGCCGATAGGATGGAAGCGAGCGCTGTTCGCAATTTTGAGCGACAAACGGGTACCGGAGCGATCGCACCGGAAACAGGCACCGTGCCGTCCACCGAACCTGTTTCCACCCAGGAACCCGTCACCGACGTGGAAGCGGCACCTGCTTCGAAACTAGCGCCATCGCCAGCATCGCAGAATGGAAGTCGCAAGGGGTTGTGGTTCCGCTGGCGATAGGAACGGTGGATGAGGGAGAGCGGCCAAGGAGGACTGGGACTCGAAGCTAGTCCTCGCCGCGGAGGACGGGACACTCGCGAATGCGGTCATCGATTTGCAGGAAAAGATCGCGCGTCTTCTTGCCGCCAAGTCCACCAAATTCGTTTTGAAACTGCTCGGCCGTCAATCCCTCCGGAAGTCCCTCGATGTTGGGGCAGAAGTCGTCGCTTTGGCGGGCGCGCAGGACGCGCTCCCGCAACTCTTCGGCTTGTTCGATTTTCCTCGTCGCAAGCAACGCGAACCGTATCCCTGCAAGGTCCGCAGCAAGATCGGCAAACGAGAAACCAGATCCGCCTGGTCGCGAGTCCATCACTTCCTTGGCGATGCCGACTCCCTTCGCATTCGTTTCGTTCGACATCGCTACCAAACCGGCACTGACCCAGAAGTGTTTCGATAAATCGTTTCGTCCCCGAAGGGTTATACGGTTTCGCAGAGTCTCCCTTTTCTTTTGCAAGGCAGGATCTCGCTCCCGTTTAGCCGTTCTGGAGATCCGATCGTCCCCCAGGAGAGAGGCAAGAGCCAGAATCGCGATCTTGTTTTGAGTGCATGCGTCATGGGGGCTCTGCTCCCTTTTCGCGACTTCTAATGCTTCGTGAAGAATCCTGACAAATCCCTCGTCCCCACTCGGGATGCTCGGTGATTTCGTTAGGAGTTCGTCGGATACATTCTGGACAGCGTCGTCGAGTTCGTCGGCGACCGCGTGCGGCGTTCCCGAAAGCAAAACGATCGAAGCCACCATGCCAACGGCGAGAAGTATAATTCGGTACATGCCAGATGCGGTTCGCTGGATTGGGATAAAGCAGACTCAATCGACCATCGCCGTGGTGACACAGTCTACTGCAAGCCCGACGCGATTGCACGCGAGGAGCAATTGCACGCCACGAGTAGACAATCACGATTCTATTGCCACCGTATTGCACTCGAAGCGGTTTTGTTCGGGTTGATTCGTTTGCTATGTCGTGAACGAACCATGATCAAGTTGTGATGGAGAATGTTGGACGATGACGAATCGCATTTCTTTTGTCCGTTTGCTACCTGTATTGGCTTTTATAGCACTGGTCGCGTTCCTATTCGGGAACGCTGGGTTCGGCGATGTTACGGGGGTGAAAACAGGCGCGGATTTTCGGGGGCTTCCCGAGGTGGCTTATCCAAAAGCATCTATGGTCATCGATGTAACAGCAGCTCCTTACCTTGCTAGGGGAGATGGCGTTCATGACGATACCGACGCAATTCAGCGTGCTCTATTCGACATGATGGGATCGCACCGTCTTCTTTACTTTCCAAAAGGTGTTTACCTAATCTCCAAGACTCTGCTTTGGTCCAAAACGAATTCTTCGGGCAAGGATGCTTGGGGAAAGAATTTTCTGTGTGGTCAAAGTGCGGAGGGAACGGTCCTTCGCTTGAAGGACGGGACTTTTACGAATTCCGCTGAACCGCAAAGCATGATGTGGTGCGGAGGATTTGGATCTGCGGATTGGTTTCACAACTACGTGGAGAACTTGACGTTCGATGTCGGCAAAAACAACCCAGGGGCGATCGCTCTCCAGTTCTATTCCAATAATTCGGGAGCGGTTAGGAATTGCCGATTTCTCGCGGACGCTACGAGCGGATCGATCGGGCTGGATCTTGGGCATCGGGATATGAATGGACCGCTATTGGTTAGAAATTGCGAGGTCGTCGGTTTTGAACGCGGCATTAACACAGCGAGGGCAGTCAATGGTCAGACCTTCGAATGGATCACACTGCGCAACCAAACGAAACTGGGTTTTGACAATGAGGGGCAAGCGATTTCGGTTCGGGGATTGCTGAGCGAAAACTCGGTTCCCGCAATAAGAAGCTATGGGTTCTTTTGTTTGGTCGAGGCAAAACTGACCGGCCGCTCCGGGGCGGAGAAATGGCCGGCGGTGATCAACTACAATGGTGGGAAGATATATTTGCGGGATATCGAGACGTCTGACTATGCAAGGGCGATTGGCGATGTCGTGACCCCGGATTGGAGCGCAGTGACCCGGATCACTGGGGAGGACAAGATTGGTAGCCTGGGTCCCCATGTCCGGGAATACTGCTCTCAATCTCCAACCACGGCGTTTCCGGCGAGCCTTGAATCGCTTCGATTGCCGATTGAAGAACCGCCAGCCGTTCCCGTTCATCCGACCTCGTCTTGGGCCAACGTCGACGAGTTCGGCGCCGATCCAACCGGTGAGAGGGACTCGTCTGCTGCTATTCAGAAAGCGATGGATTCGGGGGCATCGACCATCTTCTTTCCGGGATCCTATTCCTTGGAATCGACCGTCACGATTCCTGGCCGCGTGGAGCGAATCCTCGGCCTGGGAGGAATGATCGATTATTTCGCGAAAGCAAAGCCCGATTTTCGCATCGTCGAGGATGCGTCGAGCCCGCTCCATATCGAGCACTTTGCCTATGTGCATGGCGGGATGGAGATCGACACGGACCGCACAATCGTGTTCCGTAGTGTCGCGGACTGCGACCTCAGGTTTGGAGAGCGAGCGTCGAAGGGGCATCTCTTCTTCGAAGACTTCGTTACCCATCGTCTCGCGTTGAAAGGACAGCGCGTTTGGGCTCGACAGCTGAATGTGGAGAACGAAGGAACCCACATTGAAAACGATGGAGGAGAATTGTGGGTCCTTGGTTACAAGACCGAGCGAGGTGGAACACTTCTCGATACGAGGGGACAGGGAGCGAGCGAAATATTAGGTGGGTTCAGCTACACCACCACGGCAGGAAAACTGGCCCCTATGTTTGTGACAGATCGATCGAATGTATTCGCTTACTTTCATGAAGTCTGCTTTAACGGAGATCCATTCATCGAGTTGATTCGAGAGATGAACGGAAAAGAAACCAAAACACTAGAACGAGGGAATGCCCACACGGCTCCTTACGCGGCTCGCATGCCCAAGTAGCCGGCCCATGCAATCGCATGGGGCAACAGAATCAAAGCCCCGCCGCTTTCGCAAAAGCGTCGGTCAATGGGTCCTCCGAACGGCGCATTTGCTCCAGCAGCTTTTGACTCGTTTCTTTTACCTCGGCCGCGTACGCACGATCTCCCAGCAGATTGACCCTCTCGCTCGGGTCTTTGTTGGTATCAAAGAACATAAGAGGCTCCCCACGTACCAATTGCTCCACGCGCGCGCGAATGTTTGGGTCCGTCGACTCGTTCATGGCCGCAAAGGAAAGACCGCTCATCGCCTCGACCCGGAAAGGGTTGGGTCCACCGGGCCAAGCATGAAATAGGAGAGCGCGATTCTTCGTTCGGATGCAGCGTTGAGCGAACGATTTGCCGCTGCTCACCGTATTGACATGGGTAATCACATAATCGCGATCCGATTGCTCCTCTCCGGTCAGCAGAGGGGCCCAGGATCGCCCATCCATTCCGTTGGGTGGCGCGACATTGAGGATTTGGAGCAGCGATGGCATGGCATCCACACTGCTTACGAACTCGCGGTGCTCTTTGGCGGGGAGTTGTCCAGGCACACGAATCAAGAGAGGAGACCACGTTCCGTTGTAGTAAACCGTTGCTTTGGAAAACGGGAAGGACATGCCGTGATCGGAAAGGAAAACGACGACAGTGTCTTCATCATTCCCCGACCTTTTGAGTTCCTCGAGGAGAAGACCGAATGAAAGATCAAATCGACTGACGCTCGTGGTGTACTGCGCAACCTCCTCGCGAACGCGTGGCAAGTCCTCGAGAAAATCGGGGACGGTAACGTCCTCGGACTTAAATGTACGCACTCCATCGAGCGATTCGTTTCCGTCCTGTTTTCGCTTGCCGCTGCCTGAGATAAAAGGGCGATGAGGGTCGCAAATATTTGCGTTGATGAAGAATGGTTGATTTCGTTTTTTTGCTTCCGCTACCATCGATCGAAAGGATTGGGAGAATCCGACAGGTTGTTTCCCAAGCGCTTGTTCCCCTATCGAATCCCACGGGAACTTGCTCGACGGCATCATGTGAGCAGCTTTCGCGATAACGCCTGCAAAGTATCCCTCCTTTTGTAGTATCTCGACCAATGTCGGGATGTCCTGGCGAGTCGGTTGAAATCCAAGGGCACCGTTGCGGTGGGGTAACCTTCCCGTCATCAGAACTGCGCGGCCCGGTTGGCAGATGGAGATCGTGACATGATGATTGATGAATCGGTGGGATGTCTTGGCAAAGGCATCGAGATTAGGTGTTACGGGAAGTTTGCTTCCCGACCATTGAGCCGCGTCACCATTCAAATCATCGGCGGTTACCAGGAGAAGATTCCATCGATCGCTCGCTTGGACCTCGGTTGTACCGGTACCAACCACGAACAAGGTAAACACGAAACTTGCTGCATATCGCCAAAGAAGGTCGTTCATGGTGGGTCTTGATGGGTAGAGTTTCAAACTCAATTCGAGGTTAGCGACTTCGTCCCGATTCCTTGGTCCGATCCAAAAGCTGTTTGAGTTCGTTTGCGATCTCGATTTCTTCTAAGAAAAGGTTCTTGGTTTCCCCCGGATCCTGTTGCAAATTATAGAGTTGGCTCGGAGCCTCCGGGGCAAATTCAGGTAAAGCAAAGCGTTGGAGGCTGGGATTGGAATCGTATCGATTGCCACCCGACGCGATATGATCGATGTACTTCCAAGGACCGCGGCGAATGGCGAGAGTCTTCACTCCTCCAAACGCTTGCGTGATCAGAAAAGGGCGTATGGGCGGATAATTTGCATCGCGGAGGGCAGGCCACATATTGAAACTGTCTTCGGCTGCATCCGAGGGCAAGTCTTCTTGCAGGATCCCGGCCATTGTCGCCATGACATCGGTGAGACTAAGCAATTGGGAGCTCTGCGTATTGGCTGGGATTTGATTTATCCAACGTGCGATGAAAGGGACTCTATGTCCCCCTTCCCACTGGTCTCGCTTCATTCCTCTCCAGGGGCGTGCACCATCGTGGTCATGATCTGCACGCATGTGCACGACACTGGTAACCTCGGGACCATTATCACTGGTGAAGAGCACCAACGTGTCGCGATCCACGCCAAGCCGTTGCAGAGTCGTCATCAGTTCACCGACGATGGTATCCATTTGAACCAGGAAATCACCGTGAGGCCCTGCCATCGACTTACCCTGAAAGGATTTTGCAGGGAATGAAGGAAGATGTACCGCTTGCATCGAATGAAACAGGAAGAAAGGTCTCTCGGGCGTTTCGCGAACATGGTTCTCAAGGAATCGCTGGCTTCTTCGCAGAAATTCCAGATCGACCTCTTCCAAGTCAAAATTGGGTGCAATGAGTCCCTCGCGGCAATCGTTTGCATACGGATGCTTGGGTAGCGACGACTTGTCGATGCGCTTCGTCGGTGGAGTGGGGACACGATCATCTTCAAGGAAGGCGTACAGCCAATCGGTCGTGGGGCAACATGCAGTGCCAAAGAAGGAATCGAATCCCTGGTCGACCGGTCCCCCTTCGAATCGCCGCGCGAAATCGACCTTCTGGATCGATTCGACTCCGTTGCCTTGGACGGGATTCCCCTCGTGATCGAAGAAGGTCAGGCCGATGTGCCATTTTCCAACGCACGCCGTCGCATACCCGTGCTTTTTTAACATCTTTGGAAGGGTAAGACGATCCTTTGCGATCAGAGATGGGCCTCCGACCCCCGTAAATACAGTTCCACCGTTTTTGACGCGAAATGGCATTTGGCCTGTCATCAACCCGTATCGAGTCGGCGTACAAACCGTTGCGGGACTGTGCGCGTCGAGAAATCGCATCCCTTCGCGGGCCAAGCGGTCGATGTGAGGAGTCGAAACCTTGGACTGATCGTTGTAGCAACTCAGATCCCCGTATCCGAGATCGTCGGCGAGGATAAGGAGGACATTGGGAGGATCTTGCGCGCAGGCATGTGTTGCTGAAACGCGTGGCAGGAGAAGACTAGCAACGAAGATCGCGATCGTAGACAGACCTCGGCCGTGCGTGAACTTTCTCCACCTGGGTGTACGAATGGAAAGTGGCATCGGCTTCTTACCTCTTCGGTTACTTGTCGGATGGGCCTGCGGGAAGGTTCGCGATGAGGTACTTCAAGATGGTCATGCGAACATGGACCAAAGTCCCGTCCCCTTCGCGTAACCCATGATCGCGATTGGGATAGACCATGTAGTCAAAAAGTTTGCCCATGGCGACCAAGCGATCGACGAGGTCTTCGATTATCTGAATGTGTGTATTGGTCTCTCCTGAGCCTGTGATGATAAGTAGCTTTCCTTTGAGGCCCTCCGCGAAGTGGATAGCAGCCGCTGTTTGGTAGCCATCGGGGTTTACCTCGGGGGTTCGCATAAAGATCTCTTGGAACCAAGCGTTGTAAAGATGGGGCTGCGGTTTTGGGACCACCGCAATTCCGACATGATAGGTATCTGGTTTTCGGAACAATGCATTGAGGGTATTGGAGCCGCCACCACTCCAACCCCAGATTCCAACACGCGAGAGATCCACGTAGGGACATTGTTTCGCGAGAGCTTTCAAACCGGCTTCTTGTTCCTCGGTCGACAAGGGGCCCAAGCTACCGAAGATCGATCGCCGCCAAGCTGCCCCTTTCGGTGCGGGGGTACCTCGGTTGTCGATGGAGACAACTAGGTATCCCATGAGAGATGCCACGCGATTGAAGTCGATTTGCCCAGCTCCCCATTCGTTTAACACGGTTTGTGCGTGAGGCTCCCCGTAAACGTAGATGAATACCGGATACTTTCTCGCGGGATCAAATCCAGGCGGCTTGATCATCCAGGCGTCGAATTCGATCCCGTTACCAATATCAAGTTTCAGAAACTCGGTGGGGCTATCGACGAACGCATCCAGCTTCTCTCGGAGTTTTTGATTTTCTTCGAGAACTTGGATGGTGCGATGTCCTGCCATTTCTACGAGTTCGACCCGCGGTGCAGTATTCAGACTGGAAAATGTATGGACTGCCAATTTGCAGTCGGGTGAAAACTGATAGGAATGCGTTCCGATCTGGGAAGCAGGCGAAATCAACTCAAGTTTGCCACTGCCATCCAGCGGGACGCGGTAAAGATGTTTTTGAGTTGCATCGTGTGGCGAGGCGTAGAAATAGTACCAACCACCTTCTTCATCGACTGCACCCCGTTCGATAATGTCGTAATCACCTGGTGTGAGGCATGCGACGCGCTCCCCGTTTCGACGGAAGTGATAGGCATGTCGCCACCCGTCGCTTTCAGTAATTACCAAAAAGGAATGGCCGTCTTCGAGCCAAACGAGCCCCGAGTTCTTTCCTTGGCTGGATTCCACCCAGGTTTCGCTCGATTCGGAATAGATCGCAATTGCGTCCCCACGAGAGTTCCCGAGATAGAATGTCCGTTTGTCTCGAAAGCGGCTGAACTGTTCAACGAGGATCGCATCGTCGCCCGGTGTCCATTCTACCTGTCCCAGATAAAAACCTTCCGCGGGTGAATCGATTTTCAGCCATTTCAGCTCGGATCCGTCCGCGTTGACAACACCGACACGAAGCTTTTCAATCACTCCACCCACTCGAGCAAATCGATTTCTTTGGACTCCTGGATAGGAAGGGTCGCTGGGTACGAGGACGGCTCGTTGACGAACTTCGCTCGCATCGGCTTCCACGAATAAGACACGCGAGCCATCCCGATTCCAGGACACATCTCGATATCGAATGTCGCGATCCGCTGTGCCCTCAACAAGCAGGACTTCGTTTTGTCCCAATTCGTCGGTCCGCAGAATTTTCTTGTCGCGAGTCACCAAGCGTTTCGATCCATCCGGGGAAACCATTCGGTCCTGGTTTGGCAGCGGCTTGTCCCTTTCATTCCAGCGAGTTCGCTCGCCTGTCCTGGCATCCACCAACCACGAAACGATTTCATTGGAGGCTACATCTCGTTCCCGGAGGACGAATCCTGAGCTATCGGGTAGCCAGTCGACCGTCCCGTTCGCAGCCCGAAAGACTCCTTGCTCATAAATCTGCTTGAGCCAGTACTCCGCGTGGGGCGGCCACGGAGCAAGGGATTCCGATTGCGCGGGTGCGAAACGAGCAACCCCCGCGAGAACGCAAAGAGCGACAATGCCAATAGAGCGGTGGAATGGAAACATGGTGCGTTGCGACAGCTGAAGTCTCGATGGAATGTCTAACGGGATTGATGGCTCAATGGATATCCACAGCGCGTGGCCCGAGCAATTCGAAACGAGGTTCGATCCCCAGGCCCGGTGCATCGGACGCTTTCATAAAGCCTCTTTCGCGTTGAGGCGCACCTGTGGCATTGCTGACGGTGACATAGCTGTTGAAGTCCGTGCTGGTGAATCGGAATTCCTCAGGAGTGCTATGCGCTAGGTGTGCAATTGCTGCGGTCGTGATATCACCGCCCCAACTATCTTCCAATGTCATGGCGATGCCCATGCTGACGCACAAGTCGCGAATCTGTTTGGTCTTTGTCAATCCGCCGAGTTTGCTGATCTTCAGATTCACCACGTCCATGGCAAGATCGGACTTGGCGCGTAGGAGCATATCCAGTCCATCGACGTTTTCGTCGAGAACGAAAGGGTGATCCGTGTTGCGACGGACGGCCAAGCACTCTTCGTAAGTGAGACAGGGTTGTTCGATGTAGACGTCTAGATCACGCACTGCGCGAACAACTCGCATCGCTTCGTGTTGTGTCCACCCTGTGTTCGCATCGGCCACCAATCGATCTGATGGAGCCAGTACTTCGCGGACTTGCCGGATGCGTTGGATGTCCAAGTCGGGATCGCCTCCGACCTTGAGCTGAAATCGAGTATATCCCTCTGACTTATAATTGGCGACGTTGCGCGCCATCTCATCGGGAGGAGTTTGCGAGATAGCTCGGTAAAGTCGAACTTGTTCCCCGAAACGCCCGCCGAGTAATTGGCATACGGGCAGTCCTGACACCTTACCCAGAATATCCCAGCATGCCATGTCGATTCCCGACTTCACATAAGGGTGCCCCTTCAACGCGGCATCCATGCGGTGATTCAATTTCCCCAGTTCACGAGGATCTGAACCTATGCAATGCGGGGCGAGTTCACGCAACCCAGCGCGTACTCCTTCCGCGTAAGCAGGCAAATAAAAAGGGCCGAGCGGGCATACTTCGCCATATCCCACAATGCCTTGATCTGTCTCCACTCCGACGATCGTGCTATCGAAAATGGAAACGGACTTCCCACCCGACCACTTGTAAGAACCTTCAACGAGAGGCAAGTCAACACGGTGGGCAAAAACACGGACGATCTTCAAAGGACAATGCTCCTTGCAAGGGGGGTGTTGAAGAAGAAATAGGGGATACACCCCCCGAGTGCATTGCACGTCACTCGTGGCATCGACGTTTTATTTTTTGAAGTCTTTACCTAAATCATCAACAGTTCGTTAGTTTATGTACACACTTGTTGAGCGTCTTGCAAGAACACCACCCTCCCAATGTCAAAACGCGCATAATGGATCCAACTCGACTTTCCCCTCCCCAAATCGAAAGCGTTCCGATTCCAGTTTTAGAGCAACTTTTTGATCAAGTACCGGACGTTGCATTTTTCGTCAAAGATTCGAGCGGTAGGTATCTTGCAGTCAATCAGTCCTTGGTAGAGAGACATGGATTTCATGCGAAAGCGGAAGTGCTTGGAAAGAATCCGGCTGAAATCTGCAGCGGAGACTTCGGACGCATTCCTTCGGAACAGGATCGACAGGTTTTGCGGACGGGCTACCCGATTATCGATCATTTGGAAATGCAATGGGATTTATCGGGGAAGCCGGTATGGTGTTTGACGACCAAACTTCCGCTCCTGAGCGATAGCGGGCAAGCGGTAGGAATCGTCGGCTTTTCGAAGGATGTGCGCATGGCGGTGGAGCTGGCATCTGTCCCACCCTCGTTCGCGCGCGCCTTAGAGGGATTCGAAAAGAACCTTCCTCCCGACGCGTCACCCTCGTGGCTTGCAAAGCAGTCCAAGATGCCGCCTCATCGTTTCGCGCGCACTATGAAAATGGTCTTTGGGTTGACGCCAACCCAGTACATCGCGAAAACGCGCATAGGATTGGCATCGCAACTGCTGCTTCATACCGATTTGTCGATTTCAGAAATCGCGCAGAAATGCGGCTTCTATGACCATAGCGCATTCTCGCGTGCATTCAAGAAATCGACGGGGGCCAGTCCGATCGATTTTAGGCGGGAATGGAAGGAGTGAACCACTCGTGATGAGCGGATGTCGCGGTAAATTCTGAAGCGGAGTCGCCTAAGTGCCGTCGACTTGACGCGTTCGACTTTGTTGGGGGCTTGCTCTTTGCTTAACGGTTGCACAACGCTTTCTCTCTCGTCGCGGGTCAAGTCCGCTTGCACGACGCGAGCCATGACGAACTTGGAAGTACAAACGGGACCTCGACCGCTGTAGCTCCGTAACCCTGAGGCCATCGGTTCACGGGGATGTTTGGAAGGCAGACTTTCTTTGTGGGGAGTTTGGGAGAATGATGGCTCGACATGACTAGGTACCTTTTTCAGTCATCCGGGATCAGCCGAACCACTGATTGGATTCGGCGATGCGTGTCGATGGAAATTTTCTAGTTCACTGAGCGATCGCACCGCGTGAGTCCTTTTGGTTACACCTTTCGCGATTGGGATTTATTCGTTGAAGCGGCCGGGCTCTTCCTGGTATGCTAGGGGGCGTCTGGGGGGGGGACGCTCGCGTTTCCGACACGCGTTTCCCTCTCAGAGTCCTCACCCGCCTTACCCACCCACCATACACTCGCCAATTTTCAACCATCGTTGTGATTGCATTTCACGCATCGATGGATGTTTGGACAAACCGCAATGTTCACGAATGCGTTACCCGTTTTCTCCCGCTACCTCTGGATAATGGCAGCGGCAATATTCTCGATCGAATGCTTGTGCGATCCATTGGCGATCCGCGCGGAGGATGGAAAATCGAGTTCAGCGGCGACGCATCGTGATCTGGAGGATCTGAAGCAGAATGGATGGTCGAGATCTCGTTTTCACTCGCGACGCGACAGCCCTGTGCGTCTGGAGACTGCTTCGAACGAACGTCCAAAGCCGCAACTTGAAGAATTCGAACAAAGGATTGCACCGATATTGCAAAAGGCTTGCGTGGATTGCCATGGTCCGGAGGAACAGGAAGGAAACATTCGCATCGACACGCTCGATCCCAATTTGCATGTAGGAAAAGACACCGACTGGTGGAACGACGTCTTCGCTGCGGTCAGCAAAGGGGAAATGCCACCGCCGAACAGCGGGGTATTGGAGGACAAGGAGCGGCAAGCGATTGTGGAGTGGCTTTCCCATGAACTTCAAACCGCGTCGATCGTTCGCAAAGACTCGACATCGCATTCCACCTTTCGCAGATTGACTCGATACGAGACCAACTATGCGATTCAAGATCTGCTCGGGCTCCCTTGGGATTTTGCAAAAGACTTACCGCCTGAAGCAAATTCCGAAGAGGGCTTTCAAAATACTTCTAGTCAGTTGCACATGTCTGTGTCCCAGTTCGAAACTTATCATCGCTTAGCACGCACCGCGATATCTCGCGTGATCGCGGTGGGTGAAAAGCCCAAACCGCTGTATTGGGGAATCCCGATGACCGCTCCTGCCAAGCTGTCTTGGGCAAAACAGGATCAGCAAGTAGCGGAGTTAAAGAATCGACTGAAAGACGAACCGGAGAAGCTAGCGGCGGAGATGAAGCAGCTCACCGATGGCTTCCGCCGAGAGCATAAACGGACCTACTTCCAATCGTTGGTGACGGGACAGACTGCTCCCGCGACTTGGGAGTACTACGACGCCAAGTATGCCAATGCACCATCGGAACAACCCGCTGCCATGCCTGAAACCTTCGAGCAGGTCGCTGTGATTCCCGCAGGTCAATGGCTCAATGTCGAGTTGGGGAACCAGTTGCCCGATGAAGGGACGATGCGAGTCCGTGTCCGTGCGAGCCGTGCGAAGTCGGAGCACGATCACCTCCCCAGTCTGCAATTGCATTTCGGATGGCAGGCCAGCAATGAGGGGAGAGCGCTGTTGCGAGTCAGCGGTCGCGACCTGCAAGTGGACGCGCCACACGGCGGATCCGCTACTTACCAATGGGATATTCCTTTGGGCGAAATCTATCCTCGCAATTCGGTTCGCAAGACTTCCCCGATGGGAGCGATGCCGAGTCCCTCCGAGTACATTCGAATCGTCAATAGCTCTGCATCTCAAGGAGATATCGTTCTCGAGTACGTCGAAGTGGAGGCGCCTGTGTATGACGAGTGGCCACCCGAAACCCACCGAAGTCTTTTCCCCCAACATGCAGAGGAATCGGATCAAGACCAAGCCGTTCGTCAAATCCTCTCGCAGTTCATGCATCGCGCTTGGCGACGTCCACCGACTTCGGAGGAAGTCGATCGAAAAATGTTCTTGCTCGATGCTCTGAAAGGCGAATGTGAGCACTTGGAGGAAGCGATCGGTGAAGTCTATGCGACCGTGCTGTCTTCGCCTCATTTTCTCTATGCGGTTCAGCGTCCTGGGCAATCCGAAGGGGGCCCAGTCAGCAATGTGAATGCTTCCTCCGAAACATTGCTCTCTTCCCACGAGCTGGCCACACGACTCGCACTTTTTCTTTGGTGCAGTATTCCGGATGACGAGTTATTGCGGCTCGCAGATTCCGATCAATTGCGTGACAAAGAGGTGCTCGCACAACAGGTGCATCGGATGCTCGATGATCCCAAATCACAGCGGTTCTGCCAGCAGTTCGTGCATCAGTGGTTGAACGTGGAATTGCTCGAGTTTCTCCATTTTCAACAGCATGTTCGTGGATTCGATCCCTTGCTGAAGGAAGCGATGCAGCATGAGCCCGTTGCGTTCTTTCAGGAGGTGTTGAAGAACAACGAAAGCGTACTGAATTTTCTTCACGCGGATTACGCGATGGTCAACGAGCGGCTTGCCCGCCACTATGGTATCGCCAATGTTTTTGGAAACGAGTTCCGCAGAGTTTCTACCGGGGCGGATATTCGCTTGGGTGGATTGCTGACGCAGGCAGGGTTGCTCGCGATGAATTCCGATTACCCCGACTCGCATCCATTGAAACGGGGGAAGTGGCTTTTGGTGAGTTTGCTGAATGACCCACCTCCCCCGCCTCCTCCCGCGGTTCCCCAAATCGATCTTGCGAATCCCGAGATTGCAAAGATGACGTTGAAAGAGCGCATCGAGGACCATCGCAACCACGCAGCCTGCATGTCCTGCCACGTGAAGATTGATCCATGGGGGATTGCCTTCGAAAACTACGATGCCCTCGGAAAGTGGCGAGACCAAATTCAGGGCAAGCCGGTCGATGCGGCGAGCGAGTTGTTCAATGGTGAGCTGCTCGACGGAATGGCGGGTTTGAAGAAGTTTCTTCTGGAGAACCGGCAAGATCAGTTTGTCAGCGCGATGGTAGTCAAAGCGACAACGTACGCACTGGGGCGCCCCCTGCAATTCACGGATAAGGCCGATCTCGATAGCATTACTACCGTAGTTCGCGAGAAGCGAGATGGCTTGCGGTCGCTTCTCGTCGCCATTGCTACGAGCGATTTATTTCGATCCCGATAGATCATCATTTTAAAGGACAATACCCAATGAATATTCGATTGGATCGAGTGGATCGACGAAGGTTTTTGAGAGGGACGGGGTACGCTCTAGCACTTCCCTTATTTGGAACGTTTCGATCGCTAGGTAACGAGCCGTCTCTATCGAATCCCAAACGGCTCGGATGTTTCTATTTTCCCGATGGCGTCCCCATGCCTTTGGCGAATGACCCGGCCTATCAAGATTGGGCATGGTTCCCGCATGGAGAAGGTAGCGATTTTCGATTTACAAAGTGCATGGAAACGCTTGAGCCCATCCGCTCAGAATTGACGGTACTATCTGGCTTTTCCCATATCGCATCGCGCAATGTCCATGGTCATAACAATGCCGATCAATTTCTCACTGCCGCGGCGACAGGCGATGGCGATCGCGACTATCAGAACTCCATTTCCCTCGACCAGGTCTACGCGGAGTATGTGGGAGACGAGACACGTTTTTCGTCGTTGGTAATGTCCACCGATGGTGGTACCGGTACAGCTCGAGGAGCTCATACGATCTCCTTTGATCGTAATGGACGCCCTATTCCAGCCGAGCATCGCCCCAAACAAATATTCGATATGCTATTCGTGGCGAGCGATAAGCAATCGGCGAAGCGTCTATCGAGAACCCGTAGCGCGCTGGACGACATGTTGGCAGATGCTCAATCGCTCAAGCAGACTTTGTCAATGGAGGACCGCAAGAACTTAGAAGAGTATCTTGAATCGGTTCGGCAAGCGGAGGTCAAAGTGGAAAAGGCGAAGAAGTGGCTCAATGCGCCGC
Source organism: Pirellula sp. SH-Sr6A (assembly GCF_001610875.1). Lineage (NCBI taxonomy): Bacteria > Pseudomonadati > Planctomycetota > Planctomycetia > Pirellulales > Pirellulaceae > Pirellula > Pirellula sp. SH-Sr6A. Next base: position 1,229,030 of record NZ_CP011272.1, on the reverse strand, counting down.
TTCCCAACGTCGAACGAGATCATCTCAATCTCGAATTGACGACAGAGGAACCTCGCGAATACGTGCAAACGATGTTCGAGATGATTTATCTCGCTTTCCGCACCGATTCAACCCGCATTGCTACGTACCAAATCGGCCGAGAGAACGGAATTGGGCGGAGCGATCATTTGTCGCGAGCCGTGGGATTCAATCTTGCCCATCAACTTTCTCATGAAACCAAGAATCCGGACGGATGGAAGAACTTCGGAATTTACTGCAGGTTCCTCAACGAAGAGTTTGGCCGTTTTGTGGAGAAGATGAAGGCTACGCCTGAGCCAGCGGGTACCGGGTCCATGCTCGACAACACTCTTATACTCTATGGTTCCGCATCGAGCGCATTCCATCTATCCCGTAACTACCCACTCATCCTCGCGGGTGGGAAAAATATGGGTCTCCAGCACGGGAAGTATATCAACCATGCTGGAAATCGATTTCAAGGAGGACCTTGGCTCGGCGATCGCGAACCCTGGCAAGACAAAGCGACCGTCGAAGACGTTCCCCTATCGAATTTGTTCGTCACCATGCTTCAGAAGTTAGGAATGCCCAAGGATCAATTTGCGGATAGCACAGGGATTGTGGCGAATATTTGAGCATGATCGGCTGGAATAGGACGCCTCACCGCAAACCAGTTTAGCGAAGAACAACCCCGAGTTTTGGCAGTTCGGAGGCCTCCAGCACCAACAGAAGTCCTTTTGGCTTTTGGATGAGCCCTTGGACAACATGGCCGTTTTCAAACGAGAAGTTGGTAGGTAATGTTTGCAACGCGGCCGTTGGAAACGTCTCTACGTCCGCCACTTCGTCGACGAGAAGTGCGATGCGTTCGTCGCTGTTTTTGAGCACGATGAATTTGGGTTCCCCTTTAGCCGCTCCCGTAGTTTGGATGCCAAGAAGCCGTCCCAGAGCAATAACCGTCAACACTTCGCCGCGCAGATTAATGATTCCAGCTACCGACTGGTACGCAACGGGCGCTTGCTTGAGCTGGGCATGGCAATTGATTTCTTGAATTCCATCGATATGCAGTCCGAACTCGTGAGAGCCGATTTTAAAGGTCATCAATTCAAGTGTTTTGCAGTCTATTGTTAGCATGTTGCGGCTCACTTTTTATGTCTGGGGTTTGGTGTCTAGACCTCGATCAAGCGAAGCTTGGTTGAGTTCGTTTGAGATTTTCGTAAAAAAACCTGAAACCTCCCGGTGTTTTTGCGGTTTAACGAAGTAACAACAAATCGATTAAGCCACACACACGGAGGGTTTCAGGTGAAGTCAAGTTTCGCAAAACGTATCGGTGCACGCAAGAAGCAAATCCTGAAAAGGCTCGCAGTAGCAAGGGAGAATCGCTTCTCTCGTGGTATCTCGAATCCGAATCCCGTTCTCGCTACCAACTCTGTCAAATACGAACTTGCTGATCGCACCCATGCCATCAGCTACGCTGGTGTCTCCGCCATGCTCAAGCTCGCCGGGCATGTCGGATTGACCGATGCCATCAATCATCGTGTCCAACTCTTAAAGTCACATGCTCCTTATCATGAATCCGACCACGTCCTCGCGATGGTTATGAATGTTCTATGCAACGGAACGAGGCTGGAGCATTTGGAGCGTCTTCGAAACGATTCGACATTCCTCGATGCGATCGGTGCCGATTCGATTCCTGATCCAACCACGGCAGGCGATTTCTGCCGTCGATTCCATCAATCCGACATCGACTCCCTGATGCAAGCTATTAACGAAGCCAGGATCAACGTATGGAGACAACAGGATGATGCGTTCTTTGACCAAGCCCTTATCGATGTCGATGGCGTTATCGTGGCAACTACAGCCGAGTGCAAAGAAGGAATGGATATCTCGTACAAGGGGAGTTGGGGATACCACCCTTTGCTGGTCAGCTTAGCCAACACCAAAGAAGTACTTGCGATTGTGAATCGCAGCGGTTCGGTTCACAGCGCTCACAACGCGGCAGCCTACTTAGATAAGGCGATCTGCACTTGTATCGCTGGAGGCTTCCGGCGCATTCGAATGCGAGGGGACTGCAAGTTCTCGCAGACGGAGTATCTCGACGGATGGGACGCCCTGGGAGTACGCTTCCAGTTCGGTTATGAGGCGCGAGCGAATCTGAAGGAAATCGCAGACAACTTGGATGCGTCGGCATGGAAGAAACTCACCCGCGCCTTGCCAAAAAACAAGACCAATGAAACTCGTACCAAACCCACCAATGTCAAACGCCAAATCATTCGGGAACGCAATTACGTCCATCTGGAGTTACTACATGAGGAAGTGGCCGAGTTCGAATACCAACCCAACGCCTGCGAGAAAACGTATCGAATGGTGGTTGTTCGGAAGAACGTCTCCAAAGAGCAGGGCGATGTTCGGCTCATCGACGAGATCCGCTACTTCTTTTACATCAGCAACGACATGCCCTCGGTATCGAGCGAGGACATTGTTTTTGGCTGCAATGACCGATGCGACCAAGAAAATTTGATAGCACAACTCTCCGGTGGAGTTCGATCGCTGTGCGCTCCGGTGGACAATTTGGAAAGCAACTGGGCGTATATGGTGATAACGAGTATTGCGTGGAACCTAAAATCCTGGTCTGCACTACTGACCCCCGTGGTGACTGGTCAAGAGCAAGAACATCAAGCAGAAAAGAAACGGCTCCTAACAATGGAATTTAAAACGTTTCTGTCCGTGTTCATTCATGTGCCATGCCAAATTCTACGACATGCCAGGAAAACGATTCATCGGCTCCTGAACTGGACGGACTACACATCAGCATTCTTCCGATTGTGTGCTGTGCTCAATCTGTAGCATCGAATCGCTAGCACGGAAACGAGCTAGCAAGAAGAGCTTGGGGCATCGTAAGTCCAAAGCGAACCGTAACCGCAACGCCTAACCCAGATAAAATAAAACAATGGAGAGCAAGCAATTGAAAAAAAGCGACCAGCACTGCTGGCTCGGTGACCGCTGCGCAGCGAAAATCAAGCTAAGACGAACAAGCGTTCGCTTGTTTGAGGTCTAGAAGGATTAGTTTCGATTGCAAACACTGGACTAATCGATCTCGATCCAGTTTGATTTGCCATGCGTCAATTCCTACATCCCTGCCTCTCCTTTGGGCTGCATCGGTGTGAAGGCTTGTAACGGCGACGATAGGCAAATCTTGAAGACGTGGACACGACCGAATTTTGAGTGATAGCTCAAACCCGGTCATACGGGGCATTTCGATATCGGTTAGAAGCAAATCGAACTTGGTATTGACGTCATCAAGTATCTCCCATGCCTCTTGACCATCGCACGCCGTCACCACCTTCAAACCCGCTTGCTCTAAGAAACGTTTGATTTGATTGTTGAAGAAGGGAGTGTCCTCAGCGAGCAGAATTGTGTACCGGGACCAATCCTGCTCGTCATCTGAAGAATTGAGGGAAAAGGATTCGTTCGTTGATTGGGCAGGGAGGTTAGTGCGGCAATTTGCTCGATTTCTTCTCGTTTTTCCTCGCGTTTCCAATGCTTGATCCGCGAATTGGTAGAGGTCTAACATTTCGACCACTGTGTTTTGGAGCAACACAGTCCCGACAACCGAATGTTGAGCCGTGTCAGTCAATCGGACCATGGTGGGAATGTCTCGGATATCGACTATCTCTCTCACGAGAAATCCAATCTCCGTTTCTCGAACGGTGAACACCATGACATAGCAGAATTCGCAGCCTTGCTTCACGAGCCTCCGTATGCTGTTTCGTTCCCATTCCAAGACTTGCAATTGCCCACCGCGATAGGGGACAATCCATTGATGATTAGCGAACTGAATATCGCGGGGGTCGACTCGTTCAATCCGCTGTATGACCATTCTTGGTATCGCAGCAAGATGACCATTTTCTCGTCGAACAATGATTGCGGCTTGAGATTCGTCGCACGGGAGATCGGCTGCGACCTCCGGCATGGGCAAGGGAGTGTTCATTTTTCCGAGCTTTGCTCGTTCCGCTATCCCTTGCATTCCCAGAATGAATGCGACATTTCCGTCACCGAGCACGGCTGCACCATCGAGATAGCCGCATTGCCTCAGGTGAGAGCTGACAGGTTTTACTACCACATGCTCTGGATCACGCACTTGTTCTACTGCGAGTCCAAAGCGAAAACTCCCCGTCTCAATCACAACCACTTTATTGATTCGCTGAGGAGATAGATTCGACCGGCACTCCGGCGGGAGGCAGTCCCGAAGGCGAACCAGAGGCAGTAGATTACCTCGCCACCGAATCAACTCCACTCCTTCGATACGATCGATTCGGTCGTCAAGCTCTCCCTCGGAAAAACTGAGGAACTCGATCACATTCGCTTCAGGAATCGCAAACTGAAAACGATCCTGACAAACAATCCAGGAGGGAACGATTGCTAACGTGAGAGGCAAAGTGATAGAGATAGTCGTTCCGTGTCCAAATTCGCTCTCGATGTCGACAGTTCCGCCAATGCGTTCGATATTGGTTCGAACCACATCCATACCCACGCCGCGACCGCTTACATCGCTGATCGAGTCCGCGGTGGAAAAGCCGGGACGAAAAACCAGGTTCGTAATGTCTCGTTCGGAGAATCTCAGCGATTCGTCGTGGGATATCAAGCCTCGTTCGATTGCCTTTCGCAAGATGCGTTCACGGTTCATTCCCTTGCCATCGTCCTGGATAATAATTCTGACTTTTCCTCCTTCGTGCATTGCTCTCAGTTGCAATGTGCCTTCGATCTCTTTCCCCGCTGAGCGACGATCTTCCTGTGATTCAATTCCGTGGTCCAACGCATTACGAATGATGTGCGTGAGAGGATCTGAGAGTGCCTCGAGGACCGTTTTGTCCAGTTCCACCTCGGCTCCTTCCACTACGAGTCGACAACGTTTGCAAAGCTTTTGGTTGAGATCGCGAACGAGACGTGGAAAGCGACTGAATAACAATCCGACCTGTTGCATTCTCGCGTGCATAATCGCGTCCTGCATCGCTGTTGTTACTTGATCGATGCGGGTGCCGATACTCGCCAAGGCCTTGAGTTTGTACTCATCGATGGTCCGAACCAACTGATTACGAGAGAGAACTAACTCCCCCGCGAGATTGACCAATTCCTCTAGAACGGCCACCGGAACCCGGATCGACGATTCCGAAACCAATTTCGAGGGATGTGGGATAGACGTGCTGGAAAGAGTCGCTTCGCACAGCGTGGTAGGGCGGGCAATAACGTTGTGAGACGCGTTATGGCGAGATGGTATCAGCGGGAGCTCCTCCGACTCCAGCAACGTTTGAACCGAACTTAATGATTTATCGATGGCTGGAACGATCTCCATTGCAATCGTGGTAGCAGTTGGATTACGGTGAAGACTCGCCAAGGACTGAATCGTACAGCCGAGATCAAGGTCGACATCGGGTTTCTCCACCAAAGTTCTTAAATGATCATTGGCCTGCAAAAGGATATTGATGCATGGTGTAGAGACTTCGATTGTCTCGCGTCTCAATTTGTCTAGAACCGACTCCATCTCATGGGAAAGCCGCTGGATCTTTTCAAATCCTAAGAATCCTGCCACCCCTTTAATGGAGTGGATGGCGCGAAAAACTTCATTGAGAATTTCTTGGTTCGCGTGGGACTCCAGAGTGACAAGATGCCGGTCGACCAAGTCCATGGAGGTGGTCGCTTCCAGTACAAAATCCTCCAGAAAGGAGGCGTCTTCCTTAATCGTCGAGTTCGTTGGCATGATCTTAAACCGATTCCGAATCCCTCTTGCACGACTCGTCGTTGCTATTGATCGACGAGATATCCCGTAGAGTGTTGCACCCTAAATAGAGGGGGAGATCCGGCGTATTGGAATTTTCGTGAGAAAAGGTACATCCCAAGAAAGATAGGGTTGTTTTTTTAAAAATAAATAAAGCTTTAGGCGAACGGTTTTGACTTTTGTAAAGCGGGATTCATATTTCTCCATCCTCTCTTGCAACAAACTATCGATCTCCATCTCTTCTATATCGAGCTAGGCGAATGCCCGAGCAACAAGACGATAAATTTAGTCCGGAATTGGTTGCAGGACTCACAACGACCTTGGATTCTGTGATGGATCGCACTATTAATGCGATTGACAAGGTGAATGACCAGATCCGGGTTTTGGCTTTGAATGCACGTATTGAAGCTGCGCGAGCTGGGGACGCGGGCAAGGCATTTAATATCGTAGCCATGGAGATTGCGGGACTTTCGAACAGTTCCACGGAGGTCGTGGCCAACTTGAAACGACGCTCCCGAAAAACCCTCTCCAGGATCAGCAAGATCAGCGAGGACATGGGAAAGTCCTTCAAAGGAGTGAGGCTTAGCGATTTGGCTCGCATGAATATCGATTTGGTGGATCGATGTCTTTATGAAAGGTCATGTGATGTTCGTTGGTGGGCGACCGATGCAAGCGTGGTCGATGCATTAACGGACAAAAATGCGAAGTCGTCCGAGTTCGCGTGCCAGCGACTGAGGACCATCTTGGATTCGTATACGGTTTACAGCGACTTGGTTTTGTGTGAACCGAACGGGCAAGTCATTGCTTGCGGGAGACCGGAGATGTTCCGTTCGATTGGGACGGAACAATCGAGTACCGTTTGGTTCCAATCAGCCTTGCAGAGCCGTTCGGGGAGGGAATACGGATTTCAAACGGTGCATCCATGCGCCATCGTCAATAATCGGCATTCGGTCGTTTTTTCCGCGGCGGTTCGGGAGGACGGCGCCGTCGATGGGCGTGTGATAGGTGTATTGGGAATCATTTTCAATTGGGATAACTTTGCGCGTGACATTGTTAACAATGTCGCGTTATCGAGCGAAGAGAAGCAGTCGACTCGCGTTTGCATTGTCGATCCAACCGGTCTTGTACTCGCGGATTCCCAGGGCCGGACTCTGCAGGAAAGCATTGAGTTCAGCAGTCGAGGAAAATTGTTCGCTGGCAAAAAAGGGTATGTGATCGCCGAGGTCGGGGATTCCAAATGTTGCATCGGCCATGCCCAATCCGCAGGATTTGAGACTTACGCCAGCGGATGGCACTCGGTCTTGATTCAAGAAATTGAAAATGATCCTCCGCGAGAGGGTGATTCGCTCAGAAAACGCACGCGACGTCGTTCGATCGAGAAGGTACGCAGGCCTGTTGCCAACTGAGTGCGGCGTGGGTAAGGTGAGGTCCTTCGGTTAGCGGAACGGTCGCATGGTCCATGGCGACACCGCTATGGACGATTCCCGCGGCACGCTCGCCATTTTCGATTTCGCAGGTTGCTATGAATGCGGTAGGACTCGCTTGGTGGGTGGCTCATGCAGCTGCCGCGGGGTTGTTTCTGATCGCGAGTGCGGCAGCACCACCCGAAGAGTTCGATGTTTTCATACCCGAGCAGGACGGTTTTGCTTCGATCCGGATTCCTGCGTTGGTGGTTTCCAAACAAGGTACGCTGCTTGCCTTTGCAGAAGGCCGCGCGGCGGACGCCGATCAAGCTAAAAACAAAATTATCTTGAAAAGGAGTTCCGACGGTGGGAAGTCGTGGTGCGCCTGCGCGGTCATTGCTGCGGATGGGGACAATGCGTTAAACAATCCGTGCGCGGTGGTGGAGCAGAAAACCGGTGCGATTCTGCTTATGTATCAGTCTTATCCCGCAGGTTTGGCCGAGCGGAGCGGACAGATCTTGTCCGGCTACGAAGGGAAGGCCATCGTCCGAAACTGGTTGATCACCAGCGACGACGACGGAGTGACTTGGAGCACGCCCCGCGATCTGACGCGTAGTACCAAGAGAGAGCAACGGGTCACCACGATCGCGGGAGGACCTGGAGTTGGAATCCAACTAGCTCGAGGGCCTCACGTTGGAAGAATTCTTTTCCCTTTCAACGAGGGACCATTTGGCGCTTGGAATATCTACGCTGTTTACAGCGACGATCGCGGTGCGACTTGGAAAATGGGAGCGATTGCTCCAAACGGAATTCTCACGACCCAAGATGGAAAAAAGACGAGCATTGTCAATGAGGCTCAATTTGTAGAATTGGACGATGGGTCGGTCCGTTTCAATGTACGTAGATGGGCCGGGAAGCCCGTTCGCAAAACGGCGGTCAGCCACGATGGAGGAGAAACTTGGTCTGATGTGGAAGACGCGGTGGACTTGATCGATCCCGGCTGTATGGGATCGATCATTCGCTATGAGCAGCCTGGTGCACCGAAGACCAGCAGGCTTCTCTATTCCGGCCCTCAGAGTCAAGGACGCGGTCATGGAACTGTGTCGATTAGCTACGACAACGGAAAGACGTGGCCGCTTAAAATGGTCATCCAGCCAGGCCCGTTTGCGTATTCCTCTATGGCCCAGCTTCCGGACGGATCGATTGGATGTCTCTATGAGGCCGATGGAACGAAGCGAGTTGCTTTGATCCGTTTTGAAATGGACTGGCTAGAAACCCCGTCGGTCTCGGCCGAAAAATAGGCAAGCGACGATGGATTTACTTACCCAAGAAGGCCGATCTTCCCTGGCTTCGCAATACCGCGACACACTTCTGGGCGATGTGATGCCCTTCTGGCTGCGTCATGGTTTGGATAGGGACTACGGCGGCTACCTCACATCTCTGGACCGCGACGGAACGGTGGTCGATACCGACAAGTCGATCTGGTTCCAGGGCCGAGGGGCTTGGATGTTTGCCACACTGTACCATGAAGTCGAACCGAGAGAGGAATGGCTCGAAGCTGCCCGCAGTGGGATCGAGTTTCTACAACGGTACGGGACGGATGCTAATGGCAAGCACTATTTTACAGTCACGCGGGACGGATCGCCGCTGCGCATGCGTCGCTATGTTTACAGCGAGTCGTTTGCTGCCATCGCCTATGCCGCCATCCATCGCGCGACGCGTTCCGCCGAAGCGGCCGATCACGCGGTTCGGTGTTATGAGAAGTATCTTTGGTATTCGTTCGAACCTGGGGTAATGGCTCCCAAATCGGTCGTTCTTACACGGCCATCGCTATCGATCGGACCGCACATGATTTCGATCGTGACGGCGCAAGAGATTCGTAAGGGTTTGGGAGATATTGCTGTACAAGGCAAAACGTGCAGCGAATGGATTGACTGGTCTTTGACGGAGATCCGCGGCAAATTCCTGAACCATAAGGAACGCGCTGTCATGGAGACGGTCGGCTTGAACGGTGAAGTCTTGGACCATTTCGATGGCCGTCAACTGAATCCTGGACATGCGATCGAGTGCGCCTGGTTTGTCATGCACGAAGGAAAGCTTCGCAACGATCGCCAACTCATTCAGCTTGGATGTCAAATGCTGGACTGGATGTGGGAAAGGGGTTGGGATCCCGAGTTTGGTGGCCTTTTTTATTTTCGAGATTTACGTGGGCTGCCGGTCCAAGAGTACTGGCATGACATGAAGTTCTGGTGGCCCCATTGCGAAGCGCTCATCGCGACTTTGTTGGCTTGGTCGCTGACCGGAGAATCCAAGTATGCGGCTTGGCATCAGCAAGTTCACGATTGGAGTTTTCAGCACTTCTCCGATCCCGAATTTGGAGAGTGGTTTGGGTACCTGCATCGCGACGGCAAGAGGTCCAACACGCTGAAAGGGAGTTTGTGGAAAGGCCCTTTTCATTTGCCTCGGATGCTCTACACCAATTGGAAAATACTGGACTCTATTTCGTGAGACTTTACTTGAGGCAGAGGTCGACCCCCGGTCTCCGTCTGCGCGGTGAAAGGCTCGCAGGATCAGTGCGGTTTTTGTTATGGCAAAGGTTCGATAGATGATCGTTCGACTTAGATTTCTTGGCTGCTTACTTCTGGTTTTGGCAGGGGCCCACTCGTTGCTAGCCCAGACGCTCGAATCAGAGCTTCAAGCCGTTCCGGTGACGGAGTTGATTGAGAAGTCGAAGCAACTCGGTGACGCAGCTCGCGGAGCGATCCTTTTTTTTCAACCTCAGATGGCCTGCCAACAATGCCACGAGCCTGTCTCAAGCGAGGGGGCGAGGCTTGGACCTGATCTCACGAGTTTAGGACGCGATGTGACGGACGAAGCGCTGCTCGAATCGGTTCTTTGGCCGTCGAAAGTCATTCGAAAGGGATTCGAAACCGTATCGGTACGGACCGTCGATGAGGAAATCTTTGATGCCCTCATCATCGCATCCAACGACCATGACATTACTTTGCAAGAACTCGCAAAGCGTGGTTCCGTGCGGAAACTGGAGCGCGACGATGTGGAGGAAATGAAGATACGCAGCACCTCCATCATGCCATCGGGGCAAATCAGTGCTCTCGCAAGCCGCCAACAATTTTACGATTTGATTCGGTATCTGATGGAAATACGAGATGGCGGTGCAGGGCGCGCGGCAGAGTTGCGTCCGAGCCAATCCAGTTTGACCGTCTCCATTCCTGACTACGAAAGGGATCTGGATCACCGTGCGTTGATTCTCGGTTGGGACGACGATGCGTTTCTACGTGGAGAGAAAATCTACCAACGAGTTTGTGCTAACTGTCACGGGACGCTGGAACAGCCGGGGTCTCTTCCTACCTCGCTGCGTTTTGCAGAAGGTCCATTCAAAAATGGAAGCGACCCATATTCGATGTACCGTACGCTTACGTACGGATACGGAATGATGATGGCACAAACGTGGATGGTACCATCGCAGAAATATGACGTGATCCACTACATCCGTCAGCATTATCTTCGCCAGCACAATCCAACGCAGTGGACTGCAGTGGATGGCGCGTATCTGTCCACGTTGCCCGAGGGGAGCTCGAAGGGGCCAGCACCTAGTAAAATCGAACCTTGGTCTTCGATGGATTACGGAGCGAGCTTGGCTCATACTTTCGAAATCCCCAGTCCCCAAAAGAACTTTGCATACAAAGGCGTCGCGGTTCGCCTGGATGCTGGAGCAGGTGGGATTGCCCGCGGACAACATTGGATGGTCTTTGATACCGACACACTTCGAATGGCCGCCTCGTGGAGTCGCCCATTGTCGCTAAACGACGCCTCGCAAAGCGTCGATTCGGCCTTCATCGATTGGCGTGGTATCCAATTCAACGGAGAGCATGGCATCCATCCCAGCTTGGTCGGAAGGGTTGGATTCGCCAATCCCCAGGCACCCGGATGGGCAAACCCTGCCAATGGGTCCTTTGAGGACAGGGTGCGAGTCGAAGGAAGAGACGGCAAACGTTATGGTTCATTGCCGCGGTCTTGGGGACAATACCGAGGCCTTTACCAGCATGGTCAGCGCATCGTCTTTTCCTATTCGATCGGCAGCACCGATGTTCTAGAGTCACCGTGGGTGGCACCACCCAGCAGCCTTGCATCCCACCCTTACTCGGTTAGGTTGTTCCATATCGGACCTCGTGATCACGACATGGAATTGCAAGTCGCCGAGCATGCGACCTCCGAGGTGGAGCTGGAGGTTATGCAGATCGAAGGGGCAACGATTGCATTGCTCGGTCAAGATCGTACGGCAAAATCTGAGGAGCCCATCCTCGCCACCATCTGGCCGCCTACTCCTCAAGCGGCTTGGCACCGTCGCGGGCGAAATCTCACACTCAAAATCTCCTCCGGCAGAGAACCGATCAACTTTGCTTTATGGCAACCGTTGGATACCGGTACGAAGCCCGACACGTTGGCAGTTGCGGCAAGTAGTAACACGTTGTCTCCAGAAGATGTTGACTTGCAGAGGCTGACGCGCGGTGGTCCAGCGAGATGGGGGCAGGCGTTCAAGACGCCGATCCAAACGGTATCGGACACTGGCCCCTTTGCCGTCGATCATCTCGTTGCACCGGAGTCGAATCCCTGGCTGGCGCAGATGCGTTTTACCGGATTGGATTTTTTTTCCGACGGCGGTCTCGCCCTGTGCACTTGGGACGGCGATGTGTGGAAGGTCCAGCGCTCGTCCGATTCGGAGTCGGAAGCTTGGTCCTGGCGGAGGATTGCCACGGGGATGTTCCAACCCTTGGGTTTAAAGATCATTTCGGACCGGATCTATATAACCTGTCGCGACCAACTCGCCGTTCTTCATGACTTAAACGGAGATGCCGAAATCGACTTCTATGAGTGTTTGAACAACGATCATCAAGTCACCGAGCACTTCCATGAGTTTGCGATGGGGTTGCAAGTCGATGGGGAAGGGAATTTCTATTATGCAAAGTCGGGATGCCACGGTAAGGCCGCGGTGGTGCCTCACCACGGAACGTTGCTGCGAGTCGAACGCGATGGCTCGAAGACAACGATCCTTGCAAACGGGTTTCGCGCGGCCAATGGAGTTTGTTTGAACCCGGATGGATCGTTTTTCGTTACCGATCAAGAAGGATTTTGGAATCCCAAGAATCGAATCAATTGGGTTACCCTTTCGGAAACAAGCAAACCCAAATTCTACGGCAACATGCTGGGGTACCACGACATCACCGATCCTTCCGATTCCGCGATGGAGCCACCCCTTTGCTGGATCACCAACACGTTTGATCGATCTCCAGCGGAGTTGCTTTGGGTGGACAGTCCAAGTTGGGGTAAGCTGAATGGACGCTTGCTCAACCTTTCCTATGGCTACGGGAAGGTTTTTCTTGTCCCTCATGAACAAGTGGGTGAGAAGATGCAGGGAGGGATGATTGAGTTGCCGATTCCGCCTTTCCCAACGGGGGTTATGCGAGGACGGTTTCATCCCAAAGACGGTCATCTGTATCTATGTGGCATGTTCGCTTGGGCGGGCAATGCCACCGCCCCAGGAGGTCTATATCGCATTCGTGCAACCGATCAACCGGTGCATCTCCCGGTTGAGTTGCATGCGTTTCGGCGCGGTGTTCAACTTCGATTCGCCGAACCATTGGACGAAACTTCGGTGCATCCAGAGGTTTTCTCTGTCAAGACTTGGTCGTTGGAACGCACAGCGAAGTACGGTTCGAAACATTTGGATGAAAAGACTCTTCAGGTCACCGCAGCGAAACTATCCGCAGACGGGACTGTCGTCGATTTGGAGATCGATGGTCTCAAGCCAACTTGGGGGATGGAGATTCAGTATTCCCTGAAGGCTTTACGAGGCGAACTGGTCAACGGTAGGTTGCACAACACGATCCATACCCTTCGTGACTGAAGTTTTATTTTTGCAGCGGCCAATGGGCATTGACGTTTTCAGGCGATCATTCGTAGAACGGGGGATATCGATCGCAGTTCCTCCTGATATGGAAACGTAGTTCAACATGAAAGTCCTACTCGCCATCGACGGTTCGCCTAGCAGTTGTGCCGCGATCCAAGAACTTTACCGTATTCCGCTCGCTCCGAAGAGTGAAGTGCGCGTCATTATTGTCGACGCTCCTCTCGACGACGGATTGTTCCGTTCCAAGTCGCTGGGTGCTTACGATGATCTCATTCGGCAGCAGCGTGCGGAAGTGATGCAAAAGCTTCAGGATGCGACCCAGTTGGTGAAAGCGCATCCTTCCAAGGTGAACGTTACAAGCGCCTTGCTCGAGGGACACGTGAAAGAAACGATTGTCGATGAAGCCAGTCGATACGGAGCGAACTTGATCGTCGTGGGCTCCCACGGTTACGGCCCTATCCATCGATTTTTTTTGGGATCGGTGTCTCAGTATGTGGCTCACAATGCTCCTTGCTCGGTGTTGATCGTGAAGACCAGCAAATTGTCGCCAGACTAAGGACTGTGCGGTGTTTGTAGCCATCCTTTTATTTTTAGTCGGGCTCGTGGTACTCGTCTTTGGAGCAGAGCTCGTCGTTCGCGGTGCGTCGAAAGTTGCTGCTTTCCTCAAAGTTACTCCGATGGTGATCGGCCTGACGATCGTGTCGGTGGGGACCAGCGCTCCGGAGTTAGCGGTTGGAACGATTGCAGGTTTACAAGGAAATGGAGGGCTGGCGGTCGGCAATATCGCAGGAACCAATGTTCTCAACTTGCTTTTTATTATGGGGCTTAGCGCCGCCATCTACCCCTTGCTGCTCCATGGCCAGGTCTTTCAACTGGAACTCCCCGCGATCGTATTTTCGGCAGGCCTCATGACAACCCTTGCTTGGGATGGCGTCTTGTCGTTTTGGGACGGACTGCTGATGCTTTCGTTTGGAGTGGCTTACACCGTTTCATTGATTCTCGTTACACGCAGGGCGTCACGAGCCTCGCAAGCGGACTTCAATGAAGAATACAGCGTTGACGAGGTTCCCAAGATCGCACGGAAACGCCAGGGGTTTTGGTACTTTTCGGTGCTTGTTGTGGGAATCATTCTCACTGTGGCAGGAGCGGAGGTGCTGGTGCGAGGTGCTGTCGAGTTGGCGACGATTTTTGGCGTTTCGACTACAACCATCGGGCTCACCATCGTCGCGATGGGGACGTCGGCTCCGGAGTTGGTGACCACGATTCTCTCCACGATCAAGGGGGATAGGGATGTCGCCGTGGGGAACTTGATCGGCAGCAGTATCTACAACATCCTCATCATCCTGAGCATCCCCTGCATGCTCGCGCCCGGAGGACTGCCGGTTGAACGCTCTCTCCTTTGGTTCGATATTCCGTTAATGGCGGCGGTCGCGATCGGCGCAGTCCCGATCTTTGTGACAGGTCGGCGTATTTCTCGATGGGAAGGCGCGTTGGGAGTCGCTATCTACCTGGCCTATCTCTATTGGCTCATCAACGTACGCAAATAGCCGTTGCGATTCCCTTTCTTCGCCAGGGCCCAGGGTGAAACGGTAAGGAGATTGAGGAAGCGTGCCCCGCGAAGAAAGTGAGATCGCACGGGGGATTCTTGCAAAACAAAATCTCAATGTGGCTCCGAGTTAATGCGGAATAGCCGCCTTTGTGTGCGCGTTAAGTCCGATCGGGGCGCTTCCTTGATGGGACTGTAGCAAGTGGCATTTGGTGCGGGAAATAAGATTGTTGACGATGGATTTGCATCCGGTTAGTGTTCGGAGAAGCGAGCATTCTCTCTGCGATACCTCTCTATCGTATTCGGCTCGCCATGGAATCTTATTGACCTCGATCTGATGGAAGGTTTTGTTATGAAGTCCACGAGACGTGTGGGATTTACCTTGGTGGAGCTCTTGGTTGTCATCGCGATTATTGGCATTTTGGTGGGTCTGTTGCTACCTGCCGTCCAAGCGGCGCGGGAAGCGGCGAGACGGATGCAATGCTCAAACAATCTCAAGCAGCTGGGGCTTGCGATGCACAATTACCATTCCGCATTCAACAAGCTGCCGTTTTCGGCATCCCCACAACTGGGGGCTGTAGGGACTAGACAGCGCGGGGTGTCTTGGATTGTCCGTATCATGCCTTACATCGAGCAAAACAACGTTTACAGCGGGCTCGAGTTCGTAGGAGATTTCACGATGCAGGATGGCCCTACCCCTGTGACCAACTTCAATTTACTCAACAACCTTCGAGTACCAGGATTGGAATGTCCGTCGAGTCCTCTTCCCAAAACACAGAATTACACCACGCATTCGAACGGTTCGGTCACTCTGCAGATGATCAACTATGTTGGTATCGCAGGTTCCTACTGGCGAGGAGGATCAACCACTGTGGCGTCGACCGATCCACAGACGAACATCTACGGGATCGCTGTTCACAACGGCATGCTTACTCCGATCGGTACAAACAGTCGTGCGGCTAGTTTTGCGAGTGCATCGGATGGAACGAGTAATACGATGATGATCGGTGAGCAAAGCGATTACTTTTACGACGCGAACCTAAACAAGATCGATCGCCGAAGCTGCGGTTGGAGAGGTGGCGCTTGGGGGAACGGGGCAGGAGCTGGCAACTGGACCCAAAACGTAACCACCGTTCGATACCCAATCGGCACGTTTGGCGGCTCAGGGAACAGCAATCCTTATGACGTCAACGTTGCGCTCACGGGTGCCCATACCGGTGGTCTCAATGTCGCACTGGCGGATGGATCGATTCAATTCCTATCCGAAACAATCGAGTTCGCGGTTCAAACTGCATTGGCAGATCGTGGTGACGGCACTCCGATCGGAGAGTTGTAAGACGTAACGATTCTTATGCTGCATGTTTAAGGCAGATGGTGGCAACGCACCATCTGCCGTCACTCGATTTGCCGTTACTCGAATTGGAATATTTCTTGATATGAATCAGACCGCGCTAAGAATGTCACCTTCTCTTTTTGCTGTTGGGTGTTTCGCGTTGTTCACATGGATCGCAGGTTGCAACTCCAACTCTGCCATGAGTTTGGTCACGGGGAAAGTGACCATGGATGGGAAACCCTATGCGAACGCGCAAGTTCGATTTGTTCCTGAGACGGGGCGTCCGTCGATAGGGTTGACCAACGAAGAAGGGGTTTACCGTCTGGTCTACATTCGAGATACATTGGGGGCAGC
The DNA here is from genome assembly GCF_001610875.1 of Pirellula sp. SH-Sr6A. Lineage (NCBI taxonomy): Bacteria > Pseudomonadati > Planctomycetota > Planctomycetia > Pirellulales > Pirellulaceae > Pirellula > Pirellula sp. SH-Sr6A. The sequence goes on along the minus strand of NZ_CP011272.1, from coordinate 1,212,698 downwards.
CCCAGGTTCTTACAAAGTGGATATTACCACGGTTCACCAATCCACTTCCGATGCCGACGGAGGTAAGGAACCTCCTGAGAAGATTCCTCCCAAATACAACACCCGGACGGAATTAACGAAGACCGTCGAGCCGGGAGAGAACGTGATCGATTTCGAGCTGCAAAGCAAGTAATCGAACCCTTTAGTCGCCATCCAAGTTGGAGGGATCGTCCAGTTGTGGCGGTCTACCAGGGGTTGGGAGTTCCTGCCGACGATTCTCTTCGGCAGGAACGGGGGCTCGAGGCAGGAGCGTGTTGGCATCTGCGAGAACGAGGGCTGCAATTGCGGAGACGGTGGAGTTCTTCGTTAAGTACTCTGGTACGGCTTGATCCATTCTATCGTTCTGCGTATGCCAAGCGTGACGATAAACGGCTGTCCCCGATTTGCCCCAGAAGAAACCTGGTACGCCAACCGCATTGAAAGGGCTGTGGTCGCTAGCACCTCCGCGAGGCATTCGGGGGGCGACATTCAGTTTGATGGGTGCATGGGGAAACGCGAAGTTCATCGGTAGGATCGCTTCTCTGAGCATCGCGGCCATCGGTTCGACGCACGTCAACGAGGCTTGCTGATTGGTGCCACTGTCATCGACAAACACCGCTGAAATCCGCTTACGCTCTACCTCTGTCAATTGTTGTACGTATGCCTTCGAGCCGAGCAGTCCCTGCTCCTCTCCGGACCAAAGGATGAATCGGATGGTCCTCTTGGGTTTCGCACCGATCGCAGTCAGGATACGAGCCGCTTCGATGGTCACAGCGGACCCTGTTCCATTGTCGACTGTTCCTTGGGATCCCGGTCCGTCCCAGCTATCGAGATGTGCGGAGATGATGACAATTTCTTCCGGCATGGTCGATCCTGGAATCTCGGCGACGGTGTTGTAAACCGGGAAGGGGCCTTCGACGAGGGTATGTTTCAAGTCAAATTCGACGACAATTTTTTCTCCATCCATGATTCGGCTGTTGATCGCATCGTAGTCCGATCGGCGAATGGTTACTGTCGGGATCGGGGGTATGTCCGCCATCTTTAGCTGGGTTACTCCCTTAACGCCGCCTGTATTGACGATCTCTGCAGTCGCGGTGGAAATAAATCCTGCGATACCTGCATGGTTCAATCGATCCACAACGATTGAAGGTTTGGCTCCTGCCGGGCGCAATATCCATGCTCCCTCCAGACGGTCTGCGACCGAATCAAGCTCTTCCGGGGACTGTGGTTCGCGGACGACCGGACCTTGTTTCGGACCTTCTGTTCCTACCGACCAAGCCTTTGCAGTGAACTCCATTTCCCTGACAACGGGCGTGACGATTCTTCCTTTGCATTCACCTCGATCGAAGCGAACAGGAATCTCGCCCCATGGCTTTAGTGCAACATTTTGTAATCCGAAGGCTCGAAACCGATCTGCAGCCCAATGGCAAGCACGTTCCAAACGGGTAGAACCCGTTAACCGAGGTCCTATTTCTTCACAGAGATAGCGAAGATGTGCCATGGTTTGATTGCGGTTCTTCCCTTCGTCTATCAGTCGAAGCAACGTCTCCTGGGTTCGAGACGCGGGATCGAAATCCGCTGGCGTCGCGACATTTTGCCCTTCGGCCTCCCGTTTCGTGATGTCTTGTGCGGATGCCGAAAAGACCGGGGCGGTGATGCCGAGAGTGGCAATGCCACACAATAACCTTTTGTAGGCAAGGATACGCATTTCTAACTGGCCTCGTAGACAGAAGAATAATTGCCAAGCTCCATGCTCCGCCTGCATGGAACGACGAATAAAGAACACGCCATGCGATTATGGATGGGTGCGCGCCGCCCCGCAAATCAAACCTAGAGGGAGGTGGAGATATTCAAGCAGATAGGATGCTTGCTCCTGTGGCATCGCTGAACGAATCCGTTTCGATCCCAATGCGTTGTGTTAGTTCGAGAAGTAGATTAGACAGAGGTGGGCTCTTTTCGGATTCGAAATGGACATGGCGATTGTGACGAAGTCCCAGTTTGCTTCCTCCTGCGACTAGCAATGGTAGATTCTTGGGCGAATGGTCCCCTCCCTCCCCGCTATTCATCCCCGATCCAAAAACTACGATCGTGCGATCGAGCATCGAGCCATCGGACTCTCGGGTCTGTCGCAAAAACCCCAAAAATCGCTTGAGCCTCTCCAGATGAAAGCGATCGATCGTCGCAAGCTTCTCTAGCATGCCCGCGTCGCCGCCATGATGCGACAGCTCGTGATGGTTTTCCCCGCCGCCGCCGAATCCGCCGGCCTCGCGCGACCATTCGAACGAAATCACTCGCGTCGAGTCCGTAATGAAGGAAAGGTAGGCTAGCTCGAGCATGACATCGATCCACATCGGTCGGTCGTGCGCATTGTGGGGTTGCATGGCGAGTTGCAAGAGGGGTGGATCCACGGAAGGTTTCGGACGATCGATCCAGCTCTCGAGTCGCTCGATTCGTTGTTCGGTACTACGAACGCTTCCCATGTATTCATCCAGCTTTCTCTGATCTTCCTTCCCAATTCGCCGAGCTAGTCTCTTCGATTCTTCAAGGACATTGTCCAGAACCGATCGTCGTTCCGCATACCGACGTAGCGTAGCCTCCCGGTCGCCCGCGGACTCCGGAACAAAAAGCCTCTCGAAGATTCGCTTCGGGGAATCCTCTGCGGGAAGGGGGGTTCCATTGCGATCGAACGAAAGGGTATGGGAATGGCCTGCGGAACCGGTTCCGGATTGATCCGACCATTGCTGGGAAGCGAAACGAGTTTCGGTCCCCAAACTCTCTGCAATCAGCTGGTCCACCGAAAGGGAGTTGGCATAGTCCTTTCCCGGAACCGAACGAAGGTCCGCGCCCGTAAGCCAAGTGTCTGCACCGCTATGGCCACCGGTGCAGCGAGGGTGCCCCAATCCCGATACCACCGTAAAGTCGTCGCGGATCTCCTCCAAGACCTTGAGGGTCGGCGACAAGGTGTAATTCGGACCGACCTCTTTCGGTTGCCATTGGAGGATGTTGACGCCATTGGGAACATAACAGAACACCACACGTGGCTGCACGATCGTCGATTCCGCACGAGGCCGAAACTTGGACTCGGCGGCCAACGCGGACGAAATCTCCCAAGGGGACATCGCGTCCAGAAACGGCAATGCCAACGCGACGCCAGCTCCTCGCAGAATGTGCCTTCGATTCAAACGCTTCATCTCTCACTCCTGATTTGTGGATCTCGTATGTTCATGCTAGTTCACACATCCCCATCCTGCTTGAAAGTCACACTGCGGCTGCGACTCACGGGGCATGAAACGTGCTAGAGCTAGTTACAGCGAGGATCAACTCCTTAAGCGTCGATCCGTTTCCCTTCGTCTCGGAAATAATCTCTCTGACAGTCGGTTCATCTGCGATGGTCAGCTCGCGTCCTACTGCATAGGTCAACAGTTTCCCTGCCAAACAATTCAAGAACTTATCTTCTTGCTTGCGAATAGCCTTCTTCAGTTCGACGGGCCCCTGGATGAGAGTCCCGTCGGGGAGTTTGGCGGACGCGTCGATGATCGGATCCTCTTTCTCAATGCGTCCCTTGTATCCAAAGCCTTCTTGCTTTCGATATTGGCCAGAAGCATTGAAGTTCTCGAGGGCTAGTCCAAGGGGGTCGATCTTGTCGTGACACCGAGCGCACTGGGGTAGCTCCCGATGGATCTCCAATCGATCGCGAACAGTCGCTTTGTCGATACCAGGCACCTTTGGGGCAATGTCTCCAGCATTGGCAACGGGAAGGCCAGGGTCTGTTCCTAGGATATTCTTGAGCACCCAAGTCCCTCGCTTGACCGGAGAAGTCCGAGTGCCATTCGATGTGATCGAGAGCATTGCGGTCTGAGTCAGAATCCCTCCGCGAGGACTCTCTTTCGGCAAGGCTACTTGCTGGAACGCGTCGCCGCGAATTCCTTCGATTTCGTAGAATCGGGCTAAGCGTTCGTTGATGACTAAATAGTCTGGGTCAATGAAGTCGAGCACGCTTTTTTCGTCCCGCAGAATTGTACGGAAAAGAGCTCGACCTTCCTCGATCATCGAAATTTCGAGATGGCGATCGTAGTGGGGATACAAGTCTGGTGCCGGAGGATTCGCACCGACTTCACGAAGTCCCAGCCATTGGTCTGTGAAGTTTCGCACCAGTTCCTCGGACTTAGGATCTGCAAGCATTCGCTCGACTTGATGACGCAATAGGGGGCCAGGTTTCAATTCCCCTCGCGCCGCAGCATCCAACAACGCTTGATCGGGACAAGAAGACCACAGAAAGTAGGACAAACGGGATGCCAACGCGTACGCAGAAAGTCTCTCTGTTTCCGACTCCTCGGCCAGGAACAAAAAGTTGGGCGAAACCAAAACCGCAGAGAGGGCATTGCGTAACGCTCCGATGTCCGACATTCCCTCCTTCTTCGACGCTTCGAATGTTGCTTTGTAGGGGGCAACGTCTTGTTCCGTCACCGGGCGTCGGAATGCTCGAGTCGTGAAGGTCTCGATTGCCGTCATCGCTTGCTTTCGATCGATCGGTCCCGTCGAGCTATTCGTGCCTTCATGTGGGAGCAGGAGACTTTGGTGAGAAGGTGGTGGCCAACTGGGAACCAAGGGACCCTCGATTTCGAGCCAATCGACGAACAACTCGGGACGCGCGAACGCATCATTGCCCTGCATCCAGAAATTCTCAAGGACCTTGGGGATCGAGTATGCGTACTCGATCGTTAGGCCAGCCTTCTGTGTCGTGAATTCGACAGGTATCTCGTAAGTGTGGGGATTGGAACGAGGGTGCGAGACATCGAACTCGGCAATCGTGCGAGGCTGACCTCCTAACTCTTGGATCAATTTCAATCGAGGTGGCCCGTACCTGTACATGGCGTCGGAGGCGAAGTGTTGGAGATCTCGATCCAATTGTTGCCGATGCCATTTCTCCCGATCGGGAGTTTTCGTCATTTGATCGTCGAACCTTTTTTGAAGGATCTCGCGGGCGGAGCGGACGACTTCATCGCGATCGGGAATGCGCCCGGCAGCCCGAATACGGACCCGATACGATCCCGGTTCCTTCATGGCGAAATCGCGAACATTGAGCTTCTTGTCCCAAGACTCGTGATGCAACACCTTAAACCCCTCCACGACTGGATTCTTGCCCCCGTTGACAATGGGGCGCTGGCCATCGACTTGAACGCGGTGGGAGTCGGAGTCTCCAGCGTCGATTTCAAATCGCCAACGGATCGTTGAGGGGGGGGAGCCTTCTACGAGGGCTTTTTGCATCACCTGCTTTGCGGTATCCAAGTAGAGTTCGAGCTGCGTAGGACTGAATGTGAGCGCGGCACCCACGTTGTCAAATCCACTCGCCAGCGGATCTTGGGGGAAGCCGGAAATGTCGGGTTCCACACCGGTCAAATCTCGCACCGAGTTTCGGTACTCGTTGCGATTAAGTCGCCGCATGACGACTCGATTCTCGCGAAGCTCTCTCTCCGCAGCTACCAGTTGAGCCGTGATCCAATCCACGACCCCCGAAACCATGTCCGTCGGAGGTTGGGGCTCATCCTCAGGGGGCATTTCGTGACTGTTCAAGACATTCACAATCTCTCCCCAACGCGCGCGCGTACCGAGCGAACTAAAATCTCCCGTTAACGAAGCATCCAATCGGAACTCGCTCGCGTCAGCTCCATCGCGATGGCACTCGATGCAATAAGTTCCAAAGAGCGATTGGACTTGTGTGGGGACTTTGCCCACCTCGTCGCCATAGCTGCTGAGGGTACCTGCAAAGCAAAAAAGGCAGAGCGCGAGAAAGGGTGAGAAGAAGTACGGCATAGTTGCTCGAGTTGGGGGATTGTTCGGGAGCCCCGATAAGGAGAGAGTGCTATGCTATAGCCGTGCACAGCCTGGGGTGACTCCTCGGTGGATTCCCCTTCGTTCCTCTCCCGTCATTGAAATGGCAGCTCGTATCCTTCCATGAGATCCTCAGTATACCTAAGCTCGCAGTTTCGCGTTCCGTACTCATCGGTTCTCCAGTCGCTCCTTTGCGGTATTGCTTTGTGCATAGGGTGGGTCGTGACACCCCAACTTTCTTCGGCAGCGGCGCGTCCCAATGTGATTGTCTTGCTGATCGACGACATGGGGTGGGCGGATCTATCCTGTTTCGGAGGCAAACGGCCTGAGACCCAGAACATAGATCGTCTCGCAAAAGAGGGGCTGAGATTCACTCAGTTTTATGTGAACTCCCCCATTTGCTCCCCGTCTCGTGTGGCATTAGCAACCGGGCAATATCCTCATCGCTGGCGGATAACGTCCTATCTGAACAATCGCAAAAGCAATGAGGAACGCGGGGTGGCGCAGTGGCTGGATCCGGCCGCTCCGATGCTTGCCCGCGAGCTACAGCGAAGCGGTTATGCAACTGGGCATTTTGGAAAGTGGCATATGGGAGGGCAGAGGGATGTCGACGATGCCCCTTCGATCGCAACCTACGGGTTCGACCGTAGCCTTACAAACTTCGAAGGAATGGGGCCTAAGCTTTTGCCCCTTACCCTGAGACCGGAGTGGACGGAACCCAAACGCATTTGGGAAGATGCAGAACGATTGGGTGCGCCGGTGACGTGGATGCAGCGATCAGAAATTACCGGTGGATTCGTCAAGAATGCGATCCAATTCATCGATGAGGCCGTTGCGGCCGAGAAACCTTTCTACATCAATCTATGGCCTGACGATGTTCATTCACCCTTCTTTCCTCCTTTGGCCAAATGGGGCAATAACAAGCGAGCGCTCTACCGGAGCGTGCTGGACTCTATGGACGAGCAGCTTGGGGTTCTGTTCGATCACATCCGTGACGACGCCTCTCTTCGCAACAATACCTTGATCCTATTATGCTCGGACAATGGTCCAGAGTTCGGTGCCGGGAATTGCGAGCCATTCCGCGGGGCCAAGACATGGCTTTATGAAGGGGGCGTACGGTCGCCGCTGGTGGTATGGGGGCCTAGCTACTTGGACGCGAATGCCACAGGGACGACAAACGATCAGTCTGTCCTGTGCGCACTGGATCTCAATCGATCTCTCTACACGCTGTGCGATGTCTCGTTGCCTTCGGGTATCGCATTGGATGGAGAAGACCTATCGCGCACCTTGCTCGGGAAAGAACGAGGGACTAGGCAAGCACCCATCTTCTGGCGACGTCCTCCCGATCGCCCTGGATTTGGGGCCGGTTTTCAAGAAGACAATCCCGACCTGTCGGTCCGCCACGGCAAGTGGAAGTATTACGTCAACTATGACGGTTCGGATCCCCAGCTCTATGACTTGGAAATGGATGTCTCGGAAAAGGCGAATCGAGCCGAGAGCGAGCCTTCCGTCGTTCGTGAATTGCATCGCCAGGTGATGCAGTGGAATGCATCCATGCCTCAAGACGCTGGGAACCCTGGCTCGTAGATGTCGCCGACGGCAATGACGGCTATTTTTCTGGAATCAAAAACTTGCCGACGAATCGGATGATGGCGCCAATCAGAGCGCCGGCGATTCCGAACAAGCCGATGAGCGCTCCCAGGATGATGAGTTGATTGGGGAGTTCCGTCCAAGGCCTTGTTCCGTTCAAGAATTCAGAGGCTCGGGCTCCACCAAACGCCAAGAGGGGAGCCACGGAACAAGCGACTGCACCTAACGTCGCGGATCTACGCAGCGTCCGTCGCCTTCCCACTCGGATAGAATCAGCGGGTGAGACATTTGCCTGATAGGGGTTCAAGTCCCTTGGTTGCACCAGAGTCTCTTTTGGGTTTGTGGAATCGCTCATCCTGGTGTCCTGGACATGACCAAGCTCCCGTTGTTTTCATCTGCCTTGCTGTAGCGCATGGGAAGTTTTAGCTTGAAGGTACTCCCGAACCCGACTTGGCTCGAAACCCCAATATCTCCGCCGAGCAAGGTGCAGAGTTCCCGAACGATGGATAGGCCCAACCCTGTGCCGGAATGCTCTCGCGTCAATCCGTCTTGACCCGTCACGCGTTTGGCTTGGCGAAACTTCTCGAAAATGATTTCGTGGTCCTCGATCGCAATTCCGACGCCGGTATCGGCCACGGAAATAAGGACATCTTGATCCCCCTTTGTTTCGCAATGCACCGTAATCAGTCCACCCTCGGGCGTGAACTTGATCGCGTTGGAGAGAAGGTTGGTCAAGATCTGTTGCACTTTCCCCTGATCCTGCGAGATAGGGATCGAATCGCGACTGGAGTCGACTCGCAAATCGATGTTTTTGTCTTCTGCCATTTTGCGAATGAGATCGCATTGACTGTGAATGATGGCGAGAAGGTCAAAGTCCGTCACGCGGACCTGCATTTTTCCTGCTTCGACTTTCGCTAAATCCAGGATGTCGTTGATCATCTCAAGAAGATTGCGACCGCTGTTCTGAATATTGGAGACATAGCGACGCTGCTTTTCGGTAAGGGTTTCAAAACCTTGCAATACATCGCTGAAACCGAGGATGCTATTGAGCGGCGTTCGCAATTCGTGGCTCATATTGGCCAAGAATTCTCCCTTGAGGCGATTCGCTTCAAACAACTCCAAATTGATGCGCGCCAATTCGTCGACTTGCGCGTTCATTTTGGTGTTGAGCGACTGCAGTTCGCTTTGGGTGTTGGTCAAGTGTCGAAGCATGGCATTGAACGACTCCGATAGTTCATGGAACTCGTCGTCCGTGTCCAATTCAAATCGAAGAGCCGTGTCACCTGCCGTGATTTGTTCGCTAACACCTTTCATGTAGCTGAGAGGGCGAATCACCAATCGTTTGATAATCCAGTGAACGAAGACGAGGGAAAGCGCCAGAGTGCAAATGGCGATGGAGATCAAAATGGAATAACTCCATAGACTCCAGACTTGCGTTTCGCTGTAAGGGATCATCACCCGATAGACGCGAAAGGGATTGACGGACTGAGATGCGAGAATGCTCCCCGCGTTGCTCTGCTCGACATGGCATTCGCGACATGTGTCATTAAAAATCACGGGGTAATAGTAGTAATAGAATCCTTCGTAGGGGCCAGCCTCTTCAAAGACGACGGAGCTGGTTGGGGGAGCGATCGCATTCTGGGCAGTGGCGGGAGGATTGCCCGCGGAATTGAGAGTGCTTTTTTGTTCCGCCGCGAGCGCGTCGCGCTCCGCGAGCTTGGCATGGATTTTATTCAAGCGCGTCAGATCACTCCCTGTCGCCAGTTTCGCTGTTAGCAGTTCGTGCTCTAGTTGATCGTCAACACGAAACAACACGCAGTCGTAATCCAATTTGACTTGGGAATCGTCCATCATCGATTCGATTTCTCGTCTCAAATCGCGAATGGGGGTCGGCGTATTGTCCGGATTGGAGGAGGGGGCTTCTGGTGCCCCCTCGGAATAAAGATCGGGTGATTTGGATGACTTCGCGATCGTCTCGGAGAAACTCGTGATGTGCTTCCAGCCCATGTGTGTGATGGCCGCATCGCGAGCCGACTGCCTCGCGGTCTGCATCACAAGCTGCTGAGCCAGGACGTGCACGGCGTAAAAAGCCAACAGCAATGAGACCAACAACGCGATGCCTAAAAAGAAAAGGCTTTTGCGTTCGAGCGACCAGCTGCCAAAGACCCACTTGATAACCGCGCTGATCATTCGACTGAAAATGGTGGAAAGGCTGAATCGTCCGTAAAGAGGGATTTTACAACGTCCTCCCTTCCGAAATCAGCCCATTCGGCTAATTCTTTGCAGATTGAAAGCAGGTTCGAGCCGACCAACTTCCTTACGCATTCGAAACAGTTTCCCCAGGCCGCATATTTTCTTGCTGCAGGGTTTTCGGAGATGTACGATGAGGTTCTTCCTGAGAAGAAGAGCGATTCGTTCGCGCAGTGACTGTTTCGATTTTCAAGTTCGCTAACGAGGAGTTTGGTTTCGATGTCCAAGCCGTTTACATATTGGATTCGACTTGCATTGGTCGCGACGTTGTGCACCATCACCACTTTCACCCCTGCGCTAGCGGGGCGATGGATCGGTCGACTTCTGCACCGTGATTGCAAACCCGTTTGCTGTCCAACTCCCGCTTGTGGGGAAATTGCCGTCCCCCCCTGCGAATCCTCACCATGCGATTGCCCTCCTGGATGCGTCGCTCCTGCGTCTCCCTGCGATGCACTCCCTGCCGCAACAGTACCTGCTGAGCCGTCGGTAGCGCCATCGGCTCCGGCTGCTCCGGAGGCTCCTGTAGCACCCCCCAAGGCAGAGGTGCCACCCGCAGTTACTCCGGCCCTTCCGATCGAGCCAAGCCAACCGGCTCCTGTCGCACCATCGGTTGTACCATCAGTCGTTAAACCTGCTGAACCGGCGGCAGAAACTCCTCCCGTAGTGGAGACCCCAAAAGCTGAAGCTCCCGCAGAAGTCCCAAAGATTGCGGAACCAGAGGTTGCACCTGGACCCGTTCAACCCAACCTAACTCCCCCTGTGGAGCAATCAGCACCCGCCGAGCCTTCGCCGACTGCAGAGCCCCCTGCGCTGCAACCCAAGGTCGATGAGCCCAAGGTCGACGAGCCGAAATTAGAAGAGCCCAAGTTAGAGGAACCGAAGCTAGAAGTACCGGAGCCAGAACCTGCACCGGTGCTCCCCTCCGTCGAGCCTCCTGCCGCCGAGTTGACACCCGCGGAAAAACCTGAGTTGCCGAAAGCGGAGGGAGAAAAGCCAGCGGACCCACTCGGCGACATTTTTGGTGAGCCGGCAAAACCCGCTGCGGAAGTTCCCAAAATCGAAGCCCCCAAGGTAGAAGAGCCCAAATCGGACGCATCCAAACCAGTGGATCCGCTTGGCGATATTTTCGGTGAACCGGCGAAGCCTGTCGAGGAGCCAAAGAAACCAGAATCCGCCAAGCCTGCCGACCCTTTGGGCGATATCTTCGGCGATCCAGCTCCTGCGGAAGCGAAGCCCGCCGAATCGAAGCCAACGGATGCAAAACCATCCGATGCGCCGAGCAAATCAGAGGGAGCAAAACCCGCAGCAGAACCCTCGCTCGACGACATCTTTGGCAAGCCGATCAGTCAAGAATCTTCAACCGCAGCCGATCCGCTGTTCGACAGCCTCTTTGGAACAAAAGAGAGCAAGCCGGTGGAGGCAACACCGGCTTCGGAATCGCCTGCTGCTCCGGCCCAAGAATGGAATCGTCCTGAGCCGACGCCGCCTGCGCCCCCTGCAAAGGGGAAAGACGATCTCGACAAGCTCTTCGGTATCGGTAGTTTCACTCCCCCGCCCCAATTCCAAGGTGCGGAGTACAAAACATGGGTCGACAACACCGGTACCTACACCGTGAACGGCCGACTCAGCATGATCTACAGCGACAAAGTCAAGATCCTCAAAGAGAACGGCAAAACGACAACCGTTTCGCTCAGTCGTTTGAGCGATCGCGATTTTGCGTACGTGCAGTGGGTCGCTTCCAGTCTCACCGCAGATTCGGCAGCGAAGCTGGTGAAGAAAAACGCCGAGCCCTCCTCAGTCGATAACGTTCGCTAGGAATACACCTGGAGGCGATAGGTCCTAGATCTTATCTCTCGTAGCGATCCCTTGCGTGGATGGCTACGAGCTAGATTGGGCTGGGAGGCTGAGCATTCTATAGAGATGGTTATTTGCCATTGCGTTTGTCTAACTGCTTTGCCTTCGCCAATCGCAATTGCGCTTCGGCCACGGATCGACTTGCTGAGGCGACCGCTTTTCGACTGGAGTTGACCTTCCTTTCTGCTTCCATCGCTTCCTTCTGTCGTTCGACGATGGACTTACGAAGTTTGGAAACAGCGGGATCTTGAGCGATTCGGTCAGGATCAATTTGCTTGCGCAATGCCGCGAGTTCCCCCAACGCAGCATCAAGCTCCTTCTGAAGGATGGCACATTTGGGATCGGCCGCGACGGCAGCCATCTCCATCTCGGAGGGCCGGGCTATCCTTGCTGATAGCGAATCCATTTTCGATTGTCGTTCGCTGTCGCTACCTTCCGATTGCTCCAACAACGCATCGCGCTCTACTTTGGCACTCTGGGCATCGACGCTAGCCTTCTGCCAACGCTCTTCCTTCCGCAGCGCGTCGCGAACGGGTTGACTTTCGTGATCGAGCTGCTCTCGCAAGGTATCCGTTCGTTGGTAGACGTCAGGCAATCCGATATCCTTCCCTAGCTTTTTCTCTGCCTCTGATTCCGCTTTGCGAAGGTCTTTTTTGGCCTCGATCAGTAGATCCTGGCGAGCGATCCATCCCTTTACCGTATCTCGAAGTGAACGTTGGGTGTCGGTCCATTTCTTTTTGGACGCAGCGAGTTCTTGCTCCGCCTCGCGAACTTTTTGGTTCTGCCGCTGCTCTTGCCTCTGTTTCGTTTGTGCCATAGCGAGAGGAACTGGGACACAGAGGGAGAATGCCAGCAGCATGGCTACCCGTTTAAAAATGCGTTGCATCGCTCTTAAATTCCTTTGCAATCGGCCGCCAAGGGATTGTGGGCGTTTTGACACATTGTAGGTGTTCCTCGCGAATCTTGTGGACGCCATGAAAAGGATCATCGCGCCCTCGTGTATCTCCAATGGATTGCTCTGCGTCTGTCCACAAATGCATTAGTGGAGCTGGAGAAGAAGAACGTCTGGCGCTCCGTAATGGGTAGGGATCGTGCAAGTTTGGTGCTTGCTGGTTAGGTCGCGACGAGCACAAGCCTCGAGGCCACGGTGTAGGCGATCGCTGCGAGCGTTGCTCCACAGGGGACGGTGCAGATCCATGCCATAGCGATCTCTACCATTTTTCGCCGATGCAGCCGGTTGTTTGCTACACCGATGCCAGCCAAGGAGCCAACGCTTACGTGCGTCGTGCTGACGGGAAGGCTATGGTAGCTTGCGCTGATAACAAGACACGCGGTGGTGAGACTGGCGACAAGCCCATCGTTTACTTCCATGGCGGTCAACTTTTTACCAAGCGTCTCCGCGACATTCTTGGAATCCAACAAACCACCTGCCGCCATGGCGACTGACACAAGCAGAATTGCGACAATCGGGGAGAAATCTGGGAGCAACATGAATAGAGCTGCCATCTTCGGTGCGTCGTTCATTCCTCTCGCGAAGCTTGCAGCGCCCGCGCTCAGGAAATGAAGACGATTGTTCCAACGCGAGGGAAGCGTCGTTAGGGAGCCGGTCCTCGCGAGAATGCGGCACGCAAGGTACCCCATCGCCATCGCCATAATGGGACTGAACAGCAGTGGGATTAAGAAACTCCAAGCCAACGGTCCCCACGCCACATCAGCCGGTGCCGCAGCGAGCCCAGCCCCGGCTAACGCCCCTACGAGCGCGTGGGTCGTCGAAACGGGAAACCCAATGCGTGTCGCTAGAAAGCTTGTGACTGCCCCTCCCAACGCAACGGCCAAAGCGAAGACAGGTGAAGCAACCAACTCGTTGGGTACGACGCCTTTGCCGCTGAATTGAGCGAGCAGTCCTCGCGCGAAGAAGGCAGCGGCAATGCACCCCAGCCAAGTCGTCATCGTACCCCAGAGCAACGCAGTGCGCCGCGTTGTCAGTCCACTCCCATAAAGGGAAGCGACCCCTTTGAAGTTCGCATTGGCGCCATTCGTGAATGCAACAAACAGTACAGCCGCGACCAACGAGCCCGTCAACATTTATTTGGCTTTCGGAACGACTGATCGCGATTCACTTCGTTCTGCAGGAAGCTCCTTGCGGCTCGCATATTCCTTCCAAGAACCTTCGTAAAGTCGCACTTTGGGATACGCTGCGACGTAGCGAAGGTAAAAGCGAAGCAGACTACCTTCGCGAGACGTACCGCAATAAACGATGATGTTCTTGTCCGGTGTTAAACCTGCCTCCGAGAGTTGGTTCTGCACCGAAGCCAAGGATCGAAAGCGATGTGTATTCGCGTCGTCCATCAGGCGAGCCCAGTGGAAAGAAACCGCGCCCGGAATGTGTCCTTTCCGAACCCATATATCATCGTTGCCCAAATATTCGTTTTTGGGGCGTGCGTCGACGAGAATGGTATTGGGATCCTCTTTCGCCTTCAACAACTCCGTGAGCGAAACACCAATCGTTTCGTTCGGCTTGGAATCCAAAACGCTGATGGAGTTTCCGAAATACTCCTGCGTGGTCGGTAGTTTTTCGCTTTTCCAACCGGCCAGTCCTCCGTCGACGATTCGGATATCTTCGATGCCGAACTTTTCAAGGACGTAGGCAACCATGGTCGCACTCAGTATTTCGTCGTTCGGTAAACGGTCCCCTGTGGCATAAAGAATGTGTGTTCTTCCGGGCTGAACGCCAGCGCGCTGCAGCAGGGAACGGGTCAAGTCATCGGGCAAGTACTGAACCGGTACTCCTTGATCCGTACCACGCAGTGTATCGAAGTTGAGGTGATGAGCGCGGGGCAAGTGACCGCGGAAGTAGTCTTTGTATCCCCCGCGTGTATCGATCACGATTGGTTTGTTGTCGTCGTTCGACTCCACAATGATGCGATGGGCTTCTGTCGGGGGGATGACCTTAATCTCGGCGAATGAATAAGATCCCCACAAGAGGAACACCAAATGGGATAGGAGGCCAATGCATTTGCGCATGACGAATTCCGCCGTTGAGGAGAATTGTGGGGACGAAAGGAAAGGAGCAACGCCGGTGGCAAAATGCTCGAAAGCAATCAAACGAACGTTGGAATGTAAAGGGAACCGGGGAACGCGTCAACCAGCCGAGAAGGTGGGGATGGATTACGGCAATACCCTTCGCGACCATTCCAGCATGGAATCGATAGGCCGATCATATAGCAGGGCATCGCACAATTGTTCGGCGAGCAGGGGCGCCATAAGCGTTCCCTTCGAACCTAGTCCATTGAGAACATATGCGTTGTGAACGGTAGGGTGTCTGCCGATTAGTGGGTGACGATCATAGGACGCAGGGCGCACCGCGGCTTGATGCCTCGCTACAGGCCATTGCTGGACATTCACTGCCGGCAGCATCCGCTGGACCCGTTCGAGCAAGATCTCACGATTCGTCCTAGCAGGCCCATCTTCATCGACTCGTCCATGCAAGTGATGGCGATCGTACGTCGCTCCCACCAAAACATTCTGACGATCAGCGGGGACCATCCACACTTCGGAATGAACGACATGGGTGCGACAGAGTTCTGGCAATGTCGAACCCGAACGAAATGGAGAAGAAGCCCCGCTCACAGCCTCTTTGTTTTCCGCCGCGAGGGTGAGTATGTCTCCGCGAGCCGGATGCAGTGGTAAGGCTGAGAACCAGCTGTTGCACTTCGCTTCGAAGCCTTGGCAAAAGACCACGGCATCGACCGAGATGGGACCGCTGGGAAGTCGGAGTTGCAACGGTTCCGTGGATGGATTGGTGGGGACAGCGAGTTGCGAATCGATATCGATGTCTGCGACGAAGAATTCATCTCTCGATTGAAAGTACGCGCGAGTCTTCGCCAGGTATGAGCCCGTATGAAGCCTTGCTGCCGGTTCCATCCAGCACCCACCGTGAGGAGCATGAAGCCCAGCTAATTCTTCTGAGTGACATAGCCTGATTTTCGGAGACCAAGGAGAGTGATCGGCGGGATCGGTTCGCTGCCAACGTTCCTGAGCCCGCGAGCGTTCCTCCTCGGAATGGAACAATCGTAGCGCAGGCTGGGGATGCCAAAAGGAACTATGGGTATCCCGTTCAACGCGCGTGTAGTGATGGCATGCGGCTGCATAAAACGAGTCCCACCGCCAAGTCGCAGCGCTTCGAGTCCCGGTGATGGGAGTTACCAAGCCCGCTGCGACATGGGATGAACTTTCCAAGTCAACTCGGTCGATGAGCGCGATGGACCAGCCGCGACGGTGGGCCGCCCAAGCCATCGCGGAGCCGGCAAGACCACAACCGAGGATGAGTAGACGCACGCGGCTAGTACCCTTCCCCCTCGGTGTACGATTTTTGCAAGGCTGCTTCTTCGGCTTTGTATTTCGCACGCAAATTGAGGACTTCGACGCTGAGCGAGAAAAGCATTGCAAAGTACACGTAACCTTTGCTGACGTGAGTCCCGCTGCCGTCCGCAATCAACATGGCTCCGATCATTACCAGGAACGCCACCGCCAGCATCTTCACGGTCGGATTCTTTTCCACGAACTCCGCGACGCTGTTTGCAAAGATCATCATGATGAGAACGGAGAGAAGGACCGCAGAAATCATGACCCAAAGCTGGTCAGCCATCCCCACTGCGGTAATGACCGAGTCGAGGGAGAAGACCAAGTCCAGTACCATGACTTGGATCAAGACAGACGCGTAACTCGGGGGGGCGGCCGCGTTGTGAGATTCGTGGTGACCTCCGACGAGATGGTGAATCTCCTTCACGCTTTTCCAAAGTAGGAAAAGCCCACCGGCGATGAGGATCAAGTCCTTGATGGAAACACCGTTGATCTCTTCGTTCGCTTGCAGCCATTGCTTGGCACCCTCCCAAAGAGGCAAGGAGTCAAGCGTGAAGAACGGATCCTTCAGCTTAAGAATCAAAAAGAGGAAAGCGAGCAGACCAATCCGCATACCCATGGCGAGGGCCAGACCAATCAAACGCGCCGACTTTTGCTGCTCCTTCGGCAATCGACTCGAAAGGACGGAGAGAAAAACCAAGTTGTCGATACCCAGCACAATCTCCATCGCCGAAAGAGCGATCAGGGCGATGATGTTTCCGGTAAGGCTTCCATCGGAGGTCACTCCTGCGGCCAAGAGGAACGGGTCTGGGATATTTGGTATAAGTGATGTCATAGTCCGGATCGGGTAAGGATTTTGAGGCCACGGTACGCGATTTTTGCTTCTGTCAGGGTCGCGCGGTTATCATAGCAAATAGGCGGTCCCGCAAATCCCATATCCCTGCAAATCATTGTGGTGTTCCCTTGATACCTTTTCGGATGAACTGCCCTAATTGCCAGAGTCGGATTGTGGTGCGCCAGCCCCATTTGCTTGGGCAAACTTTGCCATGCCCTCGCTGCAAGCAACCGATCGCAATACCGCAGCAATCTCCCGAAGATAAAGATTCGAGGGGGGCAGCCCCCGCCTCGTTGGATTCGACGGCCATGACCAAGGAGGATTATGGGGACTGGGACGAGGTTCTGACGAATATCCCACCCAATCCACTCGACGAGCAGATCGGGAATCTTGCATGGGATCAGCTTCCTACGGATTGGGAGTCGCAATCAAGCCCAGGCGGAAGCGCCGAGAAATCGGGTGAGCCCGGATTCCCTATTCACGCCGACTCGTTTATCCCTCTCCCTACCGGGGCACCCCTTCCCAGTACGGATCGGGAGTGGGAAAGCCGTGAGTTGGCAAAGAAACGTCAAATCTTGTTGGTTGCAACGTTGGGGGTGGTCAGTTCGATCGTCGCGGGATTCGCCTTTTGGGGGTTTCTCCGTTGGATGCAGACCGAGAAGCCAATAGCTCAATTGCCGGCTGGTGACCCGGACTCGAATCCACTCCCCCCCTCCGCTGGAAACGATACGGCATCGAGTGACAATGCCCCCCCCAATGCCGCTCCTCCCATACCTCCCGACGAGCCTGCAACCGACGACCGAAACGTCAAAGTCGATGATCCCAAGGAGGAGCCTAAAGAGGAGACTCCGCCGATCGGACCAGGTCCAAACACCGAACCGCAACCTGGTCCCAAGCCCCCCAACTCGCTTTTGGACCCGGGGGCTGGGTTGACGGACTTTTTACGTACCCCTGATTCATCGAAAGAGGGCGGAAACAACCCGACAGCAGACCAAAAGGATCCTCAATCCGGCAGCGAACCAGAGCAAGAAAAAGATCTGACCGAACGGGAAAAGGAATCCACTGAGAAACTGCCTGATATCTTCGGGCCAGGGCAATTCGGGCCCTTGCTCGGACCTTCGCGCGGACTGACAGACGGCGGGTTTGGTCGAACGGGTCGGTTGAAGGAACTGGATATTGAGACGCTCGATGAGCCGATGTCGATTTTGGCTTACCCTACTCCCCAGCCTATTCCTGTCTGGGCCGAACGCGCCGCAGCAATCAACATCGCTCGGATCAAGGCCTCCGATATTCAATTGGTTAAGTGCATCGAGTTGTTCGGACGAATGACCGGTGTTGGGATTACCCTGGATTGGCCATCCATTCGGGCCGCGGGACAAGACGAAAATGTGACGGTCTCGTTTGATTCGCAAGACACAACACTCGAAAAACTCTTTGACTCCATTCTGGCCGAAAAGAAATTACGGATTGAGATGTCGCCCGATGGTTTACCGATTCTTCGTCCGCTCAAGGAGGGGAATGGGGAGCAAGCGGAAGCTCGCTGGAATTTGAAGGGAACCGTCCCTGAAGGCGAAGAAAAAACCTTTGGTGAACTATTGGTCTCCCTCTGGGACATCGATGGTATCTGCAAAGTGGAAGAGGGAAGCCTCGTTTGGAGTACGACTGCGGATCCTATTAGTAAAGCATCTGCGTGGAGTACCTTGTGTTTGCTCGCAAGACTTCACAGTCGACCGACTCCCGTTTGGCAGGAACCAGGAACTGCGCCAAAGTTGTTGTTCGACCCCGACGAGTGGAAAGCGAGTCTCGGAGTTCAGAGTCGAACGGTGGAGGGCGAGGTTTTGGTCCCCGAGCTTCGAAGCGTCTCCGAACTCTTGCAGTTGGCTGCGGATGGTACGAAGACGGGATTGTTGATCGACTGGCAAGCGGTTTGGCAGCATGGAATGGTACCATCGCAGATGGAAATCGCGGTGCTTCGGAATAGAACCCTTCCTCAGATCGTGAAGAAGTTCGTGGACAACCATTCCCTGGAGCTCGTCGTCATCGGACGCGATCGAGTCATGTTGACCACTCCCGAAGGAAGAAAAACGCGATTCTGCGTCGTTCCATTAAAAATCCCGGCAGGGACGGAGTTGACCGATTTCAAGCGACTTTTGTACCAGTTGGCGCCAATGGGTCCTGACGGACGAACGCGTTTTCGAGTCAGCGAAATACCCGGACTCGAAGGGCTCTACCTCGCACGCATTACGTTGCCGCAAGTCGACCAATTGGACGACACGGAGCTGGAAACTGCGTTTGGTTGGTAGCATTTGATTTGGACCCATCCAGTCGTAATGGAATCGTCACGACCCTAGAGAGGTGGTGTGTTTGCCGTGGGCGCGGGCTGGAGCGGAAAGCGTTAGTAATCGAGGCATTGCTGCTAGAAAGAGTCTAGAAGCGGCGAACCATTGGGTGCGACAAGATTGGTGCAAAGTCGCGTTTCCATGGCCTGTGGTTTTCGATTATCTTGAGGAGAGAATCATCGGACTCTTCTCATCATCTAATCCGGGCGGCGATTCATGGAAAGCAGATCGCGTTTTGTTGTAAGCGATGCCAATTTACTTGGGCATCTGGGGCCCTGTGCAAAGGAGGTCGATCTCGTACTACGGGAATTGGATCATTGCTCCGATCGCTTGGCGGACATGCACCCCGGACTGTCGGAAGCGATTCATTGCTGTGCCGATTTTCTGCAGGGTTTTCTACGGAAAGCATGCGGCATTGACGTTTGCACCGAAAGGGAGCCGGAGGAGGACAATGAGCGTATCGGGTTCGCGGTTCAGCGTCTTCTGGCACTGGCCAAAGAGGAATCGCTTCGGGGGGCGGAGAAGAATCGATTGCACCAGCTTCTGAGAAATCTAGCCGACCGATTTGAAGTCTACGCCAGTGCCGTGGATTCGCCCTCACTTTCCGAGGATACGAAAACACTGGGGAACCAAATCCGATCTGATTTGACGAATCTACGCAAGCAATTCGGGTTCGAGGAAGTCGAGGCTCCAACGACCCGACAGCGTATCGTTTTGGTCGAAGACAACTCGGACGAGCGAGATCTGTTGATGGCGTTTTTGCTCAAACGCGGTTGCGACGTTCACTCTTTCGAGGATGGGGCGGATGCTTTGAATTTCATCCATGGAGAGCATCCGGATGCGGTCCTTCTTTTAGACATGAATCTTCCGCACTGCCACGGTGCGAAAGTCGTTCAATCGATTCGAAACGATCCCCTCGCTCGCGAAATGCAAATCATTGGAATGAGCGGTGCGTCGCTCCAGGACAATCGGGTGTCTCTCGGCCCCGATGGATTGGACTTCTGGCTACGCAAACCCTTTAACCCAAACGCGATCTTGGACGTCATCGATAGTCGGTCGCACGTATAGGCCAGGTGAATCGAAAACGGGTTCCTCGTCCCAATTCGGATTCGATAGAGATTTGCCCTCCATGGAGCTCGACCACGCGTTTGGCGATCGAGAGTCCGATCCCGCTCCCTTCCACCTCAGTCCAGGGTCTCAACGTCTGGAACATTTGAAAGATCTTGGTGTGATACCGGGGGTCGATTCCCGGGCCATCATCCGCCACAACGAATTCGTACATGTCGATCAGGTTTCGCCAAGAGATAGTGATGTTTCCATCGATCCGGTCGTGATGTTTGATGGCATTTTGGATCAAGTTTTGGAATACCTGTTGCATTCCATTGGGATCGGTGTGGAGGACCGGCATAGGGAGTTGAACGTGAATGCGAAACTCTTCCGGTCGATGAAGACTTTCCAAAATGCGATGGATTAAATCTTGCACGCTCACCAACTCTACTTGTTCGAGACTTCGCCCGGCACGAGCGTAAGAAAGTATCGAATCGAGTAGATTCGCCATGCGTTGCACTCGGAGATCCAACTCATCGAGATAACGACGGGACGACTCGGGTAACCATTCCCCTCCGTCTTCACGGAGCCACGCCGAAACCAAAGTGATACCGTGAAGAGGAGCTTTCAAGTCATGCGAAGCGATGTAAGCAAATTGGTCCAGTTCTTCATTGCGACGTTCTAGAATCCGATTCGCTTCCTTGAGTTTCTTCGCAACGATCTCAAGTTCTTGGGTTCGAAGTTGAACTCGTTGCTCCAGTGTTTCTTTGATAGCGCGCTCTCGATCTCGCTGCTCTTTGAGTTGTTGGGCCGCTTCTCGATTGGCAGCCAAATCGCGTCGCATCGTCTCGGCTGCTGATCTCAATGCTCCGACCACCTGAGTAGCCTTCTCGGAGTCAAGTTGGTTCTCGAGCCGTCTCGTTTCCATCGAAAGGAGTTGAGTCTGTCTATCGATGATCGCGTGGCAATAGTCTTTTATTTCTGGATTAGACACCGCAGGATCCGAATCCGTCCGTTCCAATGAGGTTGCGATCAATTCTCGAAAGGAGTCGATCATCTTTCGCAGCTTCGAATTTGCCCCCCACTGCTGGTATCCATGAAATGCAGACCTCCAATAGATCGCAACGAGAACAGAATTGCCCACCGAACGCCAGAGCTCTGCGGCACGCTCGTTTGCAAGGCTCTCCCACTGAAGAAATCCAGAGAGCTTCGACTCCTCAATGGCGCGGTCAAAGAGCCATGCCGCCTTTGGATAATCCCCATCCCGACGAGCCATTTCGGCTTGAAGGAGATAGAGCTTATTCAAATAGTTTTGTGGACATTGCTCCGCCCACTGGAAGAGTCGCATCATCATTGCGTCGAACTCTTCTTTCCTGTTTTGGCCATCTTGTTGCTCCGAAACCACCGATGGCTCTGTTGCCATCATGACCATCAAGAGGAGTCGGGTGACCAAGTGTTCTGGCCAAGGCAACAGGCCTTGGGTCGCGACGAAATCCAAGTCTCGATGGGCGATTTCCGAATGTTCCCAGGCCTTGTTGAATTCGCCGAGGAAAAGATTGGCCTCGGCCAACATGACGTGATAAATCACGGCGACTTGGCGATGACTACGCGACTCCAATCCATTTAGAAAATCGATCTCGTCCGCTGACGAGGGTTGGTGAGGGGCATGAAGCAACTGGATAGCACGGACGCCTCCCTGCAGCAGATCTACTGCCCAAAGATTCTGACGCGACCGACAGAACTCGAGTGCGACTTCACTGTCATAGACAATCTCCTGCAAGGATCGACCGGCAAAGTAGGAGCAATACATGTCATGCGCCAACGCATAGGTTGCGTACTGCAAATTGCCAGATTGCTTTCCCATTTCCATCGCTTTTCGATAGTTGTCGGAACAGTCAGCCAACGGAGAGAACCAGTGTCGCGCTGAGCTACCTAGCATCATGTGAGCCACCGAGCGATCGGAATAGGAAGGGTCCGCGCTGGAGATCCAATTCTCCGTGAGTTCCATGAATCGCTTCGTATCGTTGGGGTCATATCCCAGGTAGGTCAGCAATCCAGTCATGGCAGAAAAGCTATAACAAAGCTGGGGGAGTGGACCATGGCTCAGAATCTTTTGTACGATCATCGGAACGATCCAACCCCACAGCGATTGGCGCACGCGATAACAGGGAGGCCCCATGGCGGTTAGAATCTGAACGATACAACGGACAACTGGATCCTCTGTCCCTGTGGAACGTCCATCCGTGGGCCGAAAATGCCTCTCCTCCAATTGACCGAAAATTTGAGAAATGACCAGGTCTCTCGACACCAAGTCCCCTTCTTGCGGGAGGGACACCTCAAGTTCCTGCAATGCGGTCGTTCCAACGTCGATCGCTTCCTGGTACATGCCCCGCATGGTGCAATGAATTAGCGAGAGGACTCTCGCATTGGCTTTTTCGATGGGTGACGTGGCGCGGACTATCGCTGCTTGGATGCATCGTTCGGCCTCGGAAAAGTCTCCTTCGAGATACTCTGTTTCAGCATGGTCCACGTAGAGTTTGAAGGCAAGCTCGTACTCCTTTTGCCAAAAGACCTCTTTTAGATTCGACTCCACAATACACTTTCGGGCAGCGCGGTGATACCGGAGCGCGGAACGGTAAGCGGTCGCGGTCATTGCACTTTCGGCTGCGGTCAAATTCAATGCGACACAACGAAAAACGTCGGCTTCGTCGCGAAGCAAATGAGATCCAGCGTTGATGTGTTCTGCTAAATCGCATGCGAACTCGAGCCGTTCCTGCTCGGTATAACTCTCCAACATTCGAAAGGCAACTTGCATCCGAGTGGACGGAAGATCTTCGATAGGAATAAATCCAAGCGCAGCCTGCTGGATTCGATCGTGCCGAAAGCGAAACCATTGCTGCGATGATCCGACGGATTGCGAATACAAGGCTCGATGTTTTTCGAATGGAACGATCAGTTCCGGAATTCCTCGATCCAGTAAAGACTGGCACTCGGATTTCGATATGCCCGCGCAGCTGGCTAAGACACCTAGCTCGAAGCCATGCCCTAAACACGAAGCAGTGGACAACAGAGACTGAAAGGAGTTGCCGAGATGAGCAATCTTCGAGGTGAATACGTCGAGGATATTGCCCGGAAGAAAAGCTACCCCTTCTCTCGAGAGATCTGCAGCCTGCTCATTGTCTTGTCTGTGAGAACCCTTTTGAGATACGAGTTGGACCAACTCTCTCGCGAATAGCGCATTTCCCGCCGAACGGGAAAGGATAGTCTGAGGCAAAGTTTCATCGTCACCGGAAGTTGTCAGCCCCCGGTCTCGCATCATCTTTTTGATCCCCTCCAGCGACAGACCCGGTAAATCGCATCGCCTGACCGAGACGGATTGACGTTCCCAATCTCGAACGAGTGAAAAGAATGGAAGGGCTGCATTGGTTTTCTCGTCCCGGTAAGCTGCGATCAGAAAGAGAAAGTGGAGATCGCTGCCGATCGCTAGATTCTTTAACAAATGGATCGATGCTGGATCAGCCCATTGGCAGTCGTCGATGAACATCACAAGGGGATTTTCGGGGCGACAAACGACCTTCAAGACACCTTGAATCATCGCTTCAAACCGATAACGGGCCTCGAGCGGTCCGATGGGTTCGAGTGGAGGTTGCTCTCCCAGAAGTGGAGCAAACTCTGGAACCAAGTGGATGAGCAGTGCTCCGTGGTCCTTCACCGCGAGCCGAAGCTGCTCGCGCCACGCGTTCCGATCGACCGAACTGGCCGATAAGATCGTTGTGCACAATTGCTGCAACATCTGACGAAGTGCCACAAAGGGAACGTCGGCATCAAACTGATTGAACTTCCCTTCGAGAACGAGGCAATTGGATTCGCGGGCAGGTAGGCGCACCGCGTTTGCCAACGAGGTTTTGCCGACACCGGACGGCCCCGGCAAAAGCAATATTTCAGCGACTCCGTTGCTCGCGTTTCCCAATGCCTCCAATAACTGTGCGATTTGAAACTCGCGATTGTATAGACACAATCGCTCCGCCAGTTCCTTTGCACGCTCCATGACTTTTCGGCTATCGACCTCTCATCGAACCATATAGCACTTCGTCGGTCTAATTAGCTGGAGTGAATGTTCCCCAGCTTTTTGCTCACGCTGCCTTGAGGTCGATTAGTGCGAATCGGCGTTTGCGGACTCGACCGTAATCGCGAACACAAGCGGCGTCGAAAAATCATCACCCTTCGCGAGCTCTATACTCTTTAATTCCTTCGA
This sequence comes from Pirellula sp. SH-Sr6A, assembly GCF_001610875.1. Taxonomy (NCBI): domain Bacteria; kingdom Pseudomonadati; phylum Planctomycetota; class Planctomycetia; order Pirellulales; family Pirellulaceae; genus Pirellula; species Pirellula sp. SH-Sr6A. The sequence goes on along the minus strand of NZ_CP011272.1, from coordinate 1,188,316 downwards.
TGCTGTGAGAGGAATTTTCAAGTATCGAATTTGTTTGCCGTTGGCGTCCAATGCGAATTTGGAGTCCGGAACGTCCACTCGCTCTTGGTAATTCGCAATTTGCTTACCGTTGATGAGCTCAAATTCCGATTTGGATCCATCGACATAATGAGCCCGGACGACCATGCTGGTCGACTCGTTTTTATTGATGGGATATCCAAACGACGCAATTCCTCCTAGCAAGTGGATTGCGGAGACCTTTCCAAGGCATGGGATGGAAACACTGTTAGGCAAAGACGTCGGGGCGTTTCCGCGCGGTGCTTGCAAAGCGATGATGTTCGCTGTTCGGCCTGACTGCGGATCGATGAGTTCAAAGGGGACACCTTCGAACTCAACGACTCCGACTTCCTTCAATACAAAAGGCTCTCCCGTCGCCCCTCGTGGTCCCGGCATCCCTTTCGGGCCGCTGAGCGTCGACACGCCAGTCAGCGACAAGGGCGTGTAACGACCTCGGTTGGCGAGGAAGCTCAATAGGTCGGCCATTTCTTGTTTCGTCATCTGGCTCTCGAAGCCTTCAGGCATCAGCGATTTGGTCGATGCATTGAGTTCCTCGATATCTTCGCGCAGAACCTGTTCCTCTTTTCCTTGCGAGTTGATCAGGCGAAGCGAATTGGCCGATTCCCCTGCGAGCATTCCTGTGAGAACGGTGCCGTCCACTGTCAGAATCTGGTAGTTTCGGAAGTTGTTCTCAACGCTGCGTGATGGGTCCAAGATGTTCATCAGGATCTCGTCTTTAGGGTGGACCGCCATGCCTGTCAGGTTGGGCCCAATCGCCACGCCGATTTCGCCATGCTTATGACACAGTGCGCAATGCTTGCGGTACATGGCGATGCCATTTTGAATATCACCAGACATCTCAGTCACCGGTTTCCAATCGTCAACGAGCGACTGCCGGTTGGTTGAAACCAATGCCCCTTGCTTGGCCATCAACTCCTTAGCGTAGTTAGCCAGTTCCCGCATCGGGTGGTTCATCAACGCTTGACGTTGATCCAATTGCAAATCTAGGAACTGAACTTTCCCGTCGGCGATGGAGTCGAGCAGCTCTCGTGTGGTTTCCGCGCGCGACAACAACAACGTTAACGCAGCGCTCGCTACCTGAGGACTGAGTTTCTTGCGCAACAGCAGGACCTCATCGGCGAGTCCCTCGACGCGAGCCGCTTGCAGCGACATCAAGGCTCGCATTGCAGGGGAGGGTGCCAATTGAGGCGTAAGCAACTGACGAGCGGCTCGCATGATGTTCGGGCTCGTCGGTGCTAATTTGATCGCTTGGTCCCAAGCCTCCAATCTTTTTTCCATTGGCTCGTTTGCGTCGAGTGCTGTTTGGAAGAGCGTGCCTTGAATCCGTTCGGCCAGCTCCGGCAACCCTGCAATCGACCACTTGTCGGCGATGGATAACAACGCGGCGCGGTTCTCGATGGGAATCGTTTCTGCCAAGAACTCTTTGCGAATGCGATCCTGCGCAGATTGAGACAGCTCCACTTTTCCTTCGCGAGGCCAGCCTTTCGCTAAGCCTTGCCAGACCGGAACGTGAGCCGGTGAACGGGGATCGCCTTGCAGCAATTTCTCGAGATCGGCTGGGGTTGGATTGGAACGAGCAACGTGCTCACCGAGCACTGCAATACGGTCTTGGACTGCGACGCTGAATTCCTGTTTTTGGTGAACGAGTCCCGCTAAAACAGGGACAGCGTGCTTGGAGGCAGCAGAGGTCCAAGCATCTAAAAGAATCGAGTCGTCTGCAACAGCGGGAGTTTGAACCAAATGCTGTGCCAGCGCTTCCGGTGTGATGGCATCGGATGCATCTTCTGCCAAACGTAGAAGCATCGCCAGTTGAACGCGCGGATCCTTGTCCTGCAACAAACCCGCCTTCGATGCCATTTGCAAATCGGCAGGGGCCATACTCTCAACAGCTGCATGTCGTACAGGACTCGATGGATGACGAATACCCGTCTCGCATGCTTTTCTCAACGCATCTCGGGCAGCTTCGTTGCCTTGCTCCACCAATCCCGAAAGGGTCCAAATGGCATGCATGGCGGCAGGCGAAAGCCCGATCGCATCCAATTTGGAATCGGATACCAAATCCACGAGGGAACGCAAGGTTGCTGCGTCGGTGGAGTTTCGTTCGACCAAGAGTCGCTGAGCGGTCCGCCTCCAAAAGAAATTGTCGGACTTCAAAGCCTGTACGAGGGCGTCGAGCGATGCGTCTCGGAGTGATTGTGGAGAGGTAGGTGCATTCGTTTGTTTATAGAGAAGTCGATAAACGCGCGCGAATCGCTTGTCGCGTAGATCGCTCTCGTAGGCAGCGCCTTTCCCTGTTTGGAATCCGTTAGGGGTCGGGTTGTGTTGAACGATGTAGTTGTACCAATCGAGAACCCAGACGTTTCCATCCGGGCCTACCTCGGACATGATCGGTGCAACCCAATCGTCCAAGCTCGCCACGACATTGAACGTATTGCGACTCTTGTAGCCCGCACCATCCTTCTCCAGAACAAAGCCCCCGACGAGGTGGGCCGTTGGTTCGCAGACCATACCAATCTTGTTCCACCATGCCGGTGGGTAATTGCGAGCGGTATAGAGCGCGTGACCAGCTGCCGCCGTGTATCCACCATGCTGATCCACTTGCCGTACGGGCTCGTCAAAGGGAATGAACGCGTTGGTGGGGGCAATCCTCTCTAGCGTTTTGGGCGACCAGCCTGCCACTTGATCGTAAAAACGATTGGGAATGGGCATATGCACGCTCGGACAACCATTCGCGGTCGAACCGAAGACGTAGCCCTCTTCGCTGAACCCAAGTCCCCAAGTGTTATTGTTGGTGGCGCGAACGAATTCCAACGCGTCCACGCGCAGCGTGTGTTGATCGTACGATGTCGTCGAATCGCTGGCAGGCGTTCCTGACTCCTTGTCCAATGCAAATGCGGGTGAAGTCTTTGCAGACGGAGCTGAACGGGGTTTGAATCTCCAAAAGCCCTGACGGAACCGCATCTGCCGCTCACCGTTGATCACAGGTTCGGAGTTGTTGTAACCCTGCATTCCCCAAATCCAATTGTCGGGCCCATATTGGAAATTGCTCACGCCCCCGTGGGTATCTCCCATCGCCCAGCCGGTAATGAGCTCTTGCCGGAAGTCCGCGCGGTCGTCACCGTCGACGTCTTTTAGGTAGATGGTTTTTTGTCCGTCTTGAACGAGCACTCCCCCCCGATAGGAAATGAGCGTAGAAGGAATGCTGAGGTGTTGTGCAAATAAAGTGAACTTGTCGGCAACGCCATCGTTATCGGTGTCTTCGCAAATTTTGATCCGGTCGCGACCTGCAGCAGGAGTCGATTGCAGCTCATTGGGATAGTCGATGGTCTCGCAGATCCACAGGCGTCCACGTTCGTCCCAGTTCATCGCGATGGGCTTGCCCTGCAGGCCCATGTAGGGCTTCGGTGCGGCTGTTTGTTCGGGCCAGTTTGTTGCGGCCTCGCTTGCCCAAAGGGACAATTGAAAATCCTTGGGGGTGGCGTAGGTTTCGATAGAACGCTCTGCCGTCAGAGGCTTTTGCATCAACGTTAACGGCTTCCCTTGTGTTCCCCACCGCTGTCCGGGAGTGTAATTCGGGATCTTCGCCCCCACATCCACAAATTGAAACAGGCTTGTATCGAGGTGCGGTACCGACATTTCGGGAGTCGGGAACTCGCGGTTTGCCTTCTCGACAGCTATCTCTTTTTCGTTCCCCGTTGGTTGTGGGGAAGATGGCTGAGCAAGGAGTTGGTGCGTCGTGAAAGACAAGAGCGCGAGTTTCGCAAAAAGTATCCGGCGCAATAGCAAATGGACCATAGGAAGTTCCTTAGGCGATGGGAGAGGAGTGAGAGCTACCTTGGAAGTGAGGATCTAGTTCGATGGCTAACTGGTTTAAGCTGTGAATCAGTGTACTGGATCGCGACGGACCAACGACCTGTTGCATTTGATCTCGAATGGACTGACTCGCTGACCAAAGTCGTTCTACCATTACTCGTCCCTCATCCGAAAGCGCCACCGTTTTGGCGCGGCCATCGGAGGGATGCGAGTCCCGTTCGATCAATCCCCCTCGTTCGAGCAAAACGAGCATGGCACGAACCGTGCTCGGGTCCGACCCCATACGGTTGGCCAATTCTCGTTGCGTCAATGCCTCGCCATGCGCTACTAGGTTGAGGAGCAAAACAAACTGATCCGCCGTGACGCCATACGGGGCAAAGCACGCATCCGTGGCGCGATGCATGGCAAGATACGCAGCGCGAAGAGCCAGTGGTAAATCACGCTGAAAATCCATCATCGCTTGGAGCCAAATAGAAGAGGACGAAGTCGTGCGTACACGCACTACTTCATCCTAGAATAGCGCAAGTCGGGGAGGGATGCAAGAAGCCAGGATATTCCTGGCCCGGTTCACTTACTCGGACTTGGCTGAGGTTTGAACGGCGGTTGCGATATTCGATTGCACCGTCACCAGCTTGCTGTGAAGATTAAGAATCGATGCGTAGAGTTTTCCGAGCTCCGATTTTTTGGCGTCGATATCCGATTGGAGGCGAGCTTGTTCGCTCTTGATAACAGTGAGTTCCATTGCGTACTGCGACTGATCTTTCTCCATTTGACGTCCGATCTCCTCCATTCGAAGAAGCTGCTCACGAGCGTTTTTCTCCGTTTGGGTAATCACGGCGATCTCGCGATTGACCAACGCGATATCTTGAATTGCTTGTTGGGTAAGACGACGCGTTTCGCGGAAACCAAAGGCGTAATCGTTCAAGGGGCGAACGAAATAGGGATTCCCAAGTTTGACGATTCCATCGGCTTCGAGTTCTTTGGCCTTTGGACCGTAGATTCGATAGACCTCGTCCACCTTAAAAGTCGCCTCGGGGGAATCGTCTCGCATCAGCCGAGCGTCGACGGTACGGCCGCTGGCATCAAAGTATCCGCCATCGGTTGGCTTACGCTTGTCATTCGAATCGACGACCTCGGTGTAGTCCTTGAGGAAGGTCACGTCGTAGAAGATGTTCTCAAGAGGGGTACCGACCGGAGCTTTGCTTCCGTCCAAGATATAGGACTGGAGGGCGCGGGCTTTCACCGAGTCAAAAACATTGAGGTCGCTCGGTGCTCGCTGCGTTAACTCGAGCGGGATGCGGAGCAAACGAGACAGTTCCTCGGGATTCATCGCTCCAAAAATTTCGTCCTCGGTCGGCTGCGAGCCCGGCTGAGCAAATGCCGTGTGTGAGTCGAGGGGAATGAGCTCATAAATAGCCCAAGTCGCGCTTTGGTTAACCATGCCCGCCTGGTTTTGTGCCAGGGGGGTGGTTGGGGTAATGGTGATGGCAGGGCCATTGACCGCGGTGACCTTGAACTCACCTAAGTAATTGACCGGGATTTGCTGTTGGTCTTCGCCAAATACGTAGACGATGCTCTCGACGGCGAGAGAATTGGAGGCGGCCGGTGCCGCTGGGACAGCCTGGGCCCCATTGGGATCGGGTGGCGGTACCTCGGGAGGAAGATTGGACAGAGCACTCGGCAGTTCGACGGACGCACCGGCAGGGTTTGCATTGATGACGCGGGCCCCACGCCAAGTTCTGCCCCGTTCCAGTAGGACGCGGTTCAATTCCGATGCCAATGGCACATACCGCTGCATGTCAGGAGCAGGGTTGGTAGGGAGTCCGTAAAACTCTTCCTCTCGTTGTGCCAAAAGCCGATTTCGTTCCGTATACAACTGATCAAACGATTTGGTGGCTGCCAATCTCGCTTTGTTCACCCCTGCCGTGATAACGAGAAACGTCCAGCATTCGATGAACAGGACGACGAAGCAGATCGTCATCCAAACACCCCACTGCTTAAACCCCTTCACCAAAAAGACAATGAAGGCGATCAAGGAAACGAGGACAGCTGCCCATACAAGCAATCCAGAGAGTTCCATGAATCGAGCCTAAAAAGAAAGGGTTGAGAAGTGAGCGGGGGACCGGAATAGCAGGCGCGAGCAAAATGCACTGCCCTATCTTAGTTGCCAAAACAAGGAGATCCTTACAAATCTTCCCGCAAATCGATGTTAAGTTGCGTAATTTCCAGTGTCAAGCAAGGGATCGAGGGCAACGGTAACATCCCTACCGGTTTTGAGGGGTCGCATCCTATTTTGATTTTTACCTCTTACCGTGCCCCCTTGACGGGTTCTCGGGGTATCCTTGCCAAACGCAGTCGCCGCACCAACCGAGTTCGGCGACACGACCGATTTGATGGTCGACCACTCTTCGCAGCCTTTCGATGGGCAGGTTTTCGATGGCAGAACCCATAATCAGTATCAGCGGACTTCGAGGGATAATAGGCTCGGAATTGACTCCCGCCGTCGCCTCCCGTTTTGCAGCCGCCATGTGCGTCTCGGCCGGCCCGGGGCCGATCGTTCTCGCACGCGATGGTCGAGTAAGTGGACCGATGCTGGTCGATGCGATCGCGGCGACAATTGTTGCGCATGGCCGCGAGTGTATCGACGTAGGGATCGCAAGCACGCCCACTGCGGGTAGGAACGTGAGATTCTTCCAAGCCGCCGGAGGGATACAGGTCTCGGCGAGCCACAACCCACCCCCTTACAACGGAATGAAACTTTTTGGGAAAGACGGCCGTGTATTGAGCTCTGGCCCCGGAAAACGAGTCTTGGAGGCTTACCAAGAAATGCGGTCTGGCTGGGTCGGTGTTGAGTCGCTGGGAAAACGAATCTGCGTACCAGACCCGCATCAGGATCATCTCGATGCGGTTTTGGCAACCGTGGACGTCGATGCAATTCGCAAGCGATCGTTTCGGGTCTTGCTCGATGCCAACCATGGTTGCGGATCGATCCTTGGCGAACGCCTGCTCGAGGCTCTCGGGTGTCGTGCAATCATTCTAGGGGCCCCTGCAAATGGTCACTTCGCTCATCCCCCGGAGCCCCTCGCAGAAAACTTGGGAGAGATAGCGGAGAAGGTTCGGGAGAGTGGCTGCGAAGTCGGCTTCTGTCAGGATCCCGATGCGGACCGCCTAGCGTTGATCGATGAACAGGGGCGATACATCGGCGAGGAGTTCACGGCCGTTTTGTGCGCGTATCGCCGATTGATGAAATCCCCCGGCCCTATCGTGACCAATTGCGCCTCGAGCGGCATGACCAAGTGGCTTGCCCGTCGATTCGATGTCGCTTCGTTTCAAAGCGCCGTCGGAGAAGCGAACGTGGCCGATTGTATGATCGAGCAGGGAGCGGTGTATGGAGGGGAAGGAAGTGGCGGCCCTATCGATCCCCAAGTGGGGTACATTCGCGATAGTTTTGTCGGCATGGCCCAAGTCCTCGACTTGATGGCGGCAACTGGGAAATCGATCTCCGAAATCGCGGGGGAATTCCCTCCCTCGGTCATGATCAAAGACAAGATGAGCCTTTCCAAGGAGCGGTTGCTCGAGTCGCTTAAACGGCTGGTTGAGGGGTTGGAGTGCGAGTGCGTCAGTCAGCTCGACGGGGTACGACTCGATTGGGAGGATCGCTGGTTATTGCTTCGAGCCAGCAATACCGAACCCATCGTCCGCTTGATCGCAGAAGCTCCCACGCGCCGGGACGCGGAATCTCTTATCACCCGCGCCCAAAGCTTGATCGACGCATAATCCGGACAACCGGCATCGGCGGACCAAATTCTCCCAATTGTCTATTTTCCGTGACTAGAATCCCCCTAAGCCGTAGACTAGTGTAATAGAACGCTTTTCTACGATCTCTTTCTCCCCTGAAGTGACCAAGGCATGGCAAACTACGTATCCCTTGAGCAAGCCGCAAAAATATTGGGTATCTCTACGGAAGAACTGGTTGAGATGCGCTCTCGCGGAGAGATCTTTGGCTATCGCGATGGGACTTCTTGGAAATTCAAGCAAGAGGAAATCGAACGAGTACAGGCCGAATTGCAAGGAGACGCTCTCGACGAAGACGCAGGCGGATCTTCGATTCTGGTCTCGGAACGTCAAGCCAATCCGTCTGGTAACCTCAGCGGTTCGAACATAGCGAAAGATCCCAGCATCAGCGAAATCGGACTCGGGAGCGATTTGAAACTCATCGACGAAGATAGTCGATCCGACAGCCGCGCTGGTAGCGACGTGAAGTTGGTAGCCGATCCGAACAGCGGCAGTGGTGTGCGACTTGTTAATCGAGCTGCCGAGGAGAGCGGAATTCACGTCGCGGGCGAATCGAGAGCAGATTCGGATGTGGATCTAGGTAGCGAACTGAAACTCGCAGGCGATGCCAGCGGATTCGATCTTAGCGGCAAGGGCTCGGGGGCGATCGAACTGGGAAGCGGTTCGGGAGGTAGCGGTACCAGCGAAGGTATCGGTTCCGAGCTCGAATTGGCAACCGACGATGAAGACGACTTGGTCCTCGGCTCCGATTCTGGGGTTGGACTCGCTTCGGAAAGCGGGATCAATCTCATGAGTCCCTCCGATAGCGGACTCTCCCTCGAAGACGAACCATTGGATCTTGCGGGTACCGGTATTTCGGGACTTGATCTGGGAGCGGAAGTCAATAGCGGCTCCGGTGCAGGGTCTGGTAGCGCCGTGAGCGGTATTAGCGGATTAGGAAGCGGGGCTCTCGTAGATTTTCAACAAGGCGAAGAGTTTCAACTGACTCCATCGGGTGGACTCGAAGCCGATGACGATAGCGGATCGCAAGTCATCGAACTGGAAGATTCCACCGAATTCGGGGCACCCGGTGCAGGTGGTTTCGGCGACGATGGATTGGATCCCATCCAAGAAGCCGATGGTGGCTTTGGTGGCATGGGAGGCGAAGAAGAACTCGCGGCAGGTGCGGCTGCAGGGACGGTCTATCGCGGCGTTCCGGAAACGCCTTATACCACCATCGATGTGATGCTGCTACTCACTATTCTGATTTTGCTCAGCTTGTGCGGAGTGCTCGTCAGCGACTTGGCCCGTAACATGTGGGCATGGGACGGCACGAACGACCTTTCTACCGGCTTGACCAGCACATTGGTTGGCGTTCTTCCTAAGTAATCGAGCCGGCCCGGCTTTTCGATGGAGCTGACGACTGCTGCATCGAATCAGCGTCGATCGAACGCGTTCACGCCGCTAGCCCAACAGACGGCTGATGGCGTCGGGAACGGAGTACGCGGCGACAATAGTGATTGCAATCGTCGCAATCCATAGAAGCAAGTCGGAGAGTTTGGAAGGGCGCAGATCCGAATCTAGTTTTCGGTATCGAAAGACGAGCGTAACGATGGCCATCATGGGAAGCGTAGCGGCTTGCGCAATCCCACCGAGCTTGACCATGTACTGCGGATCGCGATTGGCCAAATACATTCCGAGAGCGATGCAGGGAAACAGAACGCAGAAGAGCTGTATCGACTTCAAGCGTCCCGATGGTGTGAGCACTCGAGAAACTTGAAAAGCTCCGAGCAGATCGACCACCATGCGGCTGTTCGCCGCGCAGGCCAAGTAGAGGGTCTTAAACAACACCGCTCCTGCTCCAACGAGGAAGAGTATTTGCGTCCAATCTCCGAACGGTCCTCGATACATTTGCGATAGCGTCTCGATCATCTGCGACCCGGCCGGGACTAAGCCCTGCGGATGCAATACCGCTGCCCCCATCGAGTAAAACGCCACCGTGGAGAGGGTGAATACCACCATGCTGACCCAAGCGTCCAAGTGCATGACGCGAATCCATCCCCTGGCGCGCTCGTTCCACTGTTCCGAGCCATCATTGGGGCCGACGAACTTTCCGTATCCCTTCTCGATACACCAGTAGGGGTAGTAGAACAACTCGGTTGCACCGACACCGGTGATTCCAAAAACGGCGAACGCATCCGCGATCCCTTCTGGCGGAATTCTTCCAAGGAGCCCACTACCGATTTCGCTCCACTTTGGCGAAAAATCGGTCGCTAGTAGAGCTAAAGTTGCAGCGACCGTGATGAGTGTCACTCCCACAACCAGAATCGTGGTCACTCCCTCGATCCTTCGATAACTTCCGTTGAAAATGATGGCGATGGTGACGAGGCAAGTGAGAAATGCCCAAGGCATCTCGACATGGTTTCGAATGTATTCACCCAGGCTCGAAGAGAACGAATCTGCGGCGCCTGCGACGCTTCCGCTTACATCAGGAAAGGCCATGTGGAGGGATTGACCAACCCCTCCCGTCATTCCCCCTAATTGAAAGACGGTGAAAAAAAGCATGAGGATCCACCACAGGAGAAGTGAGTTTCCTGTCCAAGCCCTCGCGGAAATGCTCTTCAGGGCGCTCAGAGTCGGAAGTCCTGAGGAAATGGCGTACCTTCCGAGTTCGATTTGGACAAAGACCTTGATCACACAGCTAAACAGAATCAGCCACAAGAACGCAAAACCGTGTTTTGCACCGATCGCGGTCGTGAGGATCAACTCCCCGGAGCCAACGATCGTTCCCGCCAAAATAATGCCCGGGCCAATCATTCTTAGTGCTTCCCAAAGCGTCTTGGGAGGTTCTTGAACGGCGGACATCGAGGCGGAATGGAGCGAGGCAACTTCGCTCTCGGAAGGCTTCTTGACTGACGACATGGGAGAGGGGGGGAAAAGGGTAGGGAGAATGGCAGATGCGGCCATAGTACCAAAAAGGCAACGACCGTTGCGGGGATTAAACGCTCCCTTTTTGCGATCGCCCCGCTTCGGGCATGGCCAACTCTGCGCCATGGCTTCCCAATGAGAACTCTTTTTGTACGCGACGGATTTCTTCTTGGATGAGCTGTTCGTCCGCGTTGAGCTCACGTAGCAATAAGGCGGCCAACCCGATCGCTGTCTCCCCCTCTTCGGTCACCATGCCCTTTGTTCCCAATTCCTCGAGCCACGCCTTTTCTTTGAGATATCGTGCCCTCGCAAAGACTCGGACTTCCGGATTCATGTCCATTGCCGTCAAAATCACGGCAGTGCGCACGAGCATCTCCGGAATCGTCACCAACAAATAGCGTGCTTGCAGGATACCAGCCGCTTCCAAAATATCTCGACGGGTCGCGTCACCATAAACGGCGAGCTCACCGGTTTCCGAGATCGCTCGGACTGTATCGAGATTCAAGTCGATCACGATGGGCTGCACACCAAATTTTTTAAGAATGCTCGAAGCCGTCCGACCCACTGGACCATATCCGATGATGACGGCCGTTTTGCTCTGCAGAACTTCTGTTTCGGAATTCTCAATTCGATTGCGGATGGATTGATTGTGCGTAGCTCCCTTTTCCTCGGATCGTCGAAGCAACGCTTGCCAAAGCCGCGGGCGCCGTCTCAACCAAGACTCGAACGGGCCGATCGCTCGGAACAACAAGGGATTGATCGTGATCGACACCAACGCGCAGGCGACCAACAACGTGTGGCCGTCGTGGCTTAGCAGCTCCAATCGGTTGGCTTCCTCGGCCAAAAGAAACGAGAACTCGCCGATCTGCGCTAGCGCAATGGAAACGGTGATCGCGGTACGAACGGAATACCGCAAAAACCACACGATGAAGAAGGATGTCAGCGGCTTGATGAGGAGAATGATGGAAAGCAAACCAAGAAACAAGAACGGTCGCTCGATCATCACGTAAGGGTCGAACAGCATTCCCACCGATACAAAGAACAACACCGCGAACGCATCGCGCATAGGGAGTGCATCGGCGGCCGCCTGATGACTTACCTCTGTTTGACCGACAACCATCCCGGCTAGAAAGGCCCCCAATGCCATCGACACACCGAAGATGAATGCGGAGCCGGTCGCAATCGCCAAGGCGATGGCCAAAATCGACAGCGTGAACAACTCGCGAGAACGCGTGCTTGCAACGAGCCCCAGCAACCAAGGGATGACGAACCGCCCACCTCCAACCACGACGAAAGCAAGCGCCGAAACTTTTACAACCGCCAACAAAAGCGAATACCACAGACTGACGCTTTCACCCTCGGGCAACAGCTCGGCAGGAGCAAATGCCGGCAAGGCAACGAGTACCAATACCGTGAAGATGTCCTCGACGATGAGCCATCCCACCGCAATGTGCCCCTGCGGACTATGGATGATGTCATTGTCCATGAGCATGCGAATCAAGACGACGGTACTCGCTACCGAAATCGCAATCCCAACCACCATGCCCGATCGCCATCCCAAACCCGATGCGATCATCAACCAAGCCCCTAGCGCTGTAGCCACTAGGATCTGACCACACGCCCCGGGAAGTGCGATTCTGCGAACCGACAAAAGTTCACGAAGATTGAAGTGCAATCCTACCCCGAACATCAGCAAAACCACGCCGATCTCGGCTAACTCCGCCGCCATCTTCGGATCGGCCACCATCCCTGGCGTTTGCGGCCCCAGCATGAAGCCGGCTAAGAGGTAGCCGACGATAGGTGATAGCCGCAACTTTTCTGTGATTAACCCAAAGATCAATGCGAGAACGAGGCTTGCGGCTAGATTCAAGAGGAGCGCAAAGTCGTTATGCATCGGTAAGCTCGTATCCCTTCTCGCCGCAATGTGTTCAATCGATCAGAATCTAGTCCGGGAACCATTCGCAATCCCGACGCTCGATCGTACTGGTATTCTTTTCAATTGCAACGCAGATTGCGACTTTCAAGGTGGTTCATCCGCACATTGGAGCTCTTTCTTTCCCCCAAGAACGAGTCAATCTACAGGACCGACTGTTAGGTTGGATCGAGTCGATGCCCATGCCTCGAATTCCGTGAGGGCCTCAAACCTTTCTCGTTCTTCCCCTATCACCGTGCTCCAGAAAGGCTCGTGGAGGGGCATGTACTCCCGAGGCAAGACGATTTTGACTTGTGGATCGATGCTAGAGAGGATCCTTGGTAACTCCGATATCTGCCTGTAGGGATAACTCCAACTGGCAAGAACCAATGATCGGATCTGGGACTGATTGATAAAACTGGTAAAAGTTGGATTCAACATCCAACACGAAAGCTCCATTCGCTCAAGCGATGGGGAAGCGTGAAGCCGATCCCACGGAACGGGGTTCGAAATAATGATCTGGTAGATCGTCTCGGCCCGATCCGGCACAACGATCGCGGAGCCATCTGGGCGCCGTGGCATCCCGCAACCTTCCAAATGCAGCTGAGTGAGCGACGGCAACTGAAGAACTCGGGCCCAGTCCGACTCGCTCAAAAAGACCTGAGCAAGTTTCAGGCTCTGCAAGGACTGGAGCTCTTCCCATCCGTTCACCGAAGCGGACGGCTCCCGCACTGCTTGCGAGAAATCACCTACCCCACGAAGATCCGGCCATTGGAGGTTTCGAATTTCCAACTGAACGAGCGACCGTAGCTGGCCTAGTTCATCAAATGAAACAGGCGCACCACTGACATAGTCCAATCGCAGTTTCTCAAGATGTGGCAAACGATCTAAGTCTTCGAGAAAGATGGGCAAGGATTCTTTTCGCGAAATAGAAATCGACAACTCTCTTAACCGGGATTTCAACGATCCATATGCGACGGATTCCATCGGGTGGGCGACGCATTGCGTTCGAAGCGATCGAAGCGATGAATGTTCAAAGAGATGCGCTCGAACCTCCGGATCAGACCACCAATCATCGGACCCGGTGTCCACCTTGGTCAACGACGGCAGCGTAGTGAGAACTTTTCGAATCTCCTCCGCGTGCAGAGGAGAATTGCCATACGAAGGTTTTACGTGCTGGTAATGTTCGTAATCGCCAACCTTGCGGATGCAATCCAACCAAGGTTTCCTCCACCAGGATTTCCACGACTCAGCAAAAGACCCCTGACCATTGGCTTTCGGAGCGCCCCAGTCCGGACTTGGGATCGCTTCCGAAGAGGAGTACACCAAGAATCCTTTAGCTTCGAGAAAGGTAATCGTCTCAATCCTAGACCGTCTCCACACGACGAAAATGCAAACTAGACCAGTGCCAATCAGCAGGAGCAACAGAAAGCGGAGGGAGAAGCGAAGGTTTCGCTTAGGAGAGGGTGAGTGATTGTCCGACGATTCGGAATTCTTCGGATCGGTCGCATTCATATTCAGCTCACTCCCTTGTCGTACGGATGCTCTCGAACTGCAATACCCTTGGTTGCTAGAGAGCAAGGACACTTCGAAATCAAACTCCATTCTACGGCTCCGGGTAGAGAAGGAGAAAGAGATCGCGAGTGGGTCACACCTGATTCGTCTCCCCACGGAAGGGCTGGAGGGATTCAACGGGAGCTGTTACGCTTCTCGACATGTTTTTAGTCAAATTGATCTCCGCCATTGCATACATCGGTCTCGGTCTACCGGACGCGATGCTCGGGATTGCGTGGCCTTCGATGAGGCGCGATTTCGATGTTTCCTTTGACGCCCTCGGATGGATTCTCGCGTCGACATTTTCTGGCTATCTCATTTCCAGTTCGATGGCATCCCGGCTTGCGAAGCGGCTCGGAATCGGTTGGCTCCTGATCGGCAGCTGCGCGACGATGACTTTTGTCGTCGCCGGTCTTGCTTGGAGCCCGTATTTTTACTTGACCGTTGCGATTGGATTTGTGGGAGGGGTAGGAGGAGGAGCGATCGATGCTAGCCTCAACAGTTTTACGGCGCATCGATTCTCCATTCGGATGGTCAACTGGCTTCACGGATGTTGGGGGATCGGGGCCTGCATCGGACCGTTGCTGATGACTTGGGTGATCGTATCGGGTTTCTCGTGGCGTTGGGGCTACGCGATCGTGGCATTCCTATTGGCCAATACGACTTTGTTGATTTGGTGGACTCGACGGGAATGGAAAGAATCGGACGACGAAGCCATCGAGAATCAACCGCAGCATGCTTCCTTTCTTACCGCGTTCCTGGACAAACAAGTCCTCGGCCAGTGTTTTCTTTTCTTTGTCTACACCGGAATGGAATCGACGGTGGGGCAACTCCTGTTCACTCTTTGGACCGAGGGGAGAGGTGTATCGGCAAGTGTGGCTGGTGGCGCGGTAACTGGCTATTGGATCGCATTCACATTGAGCCGATTCATCATGGGACAACTCACGACTGTGTGGTCGAGCAAGCAGATTCTTACCGCATCGGGAGTCATCAGTCCTATTCTTGCTGCAGGAATCGCCTTCCCACCTTTTGCGTTCGCCGATCAAATCGCAGCGGTGTTGCTGGGCGCTTGGATCGCACCCATGTTTCCCACCTGGATAGGATTAACTCCCGCCACGGTTCGAAGCGATCGAGCCGCACAAGCTATCGGCTTTCAAGTCAGTTCGGCGGCGATCGGGATTGTAGTCCTGCCAGGGCTGATTTCTTCGATCGCTGTGGCGTTCGGGCTGGAAGCGATTCCTATCGCCCTGTTTATTCTGGCTTGTGCATTCACGATGACACAATCCGTCTTGCTGGCTAGGTCGTCGTTGCAATAGGTAGCATCAAGTCGATGCTTGTACCCACAGACCCCGAGGAGATGCGGAGGTCGCCCCCCTGCTGCTGTGCCAGGCCTCGGCAAATCGATAAACCGATACCAATCCCCGGAGCTGTATCAGCGGCTTCTTCCACCGATTTAGAAAACGGCTTCCACCAGCGGCTTCCTTTTGGAAATCCTGGCCCGTTGTCAGTAACTCGAATTGTTGCCCGCGCCTCCCCCGGTGCAGGTGGAATGACAAATAATTGCACCCGAGCGTTTGGGACATTGGATGCGTATTTGCAAGCATTATCGACGAGATTAACAAGGATCTGGGATATAGCGGAGCGATTGCCCTGCACTCGCAGCTTGAGGGTGTCGTCTGTACGGATTTCGAGACCGATATCTCCCCTCCTGCACATTCGCTGAAGAGATTCTTCTAACGCGTCCAAAAAGTCCTTCAATAGAAACGATTCAACCGGTATTTCCCGTCGCGATAAACGGAGCCTAGCATAGGCAAAGACGTTTTCGACTAGATGTTCGATGCGATCGATTTCACCCGCCAGCGTCTTCAAATATTCTCGCTTCGTCGATTCGTCACGTACCATTCCTTCATTCAACATCTCGGAATAAAGCTTGAGAGTTGTTAGTGGGGTTCGCAATTCGTGCGTGACCGCAGCCACAAACTGCTCCCGTCGATTACTGAGCCTAAGCAAGCTGAAAAGGATGATGCCTGTCCCCGCTAGGGCAACTCCGATTCCGATCCAAAGGGATGCCAGTACGAGTGGCACAGAGATGTCGCGCGGTGGCGAGATACCCGCGAGTTCACCGACGCGGTTCCCTGGAACCACGATGACCGGAAGCGTCACGAGCATGTCGGGACTTCCTTCCTTCGGCAATGGGTCAACAGCGAGAAGCGACGCCTCGGGCAAAAGATCCCGAATGAGCTGCTGTAAATCGGATTGGAGTTTCGGCCAGTCTAAAACACAGACCTGCACGGCCGGGACGCCCTCCTCGATCTCGCGAACGAGAAGCAATTCGCCTTGGGACCAAATCGGGGTGAATGGAATACCCCAGCCTGGTTCCGTGACGCCGTTTCTGCCGTTCCGAATGGAGTTTTCGATGAGGATTGAATTACCTCGCGTAAAATTCTGAGCGCGCTGCGAGAATTCATTCGCCGCAAACGAACGCGTCTGTCCATTCATGGCTAGTTGCTGCAATTCTTCCTCTGCATTCCCGTCTCCTGGCGGAATCACCCGCGAACGAAATCGAGCATACTCTCTCATCCTGTTTCGCAATGAAGTCAGCGAATGGGGAGAGCTCTCGTTCGGATCTTGCTCGCGCGGAGCGGGCGCCTCTTCTTTCACCACCCGCCGCGCACGAATCGGTATCTCTTGAATCGATACGGGATCGCACGATGCAGCAGAGTCAGGTGACCCTGTTGCGGAGTGACTTTCAGAAAGTGTTGTTTCACCCGCGACGGCGAGCGAGGAAAGAAGTGGGGCAAGCAGGGAGTCCAACCGCCAGAGGCTCAATCGAATGTTCTCTTCCAACTGTGCTTCGGTTTTTGCTTGCTGCTCCCTCCGATCCAATTCGAGAACCGTTCGAGTCAAGGCGACCGCGCCGAACAGTGCGAGCCCGCAGAATACGGAAAATCCTCCCCACAACAGTACACTGCGGTGTTTCATCCGGACGCTTCCTCCGAGGGGGCAGGAGATCCCAAGGACTGGAACATGTACCCACGTCCGCGAACGGTCAAGATGATGGACGGAGAAGTGGGATCGTCTCCCAGTTTGTCGCGGAGTCGTGCGATGTGCATATCAATCGTTCGGGTAGGAACTCCTGTAGGAGACAGCTTCCAAACGCCTTGGAGTAACTCATCGCGTGATAGAGCTCTCCCACAATGCCGGACCAGATAGAGCAGCAACTCGGCTTCTTTCTCCGAGAGTTCTTCTCGAATCCCAGTACGAAATACGATTTCTCTCCGCTCGAAATCGATCGTTCCTTCCGAAAACGAAAACGACGAAACCGACATGGGGCGTTGAGGTGAACGTCGTAAGACTGCCTCGATCCGTGCTAACAGCTCTCTCACGCTAAAAGGCTTGACAATGTAATCGTCGGCACCTTCTCGAAGCCCTTCGATACGATCCGATTCAAACCCGCAAGCGGTTAAGATGATCACCGGTAGTGTCATTCCTTCCCTTCTCAGTTGCCGAAGAATGTTCCTGCCATCCGCTCCAGGCAACACCAGATCAAGTAACATCAGATCGATATCGCCATTCTTGGCTAACTGTTTGGCTTCGGTTGCGTTCGCGGTCTCAAGCACCGAATAGCCCGTCAAAAGTAACGCATCGACAACAGCGCGGCGAATGCCGTGATCATCTTCGACGACCAATATGGTTTTCTCAGAGCGCATGGGTCCTCATTCGCGTCTAGGAGTCGGATCAACAAGACTTCGATTAATGCGACGATACGAATCTCTCATAAGTATATGACAAATCCGTAGTCATACCCGGTTGGAGTTCGATGTTCCATTCTATCGTGCCAGCTCTCTCAACCAAACGAAGCTTCTCCGAATCGATGCGAATTGAGCCGTCGTCGCTGGATTCCAAAGGTCTCCCCTGTACCGATTTGCTTATCCGAATCTTGACAGGTTTCGATTCAAAGCTCTTGAGCTGAATCTTCCCTTTCAAAGTGACCAGATCCAAAAACGAGTGAGGCTGGGGTTCATGCGCTTTGAGTTTGCGATCGATTTCGGATTCTTGGATCGATTTGGCGATATTGATCGCAGTAGTGACAGTTAACTCTCCCTTGGCCCGAACGGGAGTGTAGCGGAGAATGTCTTCGCTGAGGGGTTGGTTGCCCGAGAGTGCTAGACAGGGGCCTGTTGTCCAAGGTGTCTCGGTGGAGTTTTGCAAAACCAATCGATGCACCAAATCGGAGGTGGGATTGTCACCGTTGGTTCCTGCTGAACCTGCTTCCCACGCATATTGGTGCCCGTAGTTGATGCGTTTGGACATCAGAGTGATCACGGCGCGCTCCCCTTTCCGCACGGTGACATGCTGTTTGCTATAGACGCTGTAATCCCCAGCACCGGCCGCATCCGAGGGGGGAAGCGTTCCTAGCAACTCGCGGAAGGATGCGGAGGGGACGCTGCTGGAGGGCAAGGATTGCCCGCGGCCATTTTGAAGATCATTCGAAATCACAGCGCGATTCATGACCTGTGCCATGTTTTGAAGCGGAACCCCTGATGAGGGAATTGCCGAACCAATGCTCCGTAGAACTTGACCAACCGCGACCGGGGATAGCATGTCGGAATGGACAAAGTGCGGAACCCCCACGACAAAATGCACGTCGCAATCGATCAAGTCTTCCGCTTCATTGACCAAGGTACCGCGCAAGGTAAGTTCGGCTGTCGTTTCGTCGACAATCTTCAATGTGTACTCGGGGATCCAGACGATTCCGCTGCGAAGATAGGCCATGTTCAAGGCAACTCGGCGGGCCGCAGCACCTCCCTCCTCCACTGCGTGGAATCGAAGGGGAAGATCCATACGTTGCAACGATGTGATGTCTTGGACCGGTATGGCGGCGGCGCCGGTAGCCTGTTCGACGACAGCATATCCACCGCTGAGGGCCCTCAGAATTCCAACGGTCTCCTGTTGTGGAGCACCCGCGCGATGTGCCAATTTGACGTCCATCGACAAGGATGCTTCTAGAACCTCCTTTCGCCGCGATTCACGCTCTGCCGAGGGGATTCTGTCGAACTCGATGAGCTCACCGTTTCCGACTCCTACAATATCCACCAGTTGTTCGGGTTGGGCCGAGTAGATTGCGAGTGTACCAAACGCTGCAGGTGGAACATCGCTTGCATGCCCCCAGCCCTCCTGCAGTTCCACTTCACCCTCGCGCGTGAAGAATCCGAATCCATTTTTAAAAACCGAGACGGACTTGGTCTTCGGCTTCCAAACGTAAGGATTGCTTTCCCCTTGTTTCGATTCGTCCGCATGGATTAAACGGGAAGAGCCCATGCCGGAGAAGAAGAGGCAAACGATTGCGATAGCAACTCTCACGCGGCGAAAAGTGTCCGATGCGATATTCATTACGACGATCCTGCTGATAGAAACGGAACACGCGAACTCATTCGTTCGGCGATTCGATCTATCCTACGAATCGAGATGCGTCCGACCGTAACGGACTTGTAACAAGCTCGGATCGGCCTAGTCGCCAGGCAAGGACCGTCCTCGATCCTCGCATAGGAGGCGTGCCAGTTCCCGCAGCCCGCGACCCTTTTCCATGCGGGAGGTCAATTCCTGACAACGGGCGGGAACGGCGGGATCGCGCAGCAAGGTCTCCAGAATGGTGATCAGTCGACCCGTTCGAAAACGATTCGGTGGTAATGAGTAGGCGACCCCAAGTCGTTCCAATCTTTCAGCGTTATCAAATTGATCATGAGCCAGTGGCATGATGACCTGAGGGATCGACGCTAATAAAGCTTGAGAAGCGGATCCGATGCCACCATGGTGAACGAATGCGGCAGCTCGCGGCAGTATTTGGTCTAACGCGACATAGGGGACCCAAAGAATCGAATCGGGTAGGGGGGACGGAATTTGCTCGCGATACTCGGTAAGAAATATCGCTCGCTTTCCCATCCGTACTATCGAGTCCATCGCGACACGGAAAAAATTGGCACCATGCCGGTTGGCTGACCCAGGTGTGAAGACAATCGGTGCATCGCCTTGTTCCAGAAAGCGTTGGAGCACTTCTGGGAGCGGCTGGTCGCTGGCGTGATTCCAAAGAGGGAAGTCGGTTTGCAAGCATGGTTTCGGCCAGTCGTCTTGCAGAGGTGCATACCAATCAGGAAAAAGACACAGTGTCCCTCGCGATGAGTTCCAAGCTCGCGTGAGTTGCCGGATCGGGGGCAATCCGAGGCTTGCCCTCCAGCGGTTGAGAAAGGGACATGCCGTTCGATCCAAGACAAACCGTTCGCCGATGCGGAAAAGGAGCCGCCTCATCCACTTGGGGCCATGGAGGTTCGGCATTTTAGGAGGGTTTAAATCGCTCCACAAAACGGCAGGTTGCAGATGGAGCGTGTAGACCGGAAAGTGGAACTTCTCCATCGCCGCCAACCCACCAAATCCGAAACAGTTGACAATGCCGATCGCGCCGTCCTCTTGGCTCGCTCTCGCAAAGAACTCGTATTGTGGTGGGATGAAAGGCTTTAGGTTTTCAAAGAGGTATCCGAAAGAGCGGCGGGGATGCCACAAATCGGGATGCGACGCAATTCGACGGTAATCCTCTTCGGTGCCGATCGGGTGAAACGCGATGTCATTTCCCCGGATTCGCGACTCAAAATGCGGGTTGGTGGCTACCGTGACTCGCGCACCCCTCCGTTGCAGCTCGACGGCTAAGCCCAGCATCGGGAATACATCCCCCGAGCTGCCAAATGGAGATAAAAAGAAATGCATTTTACCTAGGATACGAAAAGCCAGTCCCGGCGATGGCGTCGAGCCTGTCGACGGTTGCCGGAAGCTGGCTTGCGCTGATCGATCCAGTTGGGTCGATCGAAATTCCTCTCGTTAGAGTTTCAGAAGCTCTTTGATTTTCGCTTCGATCCTAGCAGCCGATTGGGGCCCGGATCCGATTTGAATCAGCTGTACTTTTCCGTCTTGATCCAATACGGCGACGTGAGGGATGCCGGTAACTCCGTAGTTGTTGGACATCTCACTGTCTTTCGGAGTGACCATGGTCCGATGTTGCAGTTTGTGGAATTTGATGAACTTGTCGAGCATCGCCAGCTCATCCTCGAGAGTTACACTCGTCGGATCCATCGCTCGCTTTGCCTTTTCCGTTTCTTCATCCCAGACGTATCCATATTCATGGGTCACGCCGATGATAACCAATCCTTTCTCCGAGAACTCTTCATGCCATTTGATAAGCTCTGGGAAGGTAGCGATGCAAGGACCGCACCAAACAGCCCAAAAGTCGAGCAAGACGACTTTGCCCTTGAGTTCTTCTTGGCCAATTGCTTCGCCATTCACCCATTTCATCGGATCAAATGCGGGCGCAGCTTTGCCAATCATCTCTTTCTGCTTGAGAGCCGCTTCAATACTTCGTTCAATTCGTTTGAGCGAGGTCGCACTGGTTGTGGCGGATTTCTCAAGCGATTCGTCGCTCGCTGCAACGTCCTCCAGCGACTTGATGGCCTTTTTGAGCAATTCACCTGCAACTTCTGGTGTGTCGCGAGAGATCGAACTGATCAACGAACCATAAGTATTGGTGAACGCAGTAATCGATTCCGCGGATGGGGATTCGACAAGCAACCTTTCTGCGAGCCCCATTGCTTTGGTTTGCATTGCCTCGCGATCCGCATCGGGGAGGAAACTGAGCGAAACCACCATGGTGTTAAGCAACGTCGAGGGAAGTAACTTGGTATCGGGCGCTTCCTTTAGGAAAGTTTCCAAACGATTGATGGTTTCGATCATCACCTTCGCTGCTTCTTCATTGCTACCGCTCTGTCGAAGCGTAGTCGCCAGCGTGCGGCGCAGCGTGGTATACCCTTGTACACCTCGCTTGAAGAATTCTGGAGTATCCACCAGGGCCAACGTCGCCTTGGCCTCGCTAATTGCGTCCTCGGAGGATCCGAATTGCGAGATGACGGGCAATGCAAAGTTTGCGATGCCTGCAAGCTCTGCAATGCGATCGGGATCTTCCATCGCAGCTTTCCGCGTCGCTTCCAGCATCGCTTTGGCTTCGGCTGCAGCATCGATTCCTTCGGGAGAACCGGTTCGGAGGGAAGCGAGCCACTGTACCTTCAGTGTTCTTAAGGCAGGCAACTTCGGTTGAGTCGCTTCGAGTTCCTTGATCGCTTTCGACGCTTCAGCGAACTCTTTCTTCTGAATCAATTCCATCACAGCTCGGGCAGGATCCGGCTTCTCGGATTCTTGGGCTGCGGAAATGGTTGGAGAGGAGAAAACAATCGTTGCACCTAACAGAGTAGATGCAAGCCAACCACGCAACGTATTCATGGGATAACCCTAATGGAACAGAAATGGAGTGTGGGCAAACAAGCCTCAATGTACGTCGTTCGACGGTGGTGAAGCAAGAACCGAAGCCGAATTTCCCTGGATCGATCTACCGATCGGGAGTTTTCTTTACCAATGGCTGGGGTTCTATGCCTCTTCGTCGACTCCGAGTACGATGTTCTGCCGAGTATTTCGCAGTCGCGAAACGAACAATTTCAATAGCTTCCCCGCTCGTTGTCCAAATCCGCCTACCTACTTCCTCCCCAAAAGATGGTCAAAGACAGTCACATTTTTTGGGCTTCTCTCTTCGAGCTAACACTCGGGCTATTCGCCGTAGCGCTTGGATATTGGCTTGGCTCGCCTCCCCACGAGCATATGCCCAAACTGAGCGAAGGGGCTCGATTGCTGCACGGCTTTGGATGGGGCATCCTGCTGGGAGGCGCGATGACAGGTGCTATCCTTTTCTTGGAAAAGTTGGATTTCCAATGGCTGAGAAAGGCCTCCGAAATGGGAGAAAGGCATCTGAGAGACCTCCTCGCCGGTGCGGGGATTGTTCATATCATTGCCTTGTCGCTAGCCGCCGGAGTAGGGGAAGAATTGTTGTTTCGAGGTTGGTTGCAAGGGTGGATAGAGGATTTGTTTCAGGACTGGGGAGTCACCGGATCTTACATTGCTATTGCCACCGCTGCCGTTTTCTTCGGCTTAGCGCATCCTTTATCCAAGGGCTATATCGTTTTGGCTACGCTGCTGGGGTTTGTCTTAGGACTGAGCTTCTATTGGAGCCGAAATCTTTTTATTCCCATCATCGCTCATGCCGCCTATGACACATTCCTGATGCTCCATTTCAAAATTCAGGAAGCACACCCCAAGTAACAACGAACACGGCGGAAATCGATGGTTCGCAAAAAGTTCGGCAACGGAGAGTTATCGAGATGGGAATAGCAGAAAAGCTTGGAGATCCAACGTGGTTGTTCGATCTCGGATTTCCAGTTTCTCGATTCGATGTCACGCTCAGTAAAACGGGACTCCTCGATGATCTGACGTGGGAGCTAGGGGAAAGATACGAACTACCTGACCTTGTATCACTCTCAGATCCTGAGATTCCAATGCGGCTTCGGGCCGCGTGGCACGAACGCGGCCTGTTTTTTCAAATGGAGATTCCGGACCAGCAAAACCAAAAACCGAATTCACCATCCCCCTCCCATTCGGCCGAGGGCCCAAAACCCTTGATCATCTACCGCATCTTTTTGAACACAAGACACGCACCGGGCATTCAACGAGCAAACTCCCACTGTGTGCACTTCTTAGGCCATTCATTCGTTCCGACGAAGGACAAGCCTTTGTACTCCATCTCGTTTCGCATTGCCGCCATTGCGAGATCCAAAGATCAATCTCCTGCGGTAGGAACCCCAATGGGATGTGGGGAAGTCGCGTTGATCAATGGGGCGATGACCCGATCCAAGATTTTTATTCCTGCACATGGCCTCTTTGGTTACAGCCCTATCGTGTTTCCAGATTTGTCGATGCATTTCAGTTGCCATCGACCGAATGAAAATGAGCTCCACGTGGCCCGCAGTTCGCGGATGCCTGTTCATGAAAATCCCAGTCTCTGGTCTCATGCCAAACTCATCGACTGAAAGCCGCGGCTAAATCATGTCACTCCTCTTGGAATGGAAGACGCCGAACCCGCTCTGGGTCGACATGCAAAACTTGTCCTTCGACGAATTGGCAAAGGCCGATCCGAAGCAAGCTGCCTTGTTCCGCGTGTCGGTCGAAGGTCGTTCGACACCGCTTGGGGATCTCGTGCGAATTTCTAGACTTCATTCGAATGTAGAAGGCATAGCGTTACCGACCGTGATGGCCCGAGGGGACTTTTCTCGCGCACTGCGCATGGGTGCCCGATTGCAGAATACCTGTTTGATCATCGACGGAAACGCAGGTGATGGGATCGGAAAACAGCTGAATGGTGGGGCGATCTATGTGTTGGGTGAAGCGGGCAATTACGTCGCCGAAGACATGAAACGCGGCACGCTTTGTATATTTGGCAATTGCGGCAATCGGCTCGCTGGTCCCTCCGCAGGCCGGCTTAAAGGTATGGAAGGGGGCGATGTTTTGGTCTACGGTTCGGTCGGTGATCGCTTGTGCGAGCGGATGCGTAGAGGCACAGTGTTCGTTGCAGGGAACATTGGTGCATACGCTTGCCATCAAATGATCGCAGGAACGGTCGTCTGCCAAGGAGAAGTGGGTGCATCCTGTTGTCTAGGAATGAGACGAGGCACTTTGTTCGCGACCCGTTTGCAGCCAAGGGTGCAAAACGAGAATCCCGATAATGGGGTGTCCCGATCTCTCCAAGGATTGTTCACCAATCCAAGACCTTTTGAGTTGAGTTTTCTGGCATTGCTTTGGAAGCATCTTCAATCGATGGAAACCCAAGTACAACGCGATCTCGCACGATGGGGATACGAAGGGCACCGTCGCCTCGCAGTCCCCAATACTCGTTGGGTTCATCGCATGCTAGGGGATCTTCAAGTGGATGGGAGAGGTGAAATCTTATTACCTATTCCGCCTTCCGGGTTACACAGTCAGCAGTAGCAAAGTTAGCCGTAGGAGTGCTCCCTCGCGTCGAAGGGAGAGATTGGTTCCACTCCCATCTTGGTCTGTATCGTAGTCTGCGTCGTCGAATAGACAGCCTCACACTGGGGCTGCTCGCGCGCGAGAGACGGTCGTGCAAAGGATAATTCCGGACCCGCATGTGGCGGCTTCGCTGATCAGCGCCGATTTCGGTTATGCTTACCTTATGGAGAAGATGAGATAATCCCTCGGCTTACTTAGGTTGGAGTTGAGAATTCGTATATGCCATTCGCGAACAGTTACGACGAGCTCCCCTACTCATGTCACCCAGTGCAGGACACGCATCCCGACAATTTAGCCTGCAGGGCGAAGCTATATGGACTTCGACCGCCAGCCGTCGATTCTGCTCGAATACTTGAGTTAGGGTGTGGCAATGGGACGAACCTGCTTTCTCTTGCGTCCATCCTCCCGAACGCGACCTGCGTTGGCATCGACTATGCGGAACGACAAATCGAGGAGGGACGTGCGATTGCCGAAACCGTCGGATTGAACAATGTCCATCTACTCGCCAAATCGTTCGCTGACTTACCCCATGACTTGGGTCAATTTGATTACATCCTTTGCCACGGAGTTTATTCGTGGGTGTCGGCCTCGTTACAGCGCAAAATTCTGGAAACGATAAAAAAGCACTTGGTCGCGAACGGTGTCGCCTATGTGAGCTACAACATCTTTCCAGGATGGCACCTTCGCGGACTGGTTCGAGAGATGTTGTGCTACCAAGCTACCGACACGGGCAGTCCGCAGGACCAAGTCCATCGAGCTCGAAGGTTTTTAGATTTTCTCATTAGCCATTCCCCCGAGTCGAACAATCTCTATGCCAGGATTCTCGAACGCGAACGCGATATCCTCAATCGCACGCCGGATACCTATCTCTTTCACGAACATCTTGAAGAGTTGAATCAGCCGGTTTACTTTCATGAATTTATGGCCTGCGCGGCATCGCACGGACTGCAGTATTTGACCGAAGCTGGAGATCGTCCAGAAGAGTCCAATTTCACGGATGAATTGAAAGCAGACCTTCATCGCATGTCACGCGATAGAATCGATTACGAACAAAGAATCGACTTCCTATTGAATGGAACCTTTCGAAAAACCCTTCTGTGTCATGCTGGACAACAGATTCTCTCGGAACCATCGCAGGTACACATTAGGCAGATGCGGATTCGTGGCTTTTCCAAGCGTCTTGAACCGCTGGAATCGCTCGATTGCGAGCAGGCGGAAACATTCGAAGGGATGCGTGGGGAGAGCTTAACTACAAGCCACCCACTGCTCAAATCCGCTTTAGTGGAATTGTCTGAAGGTTGGCCAAACTCGTTAGCCTTTGACGAACTGCATGCGAAAGCGTCCGCGCGATTGAAGCGCACGGACGACGCTGTTGAGCGGCTGCGAGATGTCGAGTTTCTGGCGCATGCTCTCCTCCGCTGTTACCGAAGCGACCTTGTCGAACTTCACGAATTCGAGCCGGAAAAACCAAGAGTTCAAAGCCCAAATCCTCTCGCTTCACCGCTTGCTAGATGGCAGGCAGGACGCAACGAACCTGTCGTGAATCGCATGCATCAAGTGATCGAGCTAAACGAGTTTGAATCGTTTGTTCTCAGTCAACTTGATGGCATGAATGAGTTGCCTCAACTGGTGGAGATCATAGTGAATCGAGTTCTTCAGGGTGAGGTAAACCTCTATCAGAAAGGCGAACCTGTCAAAGATCCGAGTTTGATTCGCCACGTTGTCGAGCTTTCGTTAGCGAAAGCTCTTGAAAAATTCATGAATGGTAGCCTCCTCGTCCGCTGAGGATTCTTTGTCCGTACTCTTAGTCGACGGCGTTCCGACTGCGCTCTCGGGCGATTCGATCGGAAAGGCAGCATAGTTCAGATCGGCAACCTTAGGGGCAAACGGTTGTTCGGATTGCACGTAGAAATCTTCTTCGTCGGAATCGGAGTGGTCGTTATCCTGGCGAGCGATCATTGCTAATTGGAGACGCCCATTGGGCGGAGAATCCCAATCCCAAGACACTCCAGTAGTACGGAGCCCGGAAGCGATTTCAGGTGCTCCGCCCCCTGTAGAGGAAATGGAGTAGCTAGAAACGAGAACGTCGGTAAGCTTGTATTGCAGATAGGGCTGTTGGCGTCCCTCTCCTAGAACGATCTCCAGTTGTGCCCCTCCTTGCGGGCGTCGCTCACCCATCAAACTCATCAGGGAAGGAGAGCTTCGTTCGGCTTGGCTCTGGAATTCAAATTGGCTCCATTGCAGCTCGCCAAATTCTCGTTCCTTCGTGTCTTCGACTTCACGCGATGCGCTCCAACTAAATCGATCTAACGGGATCCAATGTTTGTGGTCCTTGGTGACGGAATCCGAGGAGATCGTGTCGAGCTTCAAGAAATAGGAACTCTTGGCAGGTGACGGAGTCGTTTGAAGGAGTAAATCAGAGTTGGGTACGATGACAACCCGGCCTGGTAGCTGCGACACGTCGAACGATCCTTGCGTGGATTTCGGAGTTCCCGAGTCCGACTGCGAACTGACTTGTCCCCGCAAAGTTCCAAAATTGAGAGAGAACTCTTCTTGAGGAAGCGTATCGACTTGTCCACTGGAACGGTACGAGGAAACAAGGAGGTCTTTCATTTCCCATTTCAAATACTCATAAGGCCGCTCGGATGATTTTCTTACCGTGAGCACGGCTTTGCTGAAGTGTTTGCCTTGAGCAAGTGCTCGGAAGACCTCTGCGCTACTCGAGTCTGTGGGGCGAACGAAATGAAAGTCCTGTAAAACCACCTTGCCGCCGCTGCCGCCCGTCATTTGAGGATTCGACATACCCCAACTAAAGGAATCGATACTAATGCTCCCTTTGTGTCGGGAGTCGGACGATTCTCCTTTGATCCCTTCAATCTCCAGCAAGTAGTCGACGGCCGAGGCCGGTGCTTCCGTAACCCCGAGCAAGCGATCGCCTGCAATAACGGTGTCGCGAGGTCTTACCGAAACCAGCTGATCGTTCTGGGTGGGGGTTCCGGTGGCATCTTGGGATCCGCTTTGCTCCATGCGAATGTTATCGAATTGGAGGCCCACTTCCTCGATCGGCTGCGTGTGGTTTAACGCTCTCATCTCGTAGTGGCTTACGTCGGCGCCATTCAATTCCCATTTGATGTATCCCGATTCGCTACCGCTCTTGCGAACGAACAAGACGGCCTTGGAAATGTGCTTCCCGCGAACCGGCGCGTCGGCTACTGCATTCACAAAAAGCGGGGACAAGGGGCCAGTCGGCGATACGAAATGGAAGTCTTGAAAGGCTACTTTTCCAGACCGGCCGACGGCTCCACCAGAACCTGACTGGCTCAAACCCCAACTAAATGACAACACATCGATTTCACCTTTGTGCTTCGAATTGCTCGATTCCCCTTTGATTCCATCGATCTCGAGAAACGCGTCGAAGGCTGCTCGCTCGGTCTCCTGGTTTCGAGCAAGCCTGATGGGTGCTTCGTCCATCGTTCCAGCGGACGCAGGGACCGTCCATGTCATGCTGGTCGGTCGTGCGTCTACCTTTGAACTGGAAACGGGTTGGTAATCGAATTTGATCTTCGTAAAGTTCAGAGAGTAGCGATCACTTGGAAAGGAATTGTTTTGAGACGAAACGCTGTAGCTGGAAACCAGGATGTCTTCCAACTCAATCTTCAGATATTCCCGTGGGGAATCGCCCGATTTCCGCGCGGAGAGTGTCGCAAACTTGATGTGTTCTCCCTTGGCAACGCTCTGCATCAAGGAAGGAGAGGCCTTGCTAACCGTTGAGACGAAGTGGAAATCCTGGAGGCTCACTTTGCCGCTCGATCCCCGTCCTCCCGATTGGCTAAGGCCCCAACTAAAGGATTCGATCTGGATGGCGCCCTTGTGCTTTGCATCCGTGGACTCCCCCTTGATTCCATCAATCTCCAAGAGAAAGTCGCTTCCTGCTCGTTCCGGAGTTGTACGGTCCATCAATGTGGGAGATGGACTCGCGTCACTTTGAACTGCCGATCGAAGATTCGTCGCAACGGTCTGGCTTGTTTGCCCCGACGCACGAGGATGCGAAACGACTTGATCCATGGACTTGAACGACAAAGTGAACTCTTCGAGCGTCTCGGATGATGAATCACCGGCAGTTCGATATGAAGACACGAGAATATCGGTCAGCTTGATCTTGAGGAACTCATTACCCTGCGGTTGACGTACGACCAAAACGGCCTGAGGAATGTGTTTGCCGGTAGCGACCGATTGGAGAATCGTCGGAGACGCTTTGCTAACTCTTGTCACGAAGTGCATGTCCTGCATACCCACAGCGTCCGTTTGATTCCTTCGCCCGAGTGAGTGGAACCCCCAACTGAACGATTCGATGGAAATTCCATCTCGAACGCTGGTATCGGAAACTTCGCCTTTGATTCCATCGATTTGAAGGAATGCATCGGTTTGATCGAGATTGCTCGAAGCGACATTTTCGAGCAATGCAGCAGCTGGTTCGAATTTGATCGGGTTCTTGGGAACGGCAAATGATCGAGTCACGGACTCGCGAACCCCCCCGTCTGGACTGATCGTCGAATAGGTTTGCTCCAATTTCGAAAACTGGATCGAAACTTCCTCTTTGGGTTTCTCCTCATTCAAACTGCGAGTATAGATCGAGGATACTAAGACGTCCTGAAGCTCGATCTTCAAGTAACTCTGCCCATCTGAACCCGCGTTGCGGACATGCAAAGAGGCTTTGGGAAAGTGCTTTCCTTGAGCAATCGATTGGGCTAGTTGAGGGGACGCTTTGCCAAAGTTGGAAACAAACCGGAACTCGTCCGACGTGAGCTCCGTGATAGGTGCTCTCCCAGGTGAAGTGGAGGGGTTGTGACTTCCCCAGCTAAAGGAATCGAGCTCGATCGCGTACGGCAACTTGTTGTCGGAAGACTCCCCTTTGATTCCGTCAATTTCCAAAAGAAAATCGGAGGCGAGCAGTTGTCGGGCCTCCAATCGCTCAACCCAAAAATGACGACGAGGGAAAGTAGAGGACTTCATGGCCCGACTCCTGCGGAAAATGCCTAGCGAAGAAACCCAAGGGTAGATACGGTCTGCCGCGACTCCACCGGGAGCACCATGGAAATCGTGGACGACCCATCTTATGCTGTATAACCTAGCGTTGTTGGCGTTTTAAACGCAATCAACTGCCTTTAGAAAATTAAATATTTAATCCAAAAACAAGCTGCCTTGTTTTGGGGGACCGAACCTGCTGTCCTGGAAAGTAAGCAAAACGATGTCAGACTCGTCGTCTTCAAGGGTTCAGCTATCGATGCGCATCCTTGGAAATCGGATCGAAATGGACGTGCCCTCGCCCCCTCCGCTCTCGCGATTGGACGAAGTCCTTCCCCTTTGCCGTGAGGTGGTCGATGAGGAAATTGTCGTGGCCTCGCGGCAGGCCGCTTCAGAAGGGAGGGACGTCTCTTGTCGCCAAGGTTGCGCCGCCTGCTGCAAATCGCAACCGGTGCCAGTGACTCCTCCAGAAGCATTCGCTCTAGCGAAATGGGTTGCCGAACGGGAACCATCGGAGAGGGACGCGATACGCGACCGATTCAAGCAAAGAGTGCAAGCTTTAGAGGATGCGGAATTGGTAGACATCTACTTCCAAGATCGCTCATCCATGAGCCGGGAGGAAGTCCGTCGAGTGACAGATCGTTACTTCCAACTTCGACTGGAATGTCCATTTCTTGTCGACGACGCGTGCAGTGTCTACGCCCAGCGTCCCTTCGTTTGCAGACAATATCTCGTCACTTCCGACCCGGTACACTGCGAAGCGCCGCTCGAACGCCCTGTTTCTGTGTTGCCGATGCAGATCAAGGCCGCTAGCTCCCTTCTGAAGTTATCGAGCATGTGTTTGGGGAAATCGCAGTACACCATCCCGCTAATCCTCGCTTTGGAATACGTCGAACGTTTCGGAAGGGACTTGGAAGAAAAGTTTGACTCCGAGATGCTCTTCCGAACATGGCTTGAACAGGTCTGTTCGCAAGAGTCCAAATCACAACCTCAAGACCGCTAAATCCCAGGCACCCACCCATTAAATCCCAGGCACCCACCCATTGCGGCACATTCCCGAAAGTAGGCACCCACCTAATCCAATAGAAGGCACCCACCTAATGGGGGGGAGGAGGTTTCTCGCAAAGGCGCCAAGACGCAACGAAACGTTCCCGAAAGCAGGCACCCATCTTTTGGAGGGGACGGGGACGGAGGGGGGACAGGGTTTGGGGTGGAGTTGGGGGCGGAAGTGGCCTGGGGGGCTGGAATTTAGAGGGATTGGGCTCGGATGGGCGCAGCGGCGAGCCGGACCCGAGAATGCAGGAGGGCGAAGAGAGGGAGATGGGAGAGAGGGAGACTGGAGAGCGGACGTTCTGGCTCAGGCTCCAAGGTGGGGAACCGGAGCTAGCGGAGCCACTTGCTACTTGCCGGTCGCCAGTTGTCGCGAAGCGCTGCCCGCTAGGCGAAGCAAGCGGCAGCTTGGCGCTGGCCGCGACTCCAGCGTTTGTGGGTCCGCTCCGCGTCGGCGATCATCGCCTTGGGATTCCCACTACAACGGCTTGTCCCAAAGTACTTCGTGTAGTTCCACACCAAGTCGCACCACATGCTCGGTTCCACTCCCAAGCCGGTAAACAAGGGCTCTAAGGATTCAGGAACCCGACACACGCTCCCTGGCGGATGATCCTTCTGCTTAGCAGTCCATTGCAACAACTTCACATAGTCCTCCAGGTTCATCGTCAAGAACCCTCGGTTGCTGGCGCGCAGACCATTGGTGCTGGCCTGCGGATCAAACGCGTCCACTTCGGGGTCGAGCGTCAGAGGGGCCAACCAGGCGTCTCGGGGGACCAGTGGACGGGGGCCAGTCGGCTTACGAGCCTTCTTCTGCTCCTCGAGCGTCATCTTGGTCCTCCTCGCGATCGATTCCTCCCGGGACAAGGGAATACGATCCAGAGCCGAGGATTCGATCATCGCTCCCTTGGCAGCCTCGATTCGATCAAACACCGACGTGTGCATCGAGAGTTCGATTGTTGCGGCCAGGTTCGCGCGCAAGACATTGAGATCCACATACATGGCGCAGGCCAGCAAACCCGCTTCATCGAGAAGCCGCTTCGCTTTGAATCGGCCATCCCAGAAGCAGCCACTGCATTCATCTTCTGCATTGGCTCGCCTGGCGATGACTTCTGCGAGAGAACGCATGAACCAAGAGATATCGGAGAGTCGGCTGCGATACTCTTGGATCTTCTCGGGATTGGCTACAGCGCTTCGGACATCCTCCTCGTTGGGCTCTGCCAAGACATCGAGGATTCGGGTGCCTGGAAAGAGTCTTAGCCAGCGGGTGGCGACTTCTACGTCGGACCAAGTCTTCACGACATCGGGGCGATTGCGGAGGATGACATGGAGGTGATTGGATAGGACGGCATATTGGAGAACGTCGATACCGAAGACAGAGGCCAGGGATTCAAGGCGCTGGCGAATCCATTCTCTGCGGTGGGTGTAGTCTTTCTGGGTGAGCTGATCGAAGCCAGTAAGAAAGGCACGACGGACACAGCGATGGTAGCAATGAACAAGGCAGATTTCGTCGCTGACGAACTGCTCACAGCGGAGCGTGCTGGACATGGTGGATTTCTCCAAGAAGTTCGGGGTGTAGATCCCATCACCTTATGGGATTGAAGGAAGGGATGCAACCAAATAGGTGAACTTTTTGGAGAGGGGTAAATGAGAGGCACCCACGAATGGCACTGTAATCTCCAATGATCGCGCAGTTCCCCCTAGCGACAGAGCGGGAATTTTCTTTAGAATCTCGCTCGCCTTGAAGATTGTTCTGGCTATGAACCCATTTTCTTGGCTATGATTTTGATCGTCTCTCCTTGGTTAAGTTGCCTAAACATAAACCAAGGAGGGTTTTGTTTTGGTCTCTATACCACCAAGGCGATCTCAAGCCAATTTCAGCTTTGGAGATTCCATCAAGGCTTTCCTGCTGCAACCCGGACTGCCGTTTGCATCGATTCTTTGCGAGCAGCACATCAGAAATGTTTTTCGCAAGCACGGTTGCACGATGAATGGGATCTATTCCACCGCAATTGTCTTGTGGGCGTTCATGTCGCAAATTATGCGTGATGGGAAAGAAGCCGCTTGCCAGTCCGCCGTCGCTCGTATTACGGCATTCTTTACTCTTCACGGGAAGTCAGCACCCGGGGCCGATACGGGGAACTACTGTCGCGCAAGAGCAAAGCTTCCCGAGGACGCTTTGAAAGAACTATGCCTTGGTGTTGCCTCTGAAGCGGAAGCCAAGGTGGAGTCCAAATGGCTCTGGAAGTCTATGCATGCCAAGCTTATTGATGGATTTACTTTCAAAATGCCCGATACGCGAAAGAACCAGAAAGAGTATCCGCAGCATACTGCCCAAAAGCCAGGGATTGGTTTTCCTATTGCTCGTGTCTTGGCTGTGATGTCGTTGGCCACAGGTTGTTTGCTTGATGCAACGGTCGGTCCCTTCAGCGGAAAAGAAACGGGCGAAACCAGTCTTCTGCGTCGGTTGCTCAAAGGTTTTTCAGCGGGAGATATCGTGATTGCTGACCGCTTCTTTTGTAACTACTGGTTGATCGCGATGTTCATGAAATTGAACGTTCATGTTTGTTTTCGCAGGAAGAAGGGACACACAGATTTTCGAACTGGAAAGCGATTGGGTAAACAAGATCACTTGATTCAGTGGTATCGTCCCGCTCGTCCGGCCTGGATGAGCCACGAGATGTACCAATCCTTACCGCTCGTGATCGAACTACGGGAGTTGCGATATACGGTCGAAGCTCCGGGCCGTAAATCAGGCCCGTTTATCATTGTGACAACATTGCTAGAGCACAAGGGTGACCAGGGTGTTAGCTATGAGGAGATATCCAGGGCAAACGCATCATCAGTACAAACTTTGATTATTCGTTTGGGGGTTGTCTAAGCAAATGCTAGCAGCAATAGATTTCAGAAGTTGATCCGATCTTCTTCGTGGAGTCCATGGAATGGCAGCAAAAACCAATCTCGTCGAGTGTATGTCGCTTGTTGAAGATCCACGCATTGAGCGAACAAAGGCTCATGACCTTAAGGATATTCTTGTACTCTCGGTCCTGGCTGTCCTTTGTGGAGCCGATGGATGGGAAGATATCGAGTTGTTCGGAAAGATCCGATTGTCGTGGCTTCGCAAATTCATCAAACTCAAGAACGGTGTGCCGTCCCACGACACCATCAGCCGTGTTTTTCGGATGATCAAGCCGGATGCCTTTCAAGAGGCCTTTTTAGCATGGGTAGAAAGCTTGGACTTTGGTAGCGACGGACTCAATGTTATCGCGATCGATGGAAAATCCCTTCGACGATCGCACGACAAGAAGTCGTTCAAAAACATGTTGCACAGTGTTGCTGCATGGAGTGTTGCAAATCGGCTTGTTCTCGGCTGCGAGTCTGTCGATGAGAAATCCAACGAGATCACGGCAATCCCCGAGTTACTGAAGAAACTCGAGCTTCGTGGTGCCATCATCACGACAGATGCGATGGGAAGCCAGAAAGAAATCGCCAAGCAGATTTCTGATGACGGAGGTGACTACGTTTTGGCAATCAAGGACAACCATCCTAAGTTGGCGAAGGCTATGGGCGAATACTTCGATAACGTGCATGAGCAGGGATTAGCCGAACACAAAGTTAGGCACCACGAGACTTATGACAAAGCACACGGTCGCACCGAGAAACGGTACTACTATCACGCCCCAATTCCTGACTGCCTGCGGGAGTTTACAGAGTCATGGGATGGCGCTAAGTCAATTGGACAAGTGCACAGCATCACGCTTCGCAACGGCAAGGAAACGATTGAGACTCGCTATTATCTGAGCAGCCTTGAAGTAGGCGTGAAACGATTTGCGA
The DNA here is from genome assembly GCF_001610875.1 of Pirellula sp. SH-Sr6A. Lineage (NCBI taxonomy): Bacteria > Pseudomonadati > Planctomycetota > Planctomycetia > Pirellulales > Pirellulaceae > Pirellula > Pirellula sp. SH-Sr6A. The sequence continues at coordinate 1,153,422 of NZ_CP011272.1, read as the reverse complement.
GTGCGGTCCGAAGCCATTGGGGCATCGAGAACTCGCTCCATTGGGTGCTGGATATGACATTCAACGAAGATCAAAGCCGGATACGAAAGGGTCATGGCCCTGATAACTTTGCCCTACTTCGACGCTTTGCAATTAATATTCTCAGCTTGGACACATCCAAGGAGAGCACGCGCAAAAAACGCAAACGCGCGGCTTGGGACGAAAACTATCTCCTAAACCGCCTCGCAGCAATCATTTAAGATGCGGTTGCCCTGAGGAGATATCCGATCTGTTTAGCTTTCGTTGGAATGCAGAACTTGACATCCGTTCTATCAAGACGTTTATGAATTTAAACTTTGTGAGATGCTTATCGCCCGAGATGGTCAGGCGAGAGTTATGGACGACGCTTCTTGCCTACAACTTGATTCGAACAACGATTTGCTCTGCCGCTTCGCTCTCTGGAAAGCGGCCGCGAGAGATCAGCTTCGTCTGTGCTAGCCAGTACATCCTAGCGAGTTGGCAGGAGGTGACGGCTCATCTTCGCGGCAAGCAACTTGAGCGTTACGCCAGATTTCTCCTCGAGCGGATTGCGAACTGTAAGGTTGGCAACCGTCCGGGGCGGATTGAACCGCGAGTTGTAAAGCGACGCCGCGACCAATACGCGCTGATGACCGAACCCAGAAAACAACTCCAAAAGCGACTCTATAAAGGCGATAACCGATTTGAATGAAACGACTTACGCAAATCGATTACAGTGCCATTCGGGGCACCCACCTAACGAGAGGGGGTAAATTGAAGGCACCCACCTAATGGGGGGGAGGGAGGTTTCTCGCCAAGGCGCCAAGACGCAACACCTCAATAAGAGGTACCCACCTTGTGAGGGGGGAGTTGAATAGGAGACACCCACAATTTTTGCTCATCCAACAGGGGGGGGGAGGTTTCTCGCGAAGGCGCAAAGACGCATTCGTTCCCGATAGGAAGCACCCACCTTTTGTCATTCCGGGGCGCGAGTACGGTATTCAACGCACGAGCTTGAGAGGATACATCGTATCGCTTTTGAACAACGCGTGAGTCTACGAGGATACCTTGCATTGGTTTTAATCAACCTGCGAGTCGGAGAGGGTAACTTGCATTGGTTTTAGTCGACGCGCAGGTCTGAGAGGATGCCACGCATTGCTTGAGCAAATTCAGTTCCAAGCCTCAACTGGCCTTGCGCGTCATAGTGGACGGTATCTGCTTCGAGTGAGAATCCATCGGTGGGCACCATGGCTGTATTCTTCATCGATTCTGGCTCGCCGGAGTCACTTGCACACGCAGACATGGAAGCTCGAATTTCACGGCGATGTGTAAACCGATCCAGTGGTGGTTCGTGCGGGAGGACTTGGCCGAACACAAGAGGCAAGTCCTGGCTCACGGCCAAGTCTTCCGCAAGTCGTTTTCTCAATCGCTTCAAGCTGGAAGCGTATTCGGTGGCAGATGTTCTGTGCTTTGAATCTTGCTCGCCCTGCATCCATAGGAAACCTCGTACATTGGGAGCCAGCCCCTCCTGTACCAAATGGCTTATAGCCTTATGGAACATCGCTCGCATTTCGATGTAAAGCGTGCCAGTATTCGGGTCTTCGTCGTTTTCACCTGGGTAGAAAGTACGGCGCCCCGGTGCGGGTTCTTCTCCAACCCAGCGATTTCCATCCCAGCCTTGATGCAACGGCATTCCGCTCGCGTAGTATTTCACCAAGTAGACCGGGCGATTCGCTGTCGCCATCGTCAACGCAAATCCTACCCCTGGACCAAAATCGGTAATCCTCGCAGATGTCTTCGTTTTCCCAAGGATGAGCGGCTCGAATCTGCCATTGTTCCAAAAGAAAGTGAACGGGATTTCTTTGGGAACATCCGCAGGAAGCTCTTTTACCTTCCCGACCCCTTGCATGTTGGATTGACCTCCCAATAAGAAGACATCCACCGTCATGCGAGATGATGCGAGAGGTTGTTGAGAAAAGACCGGGGAAGCGAACATGAGTAGTCCGACAAGAATCACCGAAGTAACGCGTATCATCCATTTCAATCCAAGTTAAAGAAATTGTTCATTCCGGCATGATTGCACTCAATCATGCTTCATGCTTGAACCAGGATGGTCCGAACGGTCATCAAGCCAAGTTCTTTGGGAAAATGAATCGAACGGACGTCCCTTCAAATGCAAATATGCATGCCACCGCTTAGTCCTGTTGGTTCGGCTGACGCACGGGTCCTTGGGCGAAACAACGATCGTTTGTCTCGCTGATGGAACCGTTTGGGAACGTCGGTACTTCATTCCGAATGAAGTCGATCGAAAAGCATTCTTGCACCAAACGCAGCAGGGAATCCAGCGAGACAACCACCCACTAAAAATCCGATCCAGTAGTCCAGAATCTCGCTGTTCGGCGTCTTGCCCGGTACGAACATTCCCATCATTATCATGACTTTACCTGCCAAGATTACTCCCGCCATAAAGGCAAGTCCGCCTGCGGAGCCCACAACTCGCGAACGCATTCGTTTCGTGTGAATGTCCATCCAGTTATTCGACATTCTTTACCCCCATAAGCCTTGTAGTTGTTCTTCCGGCTTCACGCCCAAGGGAAATTGTTCGCAATGGGGATGGGAGTTGATGCCAGCGTATTGTCGTAGGGATTCATGGATATGCTCGGGACGTATCCTAATTCCCTTTTCCTGGTCCACAGCCAATCTCTTCGGATCCAAAGGTACCGCGAATTGGCCGTCGTCTGTTGCACCGACAACCCGGTTGCCCGTTATGCCTGGTCCTATGAACAGGATGGACCCGATGGACCAGTGATCCTTTCCGTTGCCTTGATTGTACGTGGGCGTTCTCCCCATTTCGCTTTGGGCTATGACCACCAACTTTTCCCTAATCTGCAATTCCTCCGCGCGACGCAGAACGTAGGCAATCCCTTCTAGAAATTCGGGGATTAGTTTCATTTGATCTTCATCATTGTTTGCATGACTATCGAACTGTCCAATGGATAGATTCGCTGAAACGCACACACCCGCTTTGAAGGAAGCTAGGGCAATTTCGGCTTGCTGAGCCAGTCTCTGCTTTGGGACTTCTTTGGGAATGTGAGGCGTAACGCGAGCAAGAGCTTTCGAATTGACCTGGGCTGAGTAGAGCATGTTTTCAGCGCGCGTCTGGCGCGGAAGGGTCGGCTCAGACATTCGGGTACTGTGTTGTTCTGATAACGCTTGCTCAATTCGATCGAGCGCGAATTCCGAGTGGTACGGTGAACGGATGTTGCCATCTATCGCATCTGCGTTGGCAATGCGCTGCAAGGATGGAAGGTAGGGCACTCGGGACATTGCGACCAAATTGCCTGTTGCCGAATAATTGCCAAAGGTTAGGAAGGAGAGCGGGCAGCCAGGGCCTTGGCAGGCCGCTACCAGAGCAGCAAAGGTAGGATAGGCTAAACTGTCTAGCTTACCCGTCGCCATATAGCGCGAGCAGGGGGAGTGGTTATTGACCGAATAATCCAATCCATTGAACGCCAGCAATTCGTTTCCAAACGCGGAGTAGAAATCCTCGTTGCTAAGTCCTCCCTTTTGGTGTTTTGCTGAAGGTGCAAAGCGGTGTTCGCCATGCGTCAGGATATCCCCACGAGTGTATAACCGGTTGATTCCATCAACTCCTTTTGGGTCCATCAAACAGGTCGTGTCCCATCCGCCGGATGCGTTGAAAACGATGTAGTAAGGACCTTCATGTGCAGGAAGCTCCTCCCGCGGTTCCGCTTGGACCGGATACGGGAAATGCATCGGTGTAGCAAGACCCAGTCCTGCCATGGCACACCACTTGAGAAACTCACGACGCATATTAACCAACATCACTCATATAGGAATTCTTGCCGTCGCAGCAAGTAGGTAACGACGGCGCGCCACGCACGCACCGTGTAATGGGGATCGGGGACCGGTTTCTCTAGACCTTGGCGACAGCTCCATATTTCCTGCGGTTCCGACGAGCCTTGGGTTCGAGCATCTTCTATCACACCGAGAAACAGCGCATAGGTACGTGAAACATCGGCGGAGTTCTCTTCTTCGAGGCGGCCTAAAATACGATCATGCAAGTGGACGATTGCCTCACGAATGCGAAGGTCCGTTTCCGGAGAGGAACCCGGGACGAGATCAGGCTCGATGTTAGGAAAGAGTATTCGATCTTCTGGTGAACGACTGAAATCCAACGCGACATTGCGACACGCTACATCGTTGGCAAGGGTTCTTTGGATGGCTCCCATTGCACCGCTCGGGTCGGTCGCTCTTTCCGTGACTTCCTTGGAATCGATGCCACCATAGAGCATTGCAGTTTGCTCATTCAAACGTCCCCAAGGGTGACCGAATACAGCCTCAATCTTTCGCTCTAACTGCTCGGGGGACAAGAGCCGCACCACACCCAAATCGTCTAATTCAGCGAGTCTACCTGGCGAGCGTTCGACTGTCGCAAGACCATCAGCGCGATAGGTTTCCGATAATATCCAGTCGGTCAGAAGCTGTCTGAATTGGAATCCTGTTTCCGTGAAACGCGCTGCGATTGTCTGGACCTCTTTGCGCTGTTCTTGATAGGCGCGTCGACGGTGAGCAAACTGTGGGTCGTCGATATCTTTGGGTGGCTGGAGTAAGCGGCGGCCTGTCAATACATAGTAGGCATGCTCGGTCATGGCGATGGCAAATCTCGGGTCCTTTACCGTTCGCTCTCCTAGCCATGCAAGGGCTCGCCACCGCTCTTGATCCGGAAGATTTTCTCCTTCAAATCCCGCCTCGAACATGTCGCTGAACCAACCTTCCTTGCGGCGACCGTAGATGGCAAAGTTAGCATCAAATCTCCAGTAGTCCTGAAACAGACCAGCTACGGGATCGAGAGTCTTGTGGCAGACTACACACTCAGGTGCTTGCATGGTAGGAATTTTGAATTGCGCAGTCGCGGTTGCCGCATCGGATCCTCGCGCGGCAAGCTCCAGCACGTCCACTCCCAGGAAGTGCAGGTAGAACATCCTGGCCCGAAGGCGGTTTCGATTTGTTTCCGTGGTTGGGTATCGGCTGAGATATTGGAATGTGCTCAAGATCCCAGAATGCGGATAGTTGCCAGACGCGGATTCTTGATTCTCCGATTTATTACGTCCAACCAGGGCCCGAAGCTTGACCGGGATGTATTCGAAGGGGTCGTCGGGATTAGCGAATCGGTCCTTCACTTCTTCCAAGATGCCGTAACCTCGAGAGGAGTAGGGCGAGACCATGATGTAATCGGCAGTCACAATCTCGGTGAATGGACGATTGCTTCGAAGGATATACTCGATGAGCTTCATGGGTTCGCCGAGCAAAGCCGAGCGGTACTCATTGGCTAGTTTGTAACCTACTTGCTCACGTTCTTTGGCATCAGTAATATGGCTCAGATCGTGTTTCTGATACCAAAGACGGGTCTTTTCGAAGTGCTCGTAAGAGAGGACAGTGGAGTCCGCGTTCCCCTCGATTCCCTCGGTTAAAAAGATGTCGTTGAATGCCTCCGCTATTCGCTTGTAGAAGGACTCTTCGCGCATGACCGCATCCAGGATTGGTGGCAAGGCATCGATACCATGCTCGTCGACGATCTTTAATTCTTCGTTGGTTGGAAACCTGCCGGCGAGCGACAAAATCGCTCGGCGTAGCAAGCGGCGATCATCTAGCATTGCAACTCCGTCGTAGAAGGGACGTTGTTCGAATGCACCTTCGGGTAGCATGGGCGCATCGGAGCTTGGTAGGTTCACGTGACGGACGAACTGTTCGAGGAGTCGGTAGCCAGTGGATTCTGGCTGCAGCACGCGTTCCCCCCCATGATCCAGTTCGCCAACGACCTTTGCGAGGAGCAGCGACCGATCGCCTGCCTTCCAGAGGGCAGCTCGCTCCAACGTTTGGCGATTGAGGGAGAGCCATTCGCTGCTTTCCTTTGCAGATGCAAGACGGAGATCGCGAAGAATGAATCGGGTCCGTTCGGCGTCTCCACCGGACCGGTGGCATTGCAAACACTCTGCTTCAAGAACTTTTGGCCAGACTTCCTCATCGAAGAATCGCTCGACATGTGCCTTGCTTCGGGTGACCGGACAGAGGGGATCATCCGCATAGAGCCACGACGGGCTGCAGTCGAATACCAATAAAGCGAACGCACTAACCATCCAGCGGGGCGCAAGGGAGGGAGGGATTCGAACCGTCATCGAGTTTCACCGAGCCTGGTGAAGTCACTTGACTTCGCGAAAGGAAGGGAGCCGAGGGTGGGAGGGGCGAGATCAACTCAGACTAAAATGGTATACCCACGCCGCGCTGATTGCAATTCGCCTGCCCGAGCCATTGTGGCGTTCAAATTCCACATGGTGAAACGGTGTCTAAGATGGACGAGACGGGCTTTAAGGAGAGCGAGTCCACATTCACGAATCAGATCGAGAGCACGCGTTCCATGGCTTGCTCAAGAGCGCGAAAGCTCGAGGGAAGTGGAATTGTCGTTCCGACCGGGAGCCAATCATCCGTCGGTCGCTGGTCGCACATCATGCACCAACCCTCTTTGGCATTTAAGGACCATTCTGCAATGGGGGGCGAGGTCGAGGAATGGAGGCAATTGACCAGAATCTTGCCGTTTCTCGCTTGTTTCACATCTTCGACATGATGAACGTCCACGCCTATCAGGGAAATGATTTCAGAAAGGAAATCAAAATCCTGTTTTTCCCAGCAGTAATACGGAATCGAGCTGTTGGGCTTTTGGATGGCTGCCGTTGCATCAGCGATTGCATCGCACGAAGCCTCCCTGATGGATTCCAGCCGACCTCGAATCTCCTCAATAATCGCTTGAGGATTGTGGATGTTAATTTCTCGAAGAAGTTGTGACGAGGGGAAGTCGATGAGTTCCCAAGGCATCCAATTGCCAAGAGCCATTTCTGCGAAGAAGACGACCGATTTCATAAGCAGGACACTGGATTTGATCGTTCGGGGCAGCGTCGCTATCGATCGGAATGTGAGGTCTGCGTATTGCAGAGGTAACAGCAATTCATTTGGGACCCCCCAATGTGAAAGAACAATGGCCGTCGCGACGGCTGGTTGTCGCGGGAAAGTTTCGCTTTCCAAGCTATTGAGAGATCGCGATGTCGTCTGACACTTCGCGACCAAACTCTCGTACAAGGGGGCATAGGCGGTCGCAACAACAAAGTGTCGCAAGTGGTGCATGAGCGCGCAAAAAGAAACGGCGTCATAATGCGGAGTATCCGTTTTATTTCGAAAGATTGCTTCGATAGCCAAGTTTGTGGCAAGGCTACGTCTTCTGGCTAAATCCTTATCGAGCCATGGCAAGACAAGATCGGTCATGCTTTCCAACGTGCAAACGGCGACGGCAATGTCACCAAGTCGTTTGGTTCCAACGTGAGCGATGGCCTCGTTCAATTCCCGGAATTGACGTCCCGTTCGGTTGTACGCATGGCTGTTTGCTAATCGAAGAAGTTCTGCGGTTAGCACGGCATCATTGGATACGATCTGATTTACCAAACGAAGATCGCATTGGGTCGCGCGAACGCATTTCAACAGTTCCAGAGCTGAATTGGATACAGGGAGAATATGCGATATCTCCCCCAGGCGTTTGTCGAACTCGTCCAAGCTAATAGCGGCGGAATTGGCTACAGGTGCGCCATGCACTAATGCTCCCGCGGAAAACTCGTTAGAGTTCGTGGAGTTCGGTGAGCTGCCTTCATCAACCATTCGTTTGCGTCGACAAACCAGTCCTTTCATTTTTGCTGCAAAAGCAAAGTAGTTCGTAGGCTTATAAATAATATCGTCAACACCGCGAAGAATGAGATCTTTGGTCAATCGCGGCTCATCCACATTGGAGTGAATAACGATCAAGGGACGATGGGTTGACTCCGAGAGAATATCCACCGCGAGCGCGTGCCCGTGTTTATTTGGCATCAGGAGATCGGTAACGACCAAATCAAAATTTTGATCGCGGACCTTGTAGATCGCCTCGTTCCCGTCAATGGCGGTTTCGCATAGGAAGCCTTCGTTTGTGAGAGCCATTGTCACGGCCCTGCGCGCTACAGGTTCGTCATCGACGATAAGGGCTCGGAGCGGTGCGTCTTCCACAATTGCTTACTCGACAGAGAAAAGGGCATTGACTACGGCATTGACAACGGCTTCAGCCAGCGACTGAAGGAGAAAACTTCGGGAACCAGGTTTCCTTTATTGGGGACCAGATGGCGACACTTGTCCGTTTGTCCGAATCTGGAGGATTTGTTCCAAACATCGTGATAGCTCTACGTCAAGTTCTTGGATCAAGATCTTGATGCGATCGCGGTTGCCTTCTGCCGATCCGCTTTCAATACGTTCTGCGAGTTCTGCCAAGTGTTCGGCGCCGAGGATGGCTGCTGCTCCTTTCAAGGAGTGTGCTGCTTCACCGACTCCGCTTAGATTTTGGAATTCCGCGTGGCTTCGAATAGTCTCGAGATGGTTTTCCGCCGAGTTTTCCAGTTCCTGCATCAGCGCGAGGGAGAATGCCATGTTTCCTTGACAATGCTTCGACAAAATATCGAGATTGATGGCCGTTCGATCCTCTGAGTCATGGAAGACGGGATGACTGGTTGTGGATGGCATGGCGTTGTGCAGCATGTCGGTTTTGTACCTTGAGTAAAACACGAAAGGATCGAATTCCGGCCGTTGGAATGTAGGTTATTCGAATGGATGCAAAGGGATCGACTGCGAGAAAAATTGACGCTTGAGACGACGAGGGGGCCGATTATTCGGAGTGTCTGGTTTGAAGTGGCCTTGGAGGGCGACTCCCATTTACGTCACTGTCGACGACGAAGGGATGATATCCCCAAGACGCATGTCGGTAGGGAGTTGTGGTATCCTGACGCACTGATGCGTGGATGCTGTCAGGAAAGGATTTTCGATTTTCAATGAGGGAATGGCATGACGATTCCAAGGCAACCCCTTCGATCGTTCGCGCAGAGCGTCGTCGAAACGGTCCGCCATCCGCTCGTCGTTCTCGATTCTCATTTGGTGGTTCGAGCGGCTAATTCTGCATTTGAAGGAACGTTTGGTATCGCATTAGGCGATGCTGTGGGATCTTCTTTTATGGAGCTTCGGGAAGGTGGACTTGCGGTTCCGGAGCTGCTAGAGATGTTGTTGCGGGTCGTGACTACTGGCGAAGCCTTCGAAGGCTTTGAAGTCTCTCGCGATTTTCTTGGGGTGGGACGCCGGGAGTTGGTTCTCAATGCTCGACGCATTTATGCGGACGACGACCCCGCGTCGATGGTGCTACTCGCAATGGAAGATGCGACCGCCGAACGAATGGCTCGCGAAGCAGTCCACCAGCTTAACATCGAATTGGAGAACAAGGTACGCGAGAGGACCGCGCAGCTGGTCGTTGCGAACCAGGAGCTGGAGGCATTTTGTTACTCGGTATCACATGATTTGCGAGCGCCCCTGAGAGCTATCGACGGATTTTCGAGGGAATTACACGATGCGTATTTGGAGCGTTTGGATGACACAGCACGCCATTACTTAAAGCGCATTCGCGCTAATAGCCAACGGATGGCAAACCTCATTGATGATCTCCTGCATTTATCGCGACTTGGCCGAGCTGACATGAACTTGGAACTAGTCGATTTGAGCTCGATCGCTTGCGAGGTGGCCGACGACTTGAGGAGGCAAGATCCGGAGCGGAACGTCCAAATGTCGATTCAGTCCGAGTTGATTGTGGAAGGGGATGAACGACTATTGCGCATTGCGATTTGCAATCTGATGGACAACGCATGGAAGTTCACGTCGAAGAAGAGCCACGCCACGATCACTGTCGGACGGAGCGACGAAGGTAAGGGTGTGGAGTACTTTGTACGAGACGATGGTGTTGGATTCGATCCAAAGTATGCAGGAAAACTATTTGGTGCTTTCCAAAGGCTCCATCACGAAGCGGAATTCCCGGGAACGGGGGTTGGATTGGCGATCGTTCAGAGAGTCGTTCATCGTCATGGAGGGACGGTAAAGGCTCAAAGCGAGCTTGGGAAGTGGGCCATGTTTTCGTTTACTTTAGGAGGGGGGAGCCGTGAGTAGTAAAGTCATTTTGTTGGTAGAAGACAATCCCGATGATGAAGAGCTCGCGCTCCTCGCATTTCGAAAAAGCAAGTTAGCAAACGAAGTGATCGTTGTTCGGGATGGTGAAGAGGCGCTCCTCTATCTGTTGGGAGATGGTGTGAGCGAGCCGAAGATATTGCCCCAAGTCGTCTTGCTCGATCTGAAATTGCCCAAGATCGATGGACATGAGGTATTGAAACGGATCCGATCCGACACGCGCACCCAGCGATTGCCCATCGTCATTTTGACTTCATCCAGAGAAGACGAAGATGTCGTGAGGGGGTACAACCTGGGAGCGAACAGTTACGTTCGGAAGCCCGTCGATTTTGATGGGTTTATCGAAGCAATTCGTCAGCTTCAAGTTTACTGGCTGATTTTGAATGAAGCTCCGCCATTGGGGTATTGAAATGACAAAACAGCTCCGCGTGCTCATTGTGGAGGATTCGGCAGACGATACGGAATTGCTCCTTCTAGAGCTCCGCCGCGCTCGGTTGGAGCTGTCGAGTTTGCGAGTGGAATCCGCACTAGCAATGTCGAATGTTCTCGAATTAGAGCCTTGGGATGTCGTATTGATCGACCATTCTCTGCCCGGATTTGACGCTCCCTCTGCCCTGCGATTGGTTCAGGAAAAGAATCCGGACCTTCCTGTGATCGTAGTTTCAGGAACGATCGACGAGGGTTTTGCCGTAGAAATGATGCGGGCCGGCGCTGCTGACTACGTAATCAAATCGAACTTGGTGCGTCTACCGGCTGCGATCGAGCGCGAAGTGCGTGATGCCGGCAATCGGCGAGCACGCAGGATTGCGGAGGAGGCGGTGCGTGCAAACGAAGAACAGCTTCGCGCCGTTTTTGAGAATGTCACCGTAGGCATCGCTGTCACGACGACAACGGGAAAGTTTGTGCGTTGTAATAGTGCCTATTGTCGAATGCTTGGCTTCACGGAACAGGAGCTCATGCAAATCGATTTTGTCTCTCTGACACACCCCGATGACAGGGTTCACAATCATCAACTTTTATCCGACTTGCTAAACAAGAAGTTTTCTCATTTCGTCTTGGAAAAAAGGTACTTCCACAAGAGTGGCGCCATCGTTTGGGTGCGAGTGGGTGTTTCGGTGTTGCGCCATGGGGACGGTACCAGCACCCATCTTATTGGAGTGGCAGAGGACATAACGCGTCAAAAGGCTGCGGAGCAAGAGTTAACGCAAAGTCGAGACTATTTGAGGATGGCATCGCGAGTCAGCCATGTGGGAGCTTGGTCCGTCGAGATTCCCGAAAGAAAGTTAACTTGGTCGGAGGAGGTTTTTGGGATCTTCGAGTATGCCGGGGGATCGCCCCCAGACTTGGGAGAGGCCATTGCATTTTACAAATGGGAATCGCGAGAGGTCGCCCTTTCAGCATTCGAGCGATGTGCAAGGGACGGAACCCCGTTTGATTTGGAGTTAGAAATTCTGACCGCGAAAGGGAATCGACGATGGGTACGGTCGATTGGCGAATCAGTCAGGAGCGATGATGGAAGGGTTATCCGTGTGCAAGGCGCACATCAAGATGTAACCGAATCCAAGCGTGCAAGGGAGCGAGAACGACAGCTTCAAGCCAGGTTGGCGGAGACATTGGAGAGTATCAGTGATGCCTTCTACACACTGGATATCCGTTGGTGTTTTACTTTTTTGAACAATGAGGCGGAGAATCTATTGCAGAAGACCCGAGGATCATTGTTGGGTGCGAATGTATGGTCGGAGTTCCCCTCCATGATTGGCTCCAGTTTTGAAACGAAGTTTCGGCGGGCAGTTCAGGCCAGGGTGGCGGTCGAGTTTGAAGAGTTCTATGCCCCCTTACAAGCTTGGTTCTCCGTCAAAGCATATCCAACGCCAGAGGGATTAGCGGTTTATTTCCAGGATTGCACGGACCGAAAGCGTGCCGAGGAAGCCGTGCGAGAGAGTGCAGAGCGATTTCAGTTGCTAGCTCGCGCTACGAATGACGCAATCTGGGATTGGAACATCGCCACGAACGAGCTTTGGTGGAACGATGGCTACGAGAATCTTTTCGGTCATTTGCGATCAGAAGTGTCGTCTTCCATCGAGTCTCTGACCGACTGGGTTCACCCAGAAGATCGGGAGGCGGTCGTGTCGAGCCTCTTTGAGTCGATAACCAGTGGGAGTGAACATTGGACGTCCGAATTTCGATATCGTTGCAAAAATGGAAGCTACTCTTTTGTGAGAACTCGCGGGCTTCTTCTCCGAGACGTCTCAGGAAAGGCGATCCGCGCGATTGGGGGTATGACTGACTTGACCAGCTTAAAGCTTATCCAAGAAGATTTAGCTAGGAGCAATGACGATTTGCAGCAATTTGCATATGTGGCCTCCCACGATCTTCAAGAGCCTTTGCGAGCCGTCGCAGGTTGCACTCAATTGCTTCATAAACTCTATGGAAACAAACTCGACGAGCGAGCTCGCGAGCTCATGACACATACTGTGGACGGTGTTGGCAGAATGCAGTTGTTGATCCGAGATTTGTTGGCGTATTCGGGTGTGGATAAGCGTACGAGCCACCCGCAACGCATTCCGCTTGCGAATGCGGTTCAAACTGCATTGGAAAACCTTCGTCTATCGATCGAGGAAACCCATGCGATCGTACAACTCGATTCACTTCCAACCGTGGTGGCGGACGAAAGTCAAATGTCATTGTTATTCCAGAACTTGATTGGGAATGCCATTAAATTTTCTGGGGGCAAACAGCCTCATATTCGTATTAAGGCATCGAAGCTTATCGCCGAATGGCAGGTATCGGTGGCCGACAACGGTATAGGGATCGATCCAGAATATTTTTCGAGGGTCTTTGTCCTGTTCCAACGATTGCACACGCGGTTGGAGTATCCGGGGACAGGGATAGGCCTGGCCGTCTGCAAGAAGATTGTGGATCGGCATGGCGGCCGTATATGGATTGAGTCATCACCTGGGACGGGATCCGTTTTTTGCTTTACGTTACCGGACTCGGAGGGAGGACATTATGTCATTTGAAGACGATAGGCGAGCGGTAGAAATTCTTCTCGTCGAAGATAGTCCAAGCGATGCGTTATTAACGCGCGAGGCATTTGGCATGACCTCCATTCAGAACCGGCTTCATTTAGCAATGGATGGTGTCGAAGCCATGGCGTTTTTGAGGAAGCAAGGGGTATACAACACCTCCCCTACTCCCGATTTGATTCTTTTGGATCTTAATTTGCCCCGCAAGGGTGGCCATGAAGTGCTATCTGAAATCAAGGGTGATTCGGGCCTCTGCTCGATTCCTGTGGTAGTATTGACGACATCTCAGCGTCGAGCGGATGTTTCCCGAGCCTACGAACTTCATGCTAATTGTTATGTGGTCAAGCCGGTCGACTTTTTAGCCTTCGTGGACGTAATTCGTTCCATTCAAACTTTTTGGTTTACCGTCGCCTTAATACCTGAGCTTGGGAAGTAGTCTGTGTTCGTATTGGGGTGATCGGGGCATGGGAAGGAAAGTTCTGAGCAGAGCCGATTTCGATGATGAAATTACTTCTAGTTGAAGATAGCCCAACAGACGCTTTGCTGACGCGAGAAGCGATCGATTTGGATCGATTCCATTTGACTCACGTCGAACGGTTAGGGCGTGCGCTCGCGGTGATTGCGGAGAGGCCCATTGATGTCATCCTTTTGGACCTTGGATTGCCCGATTCACAGGGGCTTGAGACGCTTCAGCGGCTTCAACAGGAAGCCCCTTCTATACCTGTGGTGGTTCTTTCGGCGAAGGCGGACGAACGGCTTGCATTGGAAGCTGTTTCGCATGGCGCTCAGGAATATCTCGTTAAGAATCAGATGGATGCAGAGATCCTCGATCGCGCCCTTCGTTATTCGGTAGAGCGGAAGAGGACCTCGGACTCGCTTCGTCAAAGCGAAGCTCGGCTCACCGAGGCGGTGCGTATTGCCCGTCTGGGGTACTGGACTCGAGATTTGAAAACCGGACGACTTGAGTGGTCGGACTTGCTGCACGAAATGTTTGGGGTGGATCCAGCAACTTTTCAAAACACCTTCTCCTCCTATTTGAAGTGCCTTCATCCGGAGGATCGAGATCGAGTGCGGGATACGATCCTGAAAGCTATAGGAAAGTCAGAACCTTTCGATCACATGTATCGAATTATTCTGCCAGACGGTATTCGGTTCATTCACGAAACAGGTCGAGTCTATACCGAGAAAAGTGGGATTCCTGTTCGCATATCGGGTACCGCTAGGGATGTAACCGACCAGGTGAAAGCCGACGAAGCATTACGAGCCAGTGAAGCCCGATTCCGAACGATGGCGGATGCTGCGCCTGTCATTATATGGGTTAGCGATAAATTTCTCGCTCGTACGTATGTGAACCGGCAATGGTTCCTTCTCACCGGTCAGATGGAGGATACGGCACTCGGTTACGGTTGGATCGAATCGGTCCATCCAGAGGATCGACGTGCGTCCGAGGAAGTGTACAGGGAAGCCTGTGAACTCCACAAACCGTTTCGGCTGGAATATCGTCTTCGCATCGCAGGTGGATCGTACGCGTGGTGTTTGGATACAGGCACGCCGCAATTCGATCATGAGAACAATTTTGTAGGCTACGTGGGATCGGTTATCGATATCACGGAACGGCGAGGGGCTGAAGCGGCATTGCGTGAGAGCGAGCGTTTCGCACGCTCGGCGCTCGATGCCCTTTCTTCGCAGGTTGTCATACTCGATGAAAATGGGGTGATCCTAGCAACCAACAAATCGTGGAGAGAATTCGCAGAGCAAAATGGTGGCGATCCTGCAAAAGTTGGGGTTGGGACGAATTATCTCTGGACTTGCCAAGCCAGTAAATCGAATCCCCCGGAAGCAGCGAATACGATCAACCGCGCGATCCGAGAAATCATTGCTGGGTTGAGGACGGAATTCTCATTGGAATACGAGTGCCACTCCCCCACGGAACAGAGATGGTTCGTGTGCCGACTATCCAGATTTAGCGGTCCAGGGGCAGTCAGAGTGGTCGTCGCGCATGAGAACGTCACGAGTATTCGTCGCGCCGAAATGATGCAGCAAGCGAAGGAGGAAGCGGAGCGAACCAGTCAAGCCAAAAGTGAATTCCTGGCAACCATGAGTCATGAGCTTCGGACACCGCTCAATGGAATTCTGGGGATGAATGAACTGCTGCAGACAACCCAGCTCACTCCGCAACAGCGGGAATATGTAGATGCCAGCACAAGCAGTGGTCAAACGCTATTGAGCCTTATCAATGACATCCTCGATATTTCAAAAATCGAAGCTGGAAAAATCGAACTGGATTGGAATCCATGTCATTTAGACCAGCTTATTCGCGACACGATGGGCGTCTTTTCGATCGAAGCCAAGAGGAAGGGCATCGAGTTGGCGTGCAAGCTCGCGCCCGAGTTACGCCATGCGGTACGATGCGACGAGACACGTTTTCGGCAGGTGCTCCTCAATCTGATCGGAAATGCGTTCAAGTTCACGAGCCACGGGAGTATCACAGTGGAAGCCGAATGTACGCAAATGCAATCGGCTAGTATGACGATAAGGCTGTCGGTGACCGACACGGGGATTGGCATCTCGGACAATCGAATCGCCCATATTTTTTCACCGTTCACCCAGGCCGACCAGTCGACAACCCGCAGGTATGGCGGAACGGGACTGGGGCTCTCCATTTCTCAGCGTCTTACCGAATTGATGGGTGGGCAAATCGGTGTGTCGAGCCGTTTAGGTGTAGGCTCCACTTTCTGGGTACAGATACCGTTTGACATCGTCGATGAAAACCGACTGGTCTCCACAGCTACTCGAGAAGGCTTTGATCGAAGGGCCAAGGCGAGCTTGCCGGACGAGATCGTACCCGTCGATGCGCGCGAGAATGAGCATTCGCTTCATATTCTGGTGGCGGAGGACAATAAGATTAATCAGTTGTATGTGAAGGAGCTTTTGAGGCTGTCTGGTTTCACATGCGACGTGGTGGAGAGCGGAGACGAGGCATTGTTGGCGATCGAGAAGCGACGATATGACCTCGTATTGATGGACTGCCAAATGCCTGAGATGGATGGATTTTCGGCAACCAGGGAGATTCGTCGCCGGGAACAGGCAGGAGAGCTTTCCGGAAGACTTCCGATCGTAGCACTTACTGCGAACGCAGTTAAAGGCGATCGCGAGAAGTGTTTGGATGCTGGGATGGATGACTATCTTCGCAAGCCGATCGAAGCGTATGAGTTGACGAGGGTTCTCGAGAAGCATCTCTTGAAAAAGAACTAACAAGTGCACCTCCTTCGGGCTTGATTCATTTCTCCCCTTCCGAGCGATTGATTGCATCTGAGCGATGCCTGGGATACCATGATTCATTCGCAAAAACGCTGGTTTTTGTTGTCCAGAGTCCATTGGAATTAGACAGCCCTAAGCATCTGTCGAGCGATACTGTAGATGGTTCTATGAATCTTACTGAGCGACCAGGAAACGAAGACGAACAGCTGTTCGAAGAATTATTACAACTGGAAACGGAAGCCGAGCGGACAACTTTTTTAAAGGAGCGTTGCGCCGGGAGTCCGGAATTACGGGAGTGGTTGGAATCGCTTTTGGAAGGATATCTACAGAGCGACTTCATGGAAACGCTGCCATCATCACTGGGGCAGATGATGGATGTTCCGCAGCGGCTAATTGGCAAGGAGGTGGGGCGGTTCGAAATTCTGGAGGGTCTGGGTTCGGGGGGGATGGGGGATGTCTATCTGGCGTGTGATCGCGAAGACAGAAAGCAACGGGTCGCCATCAAAGTGATCAAGCCCGGGATGGATAGCAGGCAGATCATCCGTCGATTTGAATTGGAGCGACAGATACTGGAGCGACTCGATCATCCTCACATCGCCCGATTTATTGAATCGGGGACAACTGTCGATGGGTATGTCTATTTCGCCATGGAGCAAGTGCCGGGCATACCTCTCGATGCCTTCTGCGATCGCATGCGTTTGACGATCCGCGATCGAGTAGAGCTGGCGATTCGCATTTGCCAGGCCGTCTCGCACGCGCATGACAAAGGAGTGATTCACCGAGATTTGAAGCCAAGCAATATTCTCGTTTTTCAGAAGCGAGGGGAGGCGATTCCCAAGGTGATCGATTTTGGGATCGCGAAAGCGTTAACAACAGGCCAGCATCAATCGGTTCATTTGACCTTTGCCTCCCAATGGGTTGGGACGTCGCGGTACGCGAGCCCGGAGCAACGGAGTTGGGCGTCGGACGTCGATCCTCGCTCGGATGTTTACTCACTCGGGATGATTCTGTTGGAGTTGTTATTCGGATTCTCGCACGAGCGGGTGATGATCGCGACAGGATCGAGATCCAAATCGAGTTCGGCCAGCGGCATCACTCGGTTAGCGATTGCCGATGCGCCCACTCATCGCGATGTTCGTACGCAGATAGACGACGTCATAGCCGAGGCAAGGCGAGCGAGTGTCCGCGAATTGACGACTTGGCTTCGCGGTCCGTTGGGTTGGATCACATTCCAAGCGCTGCGCGAGGAGCGTGAGGCAAGGTACGAATCGATGTCGGCACTGCAAGCCGACTTGGAGGCATGGTTGCAAGGGCGTCCTGTCGAGGCAACGCGTTATCGCGATCGTCGATTCGTGTCGGCTATCACCTATTCTACGGGGGTTGGGGTGCTATTTTTCGGGATTCTTTGTGCGGTTTGGGTATGGCGCAAGGACCTTGGGTTGTTGAATGAGTCACCAAGGTTGATTTTGAATGTGAGGAGGGCGTTGGCATTCGAGGTCAAAGAAGCCTTCGCAGCCATCGAGCAAGGAGATCAAACGATGGTGGCGAACTTCTTAGGAAACTGGAAGCGGGCGACCGACAGCAAGCATTTAGGGTTCGCCGTAAACTGGATCGATGAGTATCACAAGGTTAGTCTTGCAACCCCACTCATGCAGGCGCCCGGCTGGCGTTCGTGCTCGACCCATCCATCGGGTAACTTGATTGCCATGGGTTCTCAACGCGGATACGTGACGCTATTCGACGGTAAGAATGGCCAAAAAGTTTGGGATTTCAAGGTGTCGGATGTCGAGATCTCATCGCTCTCTTTCTCACCCAATGGTGCGTGGTTAGCAATTGGCGCGAAGGATGGTCTCATCCGGATTTGGGGATTGGAATCCCGTTCCGTAGTGCACGTTTTTGCAAAGCATCAGAATACGGTTAGCGCGCTGGTGTGGTCACCGGATAGCAAATGGTTGTGCTCAGGGGACCGCTTTGGCGCGATGGAATTGTGGGAAGTTTTGAGTTGGCGGCATATTGGAACCATGAATGATCGAGGAAGTCACGATTCGTCCGTGCGAGAATTGACTTGGTCTCCCGATGGAAAATGGATCGCAGCCGCCACAAAAAAAGAGGGGACATTGGTTTGGCCTGCGCATCAATGGACGGTGTCCCATAAGGTTGGAGACGGGGATTCCACGGGTGTATGTTTTTCGCCTGACAGTCGATTTTTAGGGACGACGAACTATGCCTCAAAACTCACCATCATGTCGATGGAAACCGGCGAAGTGGAATATGCGATGACCATGCCAACGCCCATGTCGACGGTGCAATTCAATTCTGGGAATGCACTTCTAGCGGGTTCGCATGGCGGGATGGTTTATGGGTTGACCCGAGCTAACGCAACCAAAACTTGGTTTATTCAGAGCAGTCGGCAACTACGTGGGCAGGAAGATCGTCTAGAGAGTTGTGATTGGAATGAAAAACGAGGAATGTTTGTCTTTTTCACTCCCTCTGAAGAAAAGGATTGTCTGGTGCAAATCCTTTCAGAGAGTTCGGTCTTTGGCTACAGCAATCCGGACAGTGCCCTTCTCCCAGTGGGTGTCGCTGCGAGCCAACGACTGGTGCTTTCGCAGTCTCGGGATCACAGCAGATTGATCTGGAGCGAATTAGAAAGTGGGGAGGTTCTGAAGGATTCCCCTTTCTTCTCTAGCCCGGGCGCACCCTTTGCGGAATGCCCGACAGGAAAGAAGGTTGCAGTCGCGCGAAACGCGGGGGAATTGCGACACCGAATCGTCCAGCTCTTGGACTGTTCGACGATGGAAAGCCAAAAGGAGTTGGAGTTGCTCGAATTCGAAATTGCGGACCTAACGTTTTCTCCGGATGGAAAATCGTTGGCGATCGGTTGCGACGGAGGTCAATTATGGCTTTGGGATTTTGACCTGGATCGTGTTCGACGAGTCGATTTGGGAGATGTCAAAAACCGTCGCGTCCAGCCTCTTTTCAGTCCGGACGGAAGCCGGCTCGTTGCTATTCCGTTCTACCACGAACGCTTGCAGATTTGGGACTCGCGTGGAAAGAGTCGATTGGGGGTAGTCGAGTACCCGCTTCATTGCAATAGGGGTGTCTTTCATCCCGATGGTAGATTGTTCGTTGCGAGACAGGCCGAGGTATCCATTGTCGATGTGGAGAAAGCTAGGGAAGTGGATCGTCTGAACTGGTCGCCAAATGGTACCCTTCACTCGACCAGGGACAATGTCGAGAATTTGGCGCTGAGTCCGGACGGTTCCGTGTTGGCGTTGAGCATTGGTCCTCGAATCCATTTGTGGGATTGGGAAACAAAGATGAGACTTAAGGTCTTTGGGGTTCCTGCCAATGGCGATGATGTTTCGCCGACGAATCGCTGGCTGAGATTTTTAAGCGATCGGACGCTGTTGCACGTAGGCAGGTACGAGGGATTTATCACATCGATAGGGGCTGGTTCTCGCGTTTGTCCCCCGGCGAATTCAACGCCATTCCACCCGGATCTGGATTTATCCTTATTCAAGCGGGTGGGGACGCGGGCTCCGTAGCGGATCGCTGCATATTGCCTGGTGTGATCGTCCTGTGTTATGCTTCTCGCCAAACCCATCCGATCGTTGAAAAGGCAATTGAATTCATGAGTCCCCAACTCGCATCGACCCCATTGCATTCTTGGCACCAATCTCACGGCGCTCGCATGGCGGAGTTTGCGGGTTATGCTATGCCCATCCAGTACGAGGGAATTGTGGCGGAGCACGTCGCAACACGGACGGCTGCAGGTTTGTTTGACATATCGCACATGGGGCGTCTTCGGTTTGATGGTCCTCGGGCGGATCAACTGCTGGACCGGTTGCTCACCAGGCGGGTGATGGACATGCAGGTGGGGCAAGTCCGTTATTCTTTGATGTGCAACGAAGAAGGTGGGATTCTCGACGACGTTCTCGTGAGTTGTTTGGAGAGCCCGAGTGGGAAGGTTTATTTCCTGTTGGTTGTCAACGCCGGTAACCATGCCAAGATCTCGCAGTGGATCAAGCCCCAGCTGGCCGATTTCCCGGACGTCGAATACTTCGACGCTACCGAGAGCACGGCCATGATTGCTGTGCAGGGCCCATTGGCATTGGAGATTTGCAAGCCGTTGTTACCCCAGAGCGCGTTGACCCTCGGGTATTACAAAGCCAAAGTAACCGATCAGATGAGCAAGCCGTGCATCGTGTCTAGGACAGGTTACACCGGTGAGGACGGCTTGGAGCTGATCGTGCGTCGCGAAGATGCTCCGCGTGTTTGGGAAAACATCTTGATGGCCGGGCGTCAACACGGAGTAAAGCCGGCTGGATTAGGCGCTCGCGATACCCTCCGACTTGAAGCGGGCATGCCACTGTATGGTCACGAACTGGATGAATCCATCCATCCTTTCCAAGCCGGATTGGGATTCGCTTGCAATCTGCAAGACCGCGAGTTTATTGGTAGTGAGGCTCTGGCTCGGGTGAAATCGCAGAGTCCAGGCGCCGCGCGCGTTGGATTGAAGCTGGCTGGAAAAAGGGCTGCCCGCCAGGGAGCCACGGTACTGGATAACGATGCTCGAACCATTGGAGCCGTAACGAGCGGCAGTTTCTCGCCGACCCTCGATTGCCCCATTGCCATGGCGTATATTCACCCCGATCTTGTTCAGCCCGGAGCGGAGTTGCAGGTGGACATTCGAGGTTCGATTGTACCTGCGACCATCGTCCCACTTCCCTTTTACAAACGAACGAATTCAAAATGACGATCAAACCAGAGCAACTTCGATTCTGCGAGTCTCACGAGTGGGCAGGGGTCCAAGGCGAGTTAGCGACCGTGGGGATTTCCGCATTCGCAGTCGCCGAGCTGACCGATTTGGTGTTCATGGCGATGCCCAAGGTGGGGCAAAAGGTGGCTGCCGGGGAGGAGTTTGGGGAGGTCGAAAGCGTGAAGGCGGTCAGCCCGATGTACAGCCCGGTTTCAGGTGAAGTTGTCGAGGTGAACGACGCGTTGGCAAATCACTTGGAAACTCTCAACACAGATCCTTACGATGCCGGTTGGATCATGAAGGTAAAGATGTCCGACCCCAGCGAGCTGGACCGGTTGCTCAGTTGGGATGCATATCAGAAACAGTGTGGGCAGAACTAATTCCCCACGGTTGGGTAGCTTTCCAAGACAGCGAACCAGCGGGAAAGGTTACTGTGGCCAAAGAGCTTCGAGGTATTGTGCGATGGGATTCTCCTCAGTCCGGGGAGTTCAATATGGACGCCGACAATAGGATGCTCGCGGAGCTTCAGTCCCATTCTCCAGTCGTGCTGAGAATGTATCGGTGGTCCAGTCCGACGCTTTCGCTTGGGCATTTTCAAGACGAAGAGGAGATCCCTGCCGAGGAACGATGGTCGACTGCCCCGAGAGTCCGGCGCAAGACCGGTGGCGGGGCGATCCTCCACGATCTGGAATGGACCTATAGTTTGGTGATTCCGTCCCGTCCAGAACTTGGACTAAAAGGGCACAGCGAAGCGATTTACCGGTCAACCCACCTTGCGATCGTGAATGGATTGCGGGAAATGGGGTGGGACGCCAAGTTGTCGGAGCAGTGCACTTGTTCCGCTGCTGGAACGAGAAAAGTTTCCCAGGCGGAGCCTTTTCTCTGCTTTATGCGCAGGTCGCCTGTGGATGTCTTGATCGGCCAGGATAAAATATTAGGCAGCGCGCAGAGACGCAGTGCAGCGGGCTTGCTCCAGCACGGCAGTTTTCTTTTATCGGCCTCCGCGTTGACACCTTCCTTGCACGGGCTGTTCGATCAGACGCGAAACTCCTCCGATGCGTCCGGGTTAGAGTCAGAGGACGCGGGGAAAGGAGCCGATGCGGATTGGGTACGGGCTTCGGTCCCTTCCGACGCGAATAGTATTGTTGACTTTGCATGGCGATTTTGGGGAGAATGGCTGGCCGAGAGGCTGAGGGCCGGTATCGACCAAGTGATCGCGTGCAAGTGGGATGACGCCCGATTCCCAGATTGAAAACGATTGGCCATAGAGCGTGGTGTATCGTGTAGAATGGACGTTCATAGGTCGGGTCGCTGAAACGATTTTGGTGGCGTGGACCTACTGAAGGGCGCTGAAACGGGAGCGAAAAGAGGAACGGCAATGCAGATTATCTTGAAGGTTTTGTCGGGAACGCATGAAGGGAAGGAAATCCCTATCAAAGACGAAAAGTTCTTGATCGGCCGCAGCGAATCTTGCCAGCTTCGACCGAAGAGCGAGTCGATCAGCCGTAAGCATTGTGCGTTCGTCCAGAAAGACGGGCGCCTGTTGCTGGTCGATCTTCGCAGTCGCAACGGGACCTTCGTCAACGACAAGCAGCTTTCCCCGGATAAAGCAAAGATCCTCAAAACGGGAGATAAAATCCGTTGTGGACAGCTTGAGTTCGAGGTGAGCATCGAAGTCGGAATCGCCAATTCCAAGCAGTCGGAGGTTGCCAATGTCAAGCAGGCAGCCGAGCGAATGACCGAACAGACTGGCTTCGATTCCAAGGAGAGTTTCGACATCAGTTCCTGGCTTTTGGAGGCCGACCAAGTCGATCGCAATGTCCCCACCGTGCCAACCGAGCAGGACACTCGTCAGTTCACGATGGAAGACACGACTCGGGTAGAAGCGAGCAAGCTAGAAGAGGTCGAAGAAAAGTCTGATGAAGAAGACGCGAAGCCTCGAAAGTTCGAGAAACGCGAGCCCATCAAGCTCCCCAAGATGAACTCTGGCCCTGCAACCAAGAACACCAAGGATGCCGCCTCCGAAACGTTGAAGAAGTACTTCGGCGGTCGCTAGCGCGAGAATCGAACCTTCGGGTTCCGTCTCCAAAAACCGTTTTGCAAGGGCTGGATTTTCCAGCCCTTTCTTTTTGCCTTGGAGCGTTCGCCGGTCACCATACCCCCCATGTTGTTCCGTCAACTCTCCGCAGGTACGATGAAGCTCCGCTCGAATGCCTTCTTTGCCTCTCCCCAAGTCCTCCTACCCGGGAACAGATTCATGCTGCTTCGACGTTCATCTCCGCGTTCCATTCCTCTCCTGATGGCCCTAGCGTTTTCCCTGTTGAGTCTTGTCGGCTTCCATGCCCGAGGACAGGAGCGTTATACGATCGAGAAAAAGGCGGGGCGCGTGGATGTTCTCGACCAGGGCAGCCTGGTTACCAGTTATCACTTTCGATCTGGATCGAAGCCAATTCTATGGCCCTTGATCGGACCCGACGCGAAGCGGTTCTCGCGCGAATACCCGATGGTACCGGATTCGAAGGATGAAGAGCACGACCATCCTCACCATCGCTCCTTGTGGATGACCTTTGGAGAAATCAACGAATTTGATCTCTGGGCCGAAGGAAAAGGAAAAGGAACCGTCTGCCAAGTGGGCGATCCTGAGATTCAGGCTCATAGCGATCGAATCGTTATTCGCTCGAACCACCTCTGGAAAGGTGGCTCGAAGGAAGTCAGTTCTGTTTCAACGGAATTGCAGGGAGGGTGTTCCGATTCCGTTCCCACGCTCGCGAGTTGCGAGTCGACATACGTGATTCGAGGCAACGGCGAGGAACGGATCATCGATTGCTTCTATCAGCTCCATGCGAAGATGGATTTGCACTTTGGAGATACCAAGGAGGGAATGTTTGCGATTCGTGTTCCTGAGCCGATGCGAGCGGACAAGCGAGGAGGACATATCCTTAGTAGCGAAGGCCGTGTGGATGGAGCGACGTGGGGATTCCCTGCTAAATGGGTTGATTACTCTGGGAAAACGCTTCGCGATGATGACAAGACCTACGGCATCGCAATCCTAATCCACCCTGATAGCTATCGCAGCGAGGGACGTTGGCACGTTCGCACCTATGGACTTTTCGCTCACAACCCGTTCGGTGTGAAGGACTTTCCGAAAATCGATAACCCACCAGCCAGCGACAAAGTGGGCGGATACCATCTCGAATCGGGAGAGAGCATCTCGTTTGCGTATCGCGTGATCTTGCACCGCAACGCGTTCGACAAGTCGACTGGCGATTCGAAATGGCAATCGTTTGCTAAAGCGAAGATCAGCGAGTTGGCGCGTTAACAGACGGATACACCCAAGTTCGGAAATGAGGATTCGTTTCGTTTTCGGGAAGCCATAGATAGTAGACTTCCCGGATCGGCATTCTTTCAGACAGGCGAAAGCTCTCCTCATGTCCTAGTGCGGCCAAAGCGGTGGCGCCGGCATCCGCATCGATCGCCTGATCCGCGATGACGGTGACGCTTCTGCGTTGCGAAACCGGCCGACCACTTCGTGGATCGATGATGTGCCCATATCGCACCCCGTCGATCATCGCGAACTGGTTCAGATCGCCTGACGACGTGATCGCCCCGTTTCGCAATTCGACGTTCAACAGCGGAGCATCGCCCCATTGGAGACCCGCGACGGAAATGCTCCAGCCCTCGCGATTGGGGGGCGGATCGCTAACGATGATGTCCCCCCCTGCATTGATCAGGGCGCTGGTAATGCCGCTTTCCCGAATGGCAAGCATCATGTCATCGAGAAGTAGCCCGACTGCTAGCCCGCCGACATCGAGGGAAAGCCGCGGACCCTCGTGCGTGATTGTCATCGACCTTTGGGCATCCTCTCGCAATTCGATTTTTTCCCAAGTACTTCGCTGCAACGCTTTTTGGATGGCTTCCGGATCCGGGAGAGTCTTAAGACGACGAGCGCGAGACCAAAGCTGTATCGTCTCGCGCTGCGTGGAATCAAAAGCACCTTGAGACCATCCGAACCATTGTCGCGAGCGTTCAATCGCCCGTGCGAGTACCGGCGAAATCGGGCGAGGCGATCGTGCCGAGAGAGACGGCAGTTGATTGACTTCACTCTCGGCGACGTAGTGGTTTAAAGGAATTGAATGACGTTCCAAGCAATCGATTGCGTTTTCGAACGCGGCACGCGCCGCATCGAGGCTTTCTGCATAGAGAACCATGTCCAGATTCGATCCCATCGCCTGAGTCCTGGTCTCGAATCGCTTGAGTCTAGTTGGTGGCGACACATCTTCAGGCGTGCGGGACTGAGCGCAAGATGGAGGCGAGCACGCTGTTGCCGCGATGAAGGCAATGGAAGCGGCGAGCCAAAGTGAAATCTTCATGGCGGAGTTGTTGGAGGGGTGTACTCGGGAAAGGAATGGTGCATGGCGGAGATTCGACAATCTTAACAGGACTAATCGTTACGTTCTGCAAAAAGCTTGAGGGTCGGGTAACCCCAATCGCTTGGGTAAGAAATAGGGACTTGTGAACCCGTAACGATGAATGTTCACGCTAGTTGGTTCGATAACAAATTTACTGCCGTTGCGTCCGAAGGGATCGGACAGACGGCCCCCACCCTAAAACAAAACCCATTCCCTAGTTGTTCGACTCGACGTGGCCACGGATGGCTGATTCAGCCTCCGCGCTGAGTCAGCTATTGGTTGGTCCTCCGACTGCGAACGGTATCGAGGCCAATTCATGCGTTTCCTTCAATTTCGTCAGCTCCTCCGCGGTCTCCTTGCTGCGAGTCTTGCTATCGCAGGAACCTCGGCAGACATCGCATTCGCTGGGATTCAAAACACGCCATGGAACCAAGTCTGTTTTCTCAATGATCGCGAATACGATCCTTGGGAATCCGGCTTTTCCGGTGAACCCATCGCCACCACCCTCAAGGGTATCGCTTGCGAGTTTGAGTTCGACGATTGCATTCGTGCCGATCGCTTTCAGATCGATCGGCAAGTCGTCTACTCGCTACTTCACCATCATTTGCCTCGGTTGCATTGCTCGGCTTGGATACATGGCTTTCGAACAACAGGAAGCGGCTTGGGCGCATGGTTAACCCGTCAATATGAACTGGGGCGGGCAGCGAGGGGACACCTGTCGCAACTTGCGCTCGTCGTGGGAACGGGAACTCCGTCGTTGACTGCTCCAAGCGGTGACGGATGGGTGGAGGCCTCGTTCCCTAAGCGGGACCTCGACGGGAATCTGTTTGTCTATGTCTTCGAGGAAGAGTTAGCCAATACGTCGTCCACCGAAGATCTGTACCGTGCCGAACAGACCAGCGATGGAGATCTCGAAGCGACTCTTGTAGCAGCTCCAGCGTTGGTTACCAATTTCGACTCTTGCTTCGCTGAGTCGCATTTCGCAAACGCCTCGATCCCGATCCCGTCAGGTGCCGACGGAGAAATTGTGGCATCGGATTTGGTTGTCGAACCCCACTGCCAGCAACCAGCGGAATCGGTGGGCGGGCAACCGCCGATTCTCGAAGGAGATCGGTTGGCACTCACAGATGCGTCCAAGGAACCCGATGCGTGTATAGGGCTCGGGCACTGCACGATCCCCGGAGCTGAGCCCGCTGTGGTGGAGCCGGTAGCACCGGAGTTTGTTTTGGCCCAGGTCGTCGAGGGCGAGCCCGATTCCATGGACATCGAGCAGGGGGAGGCGGATGCCGAGGTGGAGCTGCTCGTGTCGGACGAAAGTGAGATGCTTCGAAATTGGATCGCACCCGATTGGAACATTCGTTCTTGGGAGTTGCGTACGCACGGACCGCGGTACGAATACAAACTCGAAGGTTTTGCGGCGAAACCGATGTTTCCACCCGAAGGGCTTCTGCTGGACATCGGCCAACCGAGCTTAGTGCAATCGAGTGTCGAGAAAGATATGGAACCGCAGGTGTTGGCCGAGGACGCGTTGGTTGCGGACGTGTTGGTTGAGGAGACCTTGATCGAGGAGGCGTTGGTTGAGGGCTCTCCCTTCGAGGCTTGGTTTTCCGCTGCTTGGAGTTCGATGGTGGCGGGAGTGTATGACCGGCTGAGCGGATGGGAGCCGGCAGCTCAAGAATTGAGTCTGCAGTCGACTCGAATCGTGTCCCGCAAGCTCAAGAACTTAGGGATGCTGTTGATCCAATCCGCGGATCGACTGGACCAAGCGGCGATTCCCATTGGGATTGCGGGGCGTGCCGGGACACAGCGTTAAGCAACCGCTTGGAGGGAATGGGGTGTTGACTCCAGTTTTCCTCTCTGAAGCGTGTAGACCTCATCCGCGAGTGCAATCAGGGCTTCGCGGTGGGTGATGATGATG
The DNA here is from genome assembly GCF_001610875.1 of Pirellula sp. SH-Sr6A. NCBI lineage: Bacteria > Pseudomonadati > Planctomycetota > Planctomycetia > Pirellulales > Pirellulaceae > Pirellula > Pirellula sp. SH-Sr6A. Next base: position 1,125,957 of record NZ_CP011272.1, on the reverse strand, counting down.
ATGGTCATGTTTCCCTTCATGGTTTGAAGGGTTTCACGGATCTGGATTTCGCTAGCCATGTCGATCTGACTGGTGGACTCGTCGAGGATCAAGATTTCAGGTTTACGCAGGATAGCTCGAGCGAGGGCGATGCGTTGGCGTTGTCCCCCGCTGAGCTTTTGCCCACCTTGCCCGACGATGGTTTGGTATCCATCGCTTAGAGCTTCAGTGATGAAGTCATGTGCGTGGGCTAATTTGGCTGCCTCGATGACTTCTTCCTCGGTCGCGTCTGGGGAGCCGTACTGGATATTTTCCATGACCGTTCGGTTGAAGAGTTCGGTACTTTGGCTTACCAACGCAATGCGACCTCTCAAATCGCGAAGTGCGAGCTTTCGAATGTCGACTCCGCCAAGTGTGATTGCGCCGTCGGTCGGATCATAGTAACGGCAGAGAAGTTGGATCATCGTCGATTTCCCACTGCCGTTATGCCCGAGGAGGGCGATCGTCCGACCGAACGGGATATCGAGTTGAATATTCTGGAGAATCGGGTGCGACTCGTTGTAATGAAACGAAAGGTTTTCAATGGAGAGTGCATGCGCTCGTCCCGGCAACAGGGCAGGGCTTTCTGGATCTTGTACGTTGGGTTTGGATTCGAGGATGCCGTAGATCATGTTGGCGGCCATTGCACCGCTATAGATCAAAATAGAAACACCGGAGAGTTTTCGAAGCGGATCGCTCGCGCCGATCAAGAGTCCGAAGAAGATGAGGAGTTCGGTAACGGAGATCGGGGTGTCTCGGATTTTCAAAAAGAAAATGTGTGTCTCTTGATTGACGACAAGATAGGCACCAGCGCAAACGGTGATCGCCACCATGCCGACTCCGACGAGCTCCGTGAATGGTTTGGAAAGTCCCGAATAGAAGGTCATGCGAAGACCGATTCGTTGCATGTCTCTCGTGCATTCGTCGAATCGCACCTTCTCCCTTGGCTCCATCGTAAAGGCTTGGACGGTGAAGATATTGTTAAGGGCTTCTAGTAAGACTTCGTGGAAGCCTGCGTTTCGCCCCAGGATCGAGGCTGCAATCGAGCGGATTTTTTTGTTAAAGTAGACGATGACCGCGACCAGGACCGGAGCGAGAACAACGGAAAGGAAGAGGAGTCTCCAGGAGATTAGACAAGCGAGTACCAAACAGGAGATCACACGCAGCGGTTCGCGGATCAAAATTCCGAAGCATGCCAGAAGTCCGGCCGATAGCCCATCGGTTGCAGACGTGATCGAGGCGAGCAAAGTGCTGTTGCCGACAGATTGATGCTGAGCCTTGTCCATCTGAAGCGATTTCGCGAAAATGCGGCGACGCAGATCTCGAACGATCGAGGTAGAGGCGTATCCCAGCAGCATGTCGCTCGTCAGCATCAACACATGTTTGAGGAGTGTTGTGCAAACAAGGACGCCCATGATCGAGCAGATTGTCAAGAAAGGGTCGTTGGGGAGGAGGGTTTTGGCCCATTCCAATTGCCAATTCTTGGACTTGAGTGTGTTTTGAAGATCGGCGACTTCGCTTTGGATGTTCGACTGTTGAAGGGGGGCAAGATTGACGTCTTGGATCAGAGCCTGTTTCGCTGCGATGTCCGATTCGATGGAGGCGGCTTGTTTTTCAAGATAGGTTTGAATCGATTCGTTTCGCAGGGTGATTTCGATCACAGGGGCGAGCGCCGTGATGTTCCCACCCCAGAGCAAAGCGATACCGATCGAGCAAAGCGTCGCCAAGGCGATCGCTGGGGCGAGATGGATCGATTCTCGAACAGCTTTAAAAAAATTTTTCATACGGAGCTTCGGTCTTGCGAATCGGGATTTACAGTCCGTGTAGTACCAAATTCGGGTTGCCTGTTGAAAGATCGAATCCCCAGCGCGAGCGCGGATCCGTAAGGGTGTTTTGCTAGCGTTTGGTGATCAAGTGGAATGGAGGGTGTGAATGATTTCACGTTGTGTTGACTTCAGGGGGTGAATTTTTGTAGGAAGACATTTGAGGGAAGTTGGATAGGAATTGGAAAACTCTTGGCGAAGGAAGCGATTGGTTATGAGCAAGCTTACGCGATACATCCAATCCCGCGTCCAACCGTTGTTTGCCGCTTACCTGTTTGGGGCGGATGAGAAGTATCATCCGACCGATGAGTATTGCTTGACTGCCGAAAGCCAAGTCGACTCCGTGGGCAAACTACTGACCCAGAGTTTGTTGCCAGAGGCTCCCATGTCGGAGCCAAAATCTTTGAGCGGTTCCATCTCCGAATTCCGTCAGTTTCTGCAGCGAGAGCTCCTTCCCAGTGGGCTCCTTCAATTGGATTGCGAACTGAGGTGTGCAGCGAGGGATAATCCGCCAGCGATCGTCGCAGAGTTCGAGAATGGACGGGTTTTGCATTCGCGGGGGGCTGTGATCGACCGTTGCAATCGACTGGTGTGGAATATGTCGGGTATCAACAAACAGTCGGATATTCCTGGTAATCCGCTGTCTCGTGGAAAGCTTTCTGCGCCGAAAAAATATAGCGGCACGTTAGCCCTCCTTACGGGCAGTTCCCCTCAAAACGTCTTTCACTGGTACATGGACATCCTCCCGATGTTGAGCCTCTATGAGGCGAGCGGAGTGAAAATTGATAGGTACTATGTCCCCACGAAGTATCGACACCAACGCGAGTCACTCGAGCGACTGGGAATCGCTGGAGATCGAATCGTGCATGCCACAGGGGAGACGCATGTCGAATGTGAGAATCTTGTTACTGCCAGCTTCGAAGGGGGAAAGCTCAATCGCTACCGAGTCGAAGCGGCGCGAGCACTATTGCAGACCCCATCAGATGGTTTGGAATCCAGAACGCCGAAGCGGATCTACGTATCCAGGCGTAAAGCGAGAGTGCGTCGTGTTGAGAACGAAGAGAACGTGTTTCAAACACTCAAAAAGTTCGGGTTTCAACGCTACTGCCTTGAAGATATGTCAATTGCAGACCAAGTTAAGTTGTTTGAGTCCGCAACGATGGTGATTGCTCCCCACGGTGCTGGCCTGACGAACACCTGTTTCTGCGCACCGGGAACCGTCGTCATGGAGCTAAACACCCCTGTTCGCATTTCAAGTTTGTTTCTGAGGATCGCAAACGTCTGTGGTTTGGAATATCACTTGCACATTGCGAAGCCATGTAAGATTAAGCACTTCGATCCCGAAACCGCGTTAGGTGATTCCAATCTATTGGTAGAAGAATCGTCGCTGGAACAGGCCGTTCGGTCGATTCTAAACGGTTCTCGGAATTCACTCTATAGCTGTAGCGACCTCATCGAGGGGACTGCTATGCGGTGGGCATCTTAATGCTCCATTCACCTCCGAGTCTTGCAAGACGCTCATCCCGAATCGAGACTGAATCGAAATGACCATTTATATAGACGGATCGCATACGTTTTGCACATCGAGGAATACGGGAATCGAACGTGTGGTTCGAAAACTCGCTTCGAATCTGGAGCTCATTTCGGCAGAGCAAAACAATGAACCGGCTCGACGTGTTATCCATCATTCGGGTCGTTTTGCGATTCTCACAAAAGGAATTGAGGAACAGTTGACGCGCGTCGCTGCTTTTGAAGCGAACCCCGCTGACCAAGTTCCCAAAGTGCTGAGGCGACTATTTGAATTGTCGACGGGCTTGATTCGAAATAGGAAGTGGCGAAAGCTCGTTTTACCCGAACCATCCCATTTGGGGATTTACAAGCTTCCCTATCAAATAGCGAAGTTCGCAGTAACCAGGAAAAGCCTTGGCCGGGCCGAGAAAGTTCAATGGCGTGAAGGGGATCTTCTCGTACTACCGGATGCGTATTGGACGAGGAGAGATGTTTGGGCCAGTGTAAAAGCGGTTCGTGATTGCGGAGCCAAAGTAGTAACGGTGTTCTATGACCTTATCCCCCTGACGCATGTTGAGTTCGTAGGGGGAAGGCGATCTGAAAAGTTCCGGCATTATGTCGAGCAATTGCTGATGAACTCAGACCAAGTTCTTGCTATTTCGAAATCGGTTCAACAGCAACTCATTGAGTATGTCAATGAGAACTGGGGTGCTGATGACCGTTGCTGCCGTAGGATAGATTCGTTCCCTCTAGGTGCCGACGTTCAAGTGACAGATGGCACTATTCGGTCAGAGGTGAGAGCGTATTTCGAATCGGATGGCGGCCGCGATGGCGGAGCGCCTTATCTCGTCGTCGGTTCGCTCGATCCACGCAAGAACCATCAGCAAGTTGTGAAAGCCTTCGAGTATCTCAAGAGGCAGGGAAGCCCCAGACGCCTATGTTTCATTGGACGGGCCGGAGGATTGTCTGGACCGTTGTTGGATCTCATGTCTACGAGTTCGATTTATCCAAGTCACCTGAAGCATTTTTCGGATCTTTCGGATTCAGAGTTGCAGTACGCGTATCGAAATTGCGAAGCGGTGATTATGCCTTCGATAGTCGAAGGATTCGGACTACCTATCGTCGAGGCGCTTTGGTACGGAGCCAATCTTCTCGCGAGCGATATTCCTATCCACCGAGAAGTTGGGGGTGAACATTGCACTTACTTTCCGCTCCACGAGCCTGAGAACCTAGCCCGATGTTTGCTTGCAGCTGAAAGGGGAAGAGGAGTTATATCCACACCCTATACCCCGACGACTTGGAAGGAAAGCACAGAAGCTTTCTTGAAGATCTCGAAAGCGGCGTAGTCGCACTCCACGCTTGACGCGTTTAGGAACGTGCAATGAGTGATTCGACGAAGCGAAAGTCAAAAGGTTCGATGCGCCGCTGCAGGGGCTTGGTTGTGGCTGTTTGGATGACGTCGATGGAGATCGGTTTTCTCTCTTCGTAGGGATGCCAAATCAAGTCTGGAAAATCGGCCATTTTGAGGCGTTTGTCGTCTGGCTCTCCTCCCTCTCGGTCGAGCAAACAGATACACGGTTTTCCCATGAGAGATGCTTCGGCGAGGATCGATGAAACCGAGTTGCACATCACCAAATCAGATTGTTCCATGAGCTCGATAGAACTTACACTTGCTGGAATGATGTTGGCACCTGTCACTTCCCGAATTCGGTTCTCCAGAGCTTCGATCCCTTTCCATGCGGGAAGTTTGACGTTGATTTCGGGTGTGAGAATCGGTCGGAGGTAGTCGACAAACCCCTCGATTCCATATTTAAACTGCATGTGTTGAATGATGGTTAGAAAGAGGCTCACCCGAATTGCAGATGGAGCAAATTCAATCTGAGGTGTCATGGTTTCTTGAACACGGTACTTGATCCATCCTGCTTGATGAACCTGCGTTTCAGTACCCGCCGCACGCAACAGTTGGTCTGTAACAACCGGCGCGAGGACGTGATCATAGAGGTCTAGGAATTTGAGTTCGTTGAGATTGGAGTCACCAAATGGAGACAATAGATCATGAGGGACGAAGATCGAAGCTCTGGGCTGCAAAAGCGGGATGATCTCGATAGGTGCAAGATAATGAGGATAGAGCTTCGCAAATACGGGTGCCACCATTCGGGCTGTACGAAGCGTTAAGATCGTGTGTGCAGACGTCAGGTAGACTGTTTCGCAAGATGATAGATCGGTTAACAGAGACCTTACACAACCTTTTACTTTCCCGAAATCCAGTTCGATGACTTCAAAGCCGCGAGATCGCAAGTACTCCGACAAGTCAGCGAGTACGTATTCCGAATCAACTCCTGAAGTGATTACTTTCGGTTTCATGGTTGCTTTCACAGTTACTCAACGGCTGCGGCGAGCTTCTGAACAGTGAATTGATTGCCTCGCAAACGCATCCCGTAGGACGCAGTCCGAGGAATGCGAGCATCGTATACCCATAGGACTCGCTCGTTGCCAATCTGCAACTCTACTGTATCGAGCCCTATGATTAACGCCAAGTGAATTGAATGACTTGGTTTTCCATGCGGGAGTGGGAAATGAGTGTTCGCAATTCGCTCCCAGTTTCGATGGCAGCACCAAAGGGACACTTGCGCGAAAGGGTCTGTGTAGGCGTCGATCATGGCCGCGTACATATTGGAATCACCCGGTCCACTGTACGAGCCGACTAAAGCCGCGAATGCTCCGTTTAACGCAGGCGTTTCCCAGCAGATTTGTCCCGTCACCATGAGTTTGGTCCATACGGAAGACTTGGTTTCTGGCTGATCACGAATTGCCAATCCTATCTCCGGATCGTCGTTCGAGGTCACTCCCCCGTTCTGATGATCTCGGAGTGGCGAGCCAATAAGAGTCCAGTGGCTTGGTATGCTCATCGGCAAGGCGTAACGACTTGCGATCAACACATAGGGGCAGGACGGAATCGAGATGCCGGGTTTCGAGCTCTGAAGTTCGAATTGACCATCTGGGAGCCCCGATACCGTCGAGCAATCGATCCTCAAACGCGCGTTCGGATGCCATTCCGCAATCTCGTAAAATCCAACGCTGTGAAGGTGTTTTCTTAAATGACTTTCGATCGGGTCGATTGGCTGTACTGCAAAAAAGGTTTGGTCAGAACACATCTGGCGAATCGATTCCGCGGCGTTTCGACTGTCGAAGATGAGCTCCGAAATAGATGGGCTTGCAACTCCGATTTTCGCAAACCGTCGCCCTCGCAACCGATCCATCGCATCGTTCAGATCCGACGCGTCGTCGATGGTCTCAACGACTCCGGAAAAACTCGGATTATAGACCTGTTGTGGCTCTGAAGTTGTCAGTAGCAATTGACAGCCATTCCATAGATCCCCTCGCTGGTGGAAGTCCATTCATGCACCGAATACGTTGTTTGTAAGAACAAGCTGGAATGGATCAAATCGCTCTACGCAGGTTTGAAACCCTATTTGCGGCATTCAAAAGCATAGAAATGCGTATCGGCCCAGCGGTTGATGTGGTTGGGATAAATGTCGAACTGCTGGGTCACAAAATGTTGGCTGAGGGATGTGAACTGGTTGTCCACGAACGGATAGCGTGCATGGTAGTTGCATTGCAACTCTTCTGAAAACTTATCCACGATGATCTCTCGTTCGATACCACATTGGTTTTTAACGATAAAGACCCCATCATCCGCGAGCATGCTCGCACAGTTTTGGTATAGCGTTTCTTCCGCTTCGACCGTCAAGAAATTGACAACACCGAACAATAAAATGGCATCGAATTGCATGTCGATCAGAAAGGTCGCGGCGTCGCCACAAACCGTATCCAATTTCGCATCGATAGGAGCGCGGTTTAGGAAACCCTCGAACTTGTCCACCGCAATAATCCGTGAAGCCATAGGTAATAGCTCCTGGGCGAGAGTACACGTACCAGCTCCCAAGTCCAGGATCCGTGCGTCGGGTGTCAATCGCTCGGTAATAAAATTAACGTCGATTTGCAGCCGACCATCATTCCTGTAGTTCGTTGCCAGCCTAGGGTCTTCGACCTTTGTTCTAGCCTGCCAAAAGTCTTGAATTTTCTGCAAGTCCATTGCTGAATCCCTTCTTTAATATGTCTTTCATCATCGCAGACCAAATCAACGGTGCTTGTCGTAGATCCTCGGCCGTGTCGACTTCTACGGTTCGCACACACACGGTTGTGGCAGGAAGGATGCAATGCATCATTTCAAATACATTCGCTTTGCCATCGGGCACGGCTTGTGCATTGAAGTTCACAAGTCCGGTCCACTCCCAAGGAGTTGGCTGTTGAAACGAGAACGACTCGCACGCCCCTGAATCCGATAGTTTGGCAAAGACGGGTTGCGTCGAGATCACCGGGGTAACGCCAATCGCATCGGATTGACATTCGACCATCCTCCGGAAGTCTTCTGGATGCACAAGCAAATCGCCGTCTAGCGAAAGAACTCGACCGCTAACACCAGCCTTTCCGAGAGAAAGGCTGGCAGCCGTTTTCGTCGTAGCCCAATCAGGATTTGTCAGGATTTCAATGCTCGGAAACAAGTTTTTTGCAAGTTTCGCTACTTGATGCCCCATGTAACCCACCACGATCTTAACCCGATCGGTTGGGGCACACATTTCATTCAATTGCCAATCCAGTATTCGACGTTTTCCCACACGAACTAAGGACTTTGGTACGCCCATCCCGAGGCGTGATCCACAACCAGCAGCATTGATTACAATGGTCGTTTGCATGTGTACACCTGTACCGACAAGTTTGCGGAATTTGGAGGGGACGAGCCCATCTCTAATGTCCATAGAGATTGGACTGTGGAAGGATGATAACCAACGCCAGTACTGCGTGATTTTGAGCTGGTCACAAATTGACAGGCTGAGTCCAAAATATTTATTGCAATCTTGGTGTTGACATTCCTCTTAACATGTTGGTTTAGTGCAATGCAAGAGTGGTTTTGCGTTTAAACCAGAGGTAATAATGTTGTTTTTCTGTCCCTCTTTATTACCTACCGGTGAACTATCGCTATTTGCGTGGTCGCAAGCTACGAATCAATTTAGCAATTGGTCTCAGGTAGTGGCGAGGCTCAAAATTGCGCCACCAATATTTTGCAACACGGATCTCACCCACCAAAACACCCAAAACGCGTCTGTCGTCGAACGTGGTGACGAAATCCGACGGTTTGAAGGTTGGCGAGGAGATTTCGATGGTGAAACGGCTGCGGGGAATGCCGTCTGGAAGTCTCAATCGAAATCTTGAACGTCCTTGAATCTTTCGGTCTAGAATGGTTCTTCCATTAAATTGAAGCTTCACTTTGGAGGGTTCACTACTGGACGAAAGTTCAACCCAAAGCCATCGCAATACGACCTGCCTCGGGAGCGAGCACTCGACGAAGGCGCGACCATTCGTCCAATTGCATTTGCGGCCCTTTACGAATTCGGGGGGATAAAACCCTGTTGCTTCACAGTGAGCAAGTTCACGCTTTTTCGGGTTGTTACGTTTGCAGTAGAGAACCACGGGGCTCGGAGCGGTCCCGGATTGATTCAGCGCATTTCGATCCTTTAATTTTAGTTTTATACGTTGAGCGGTGCTGATCGACACGGACAGGTTCCCATCATCAATGATTGGATGTGTAATGGACAGGATTCAAACCTCAACGTTTCCAAAGAGACAAGTCGTCTCGGCTTCTACTTGGTAAACAGTGGGTATGTCGGGTGAGCAATGCCAGTTTGCAAGATGTGTTGCAGCCGAATCCACCAATTTAAGTATGGGGCTTGAATTGATTACTTCCGCGATGAACGGAATCAACGACTTAGCATACTGCATGCCGCTATGGCGCTGTGTGGCCCAATTTCGAGCGTTCAAAGATCTTGTAACAGCAGAGCGATAATCCATCGCTATGTTTGTCAGTTGCCGCTGGATATCTGCATTCTCGGTGTGTTGCCGTACCCGATACACTAATTTTTCGGGTATCTCTGCAAAAGATCCTCCATCGCTGACGAGCGTTGGGCGAGCGCTAGCAAGGCTCACAATGACACTCGCCGAGGCTCCTTCTATAATGGGAAAGCGCAAGCATGCGATCGCATGGGAATTCTTTATCTCATGTTGCAAGGTCGTGTCATCCACTTTTCCAAGCAAAATGACATCGACTGGGTACTTGCCATTGCGCGCCAATTTGAGCAACTTTTCTTCTTGTGCTTTGCTGACGTTTCCGACGATACGATATTGCCAGCGAGAGCTCAAATCGCCTGACTCGCTTAGAGCCGTGATAACCGCTTCGCATCGCTTGTTTGCATTGACATCACCAATTGTCAATAAAACGAAACGGGAATCGGGAGGTTGGGGCAGTGCAATTTGCTTCTCGTAGGTGCAGCAATATGCAAGCGGTATGGATTTGACTGGACACTGCAACTGCGAGCGACAAACCGCACTATAGAATTCTGCATGTGTGACAACTCCCAGCGTCGACTGCATTGCGAAACGAAGGACTGGATGGTCCGCAGCTCGAGACATAAACCACTTGTTCTCTAAATCGTCGGAAGCATCTTTGTAGCAGGTCACTGCTTCACGTCCGCTTTCGGTCATTAAGGCATCTAAGTAGGAGTGTGATCTGGATTGGGTGAGCCATTCGATAAGAAGGTTGTGCAAGATATAGTCATGGAGGAGCGTGATGCCTGGGACTTTCTCTTGGTGGCTTAGGCAATAGGAATGGTTCTGGTAATGATTCCCGACATTGTAGAGGACGCAGTCGAACCGACTCAGGTAATCGTCGACATTTGGATTAATGGATGCAGCTGAAATGATTTCACAAATTGCATCGCGGCTAGTTTTCCAAGCGGCTGAATCCGCAGATTCACTGCGGACGATCGTTACATCATGGCCGAGTTCGAGAAGGGCAGTGACAACTTCTTTGCTGAATAGGCCAATGGCGGAACGTTGCGAATAGGGGGTGTACCAAGCTAGTTTCATGCGACGAGCCGCTCCACTGTGCGTTCCCAAGTTATCTCCTTCTTTAGCCACTCGTGTCTCGCATGTGCGCCCATTTCCACAGTCCGCTGGCGGTTGGTAAAAATGAGGTCCAACGCTTCGGCAACTTGGAGGGGGTCGGGATCTCGCACCCAACCTGTTTGGTCGTCCAGAACCAGGTCTAGCAGGCCACCCGAGTCATTGACGGTTAACACTGCTTTTCCCGCCTGATTCGCTTCCATGGTCACATATCCATAGGAATCTTCATCGATCGGCAAGTAGGCGCAAGCGAGCGAATTGCACATCATGGGAACCAGCTCGGCGCGGTCATGATAGCCAATCCTGAGAATTACTCGGTCCTCGAGGCCATATTGCTCGACCATTCTCTCTAGTCGCTCCGAATCTTGCGGAGAGTCGGCGGGACCTGCAATCAGCAATTTCGCATCAGAACGCACATGTTGCATCGCTTCAATCAGTAAATGCTGTCGCTTTGTCGAATTGATTCTTCCGCCGCAAAAAATATAATCTCCATATTCTCCCGGCACGTAATCTTCAGGGCCATTGATGGGAGTCCGAAGCAATTCGCTTTCAAACTGATTGTATTTCTTTAACCGCTTTTGAGTGACAGGGGAAATGGTGTAAAGTCGCTGAACACTTCGGAAGCATTCTGCATCGGCTTCTTTGATAGATCCTCGCAGTTGCTGTCCCGCTTCTGTAGCAGGAATGTTCGAGTAACCCGAATCCCACATGTCGTAAGCTTGACGGTATTGGTGCACCAACCACAATACCTTGTTCGGATGCGGTATGAGGTAGGCTGGGAATTTCAATGCGATAACTAGGTCTGCATCGCCGATTCGCATCATGCGACAGGCTAGCATCTCGGAGTAAATGCTTTCGGCTGGCTCGTAACGAAAGGGAATTCGCAAAAGCTCGGCGACATGCCCCACACGCCTAAGGTGAGAGATGAGGTAGTTTGCAAGGTCCTCCGCCCCTCCGTGCAGAAAGGGGATCATGTTGTTCACAACATAGATCTTCATGCTGCACGCCCCTCGAATCTTTTGTTACGAGGTGAGGCTGAATAGCGGTCGTCATTCAGGGTAAGGAGTTTCGCGATTTCGTCCTCCGTGCGCTGTTCCAGGCACTCGGCAAATACAGCGGGAGCGAGGTGTTTCGAGCACCACGTTTGTTTTGCTTCGTTCGTATCGAAAAAAATGGCTTTCGATTCCCCAAACACCTTGTTGCGAGCATGCTCCATTTTGCGAGTGATCGACGAGCTGTGGAGCGATGAGAAATCCTCGGGCGAGGAACTGCAGAGCGTTTGGTGCTCGGAAGAAACGATGATTATCTTGCTCGGATGAGAAAGAAAACATGCAGGCGAATCGAATGCGATCAATCGATCCACTGCGGAAGTCAGGTCTAGCAATCGATAGGCCAGCATCTGCTCCATGATCGTATGGAGATCGTCGACGAATGGTAGGGTCAAACGGTCAACCCGATGCCCATGGCATGCAAGAATTTGTTGGATACGATCGCATAACGAACGCTGGTGATGAGCGTCCTCAAATGTTTCGATCGCGTTGGCCAGTAGGATTTTCATTTTGTTCGAATTGCAAGCGAGACTTACCCTTTCAGCGGGTTCTAACTGAGGTTTCGAGTCGAAGTCAAGGTAAATCCCCAGACGGATTAGTGGCGGGGGCGGTAATGGACGTTGTTAATGATCCAGTGGGTGGCTAGTTTTCGCAGCAATCTCGTCGAAAAAATCCAAGTAATGCTCTGCGACGTCATTCCAGCTATAGCGACTCATCGATTTCTTCGAATAGGACGCATTCGCTTCGGCGACTTCGGGCTGTTGCATAATCCGCAACAATGCATCGCGTATTTCGTAGCAGCATCGAGGATTGAAGGTCTCTGCACGAACGTCCATCGCGTGAAGTTGTTCGACAAATGCAGGTATATCAGACATCACCACCGGCGTTCCCATGCGCCAAGCATCGAGCCCAGATCCGTTCCCGGCTTCGTACAACGACGCATTGACCACGAGTTTCGCACGGGCGATGAGGGCGGAAACTTCGCGGTCGCTTCGCAATCCCAAGCTCTGAACGTTTCCACCGCTGTCCGACCAATCTAGATAATAAGGCGAATTGACGTTCCCATGGATTCCTTCGGTTCCAAATCCAACCAACACTAGCTTCAGATTCGGATATTGTTTTGCTACGTAATGGAAACCGGACAGCAATTGCCCCAGATTCTTGTGTGCGGAGATGTTGTTGAGGCTGAGCAAGTAATCTCCGGAGATACCAAGTCGCTGCACGATCTTAGACGCTTCGTCATGGTTCATCGATTCCATCGGTCCCAGTTGAGACAGTCGAACGACTCTCGGTGGCGACACATATTCCGGAAACGTACGCATCAATTCATCTGCGATGAATTGTGTCGATACGATGGGATGCGCACGTTCCAACCAAAGCTTGTGCTGGCTCCGCAGGGAAGCAACGGACGCAGGGCTTTCTACAAATGTGCCCACGAAATGGGTGTAGTTGAAATCGTGCGGAATGAAGGCGACGGGGGCTTTGCATGGAGGGCATTCAATACCGTAGGGCCACGCGAAGAAAACGGCATCACATCGGTTCAGTTCTTCGATCCAGCGACAGTAGCTCGTGGAGCTCAGGAGGGTCCGAAGTTTGCTAACAACGAGTTTCATGCCGGATCGATTTCGAACCGGACGCAACCAGGGAACCGACCTCACGTCTGCTCCGAGTCTCCGAAGGACCTCCCGAGGAGACTCGAGCTCGCCCTCGCTCTTAACGGATCGACCAATGTAAACCAGGACTTCGCAGTCCGGTCGAGCGATTCGCAATCCCTCCACAAGCCTCTCGGTGTACCTCCACCCCCCCGTCGATGCGTTCTGCAATACGATGGCTAATCGTTTGATACGGAATGAAGGCTTCATTGCTGCGCAACCGTCTTAGCTAGGCAGCGCGACGTATTGGAGTAGAGCTGGAGGCAGCTCGGCGAATGACACTAACGATGCGATCGATGTCCTCGAAGGACAACTGGTTGTATGTAGGCAGCATCAAACCGGTCGCACCTAGTTGATTGGTCACTTCGAGCGGCTGACCCTGCTTGGAGGCAGACTTGACGTAAGGTGGTAAACGGTGGAGCGGGTAGAAGAATGGACGGGAGTCAATGTCTGCTTCCTTCATGGTCGCGATAAGATCATCCCGTGTTTGGCCGAACTCATGCGGATCGACGGTAACGCTGTACATCCACGGAGCGATTTGAGCCCATGGTGCGCAAGGCTGAAACCCGATGCCACGAATACCTGTGAGGCATTCGGTGTAGTAGTCAAATATCGCATTTCGCTTTGCAAAGATCTCTTCGCGGCGCTCGAGTTGAGCGCATAACATCGCGCATGCGAGATTCGTTAATCGGAAGTTGTACCCTGTGATAGGAAAGTAATACCGGCGTCGCGGGTCCATTCCCTGACCCCGTAACATCTTGAGGCGTATCGAAAGTTGCGAATCGTTGAGGGTGAGCGCACCACCTTCTCCGCACGTAAGAATTTTGTTTCCGAAAAAGGAAAATGTTCCAACCGTTCCCAAGCTACCTACGGGCTTGTTCTTGTATAACGCAAAATGGGCTTCCGCAGCATCCTCGACGACCCACAATCCATTCATGGCTGCAATCTGATTGATCGAATCCATATCAGCAGGGTGGCCGAGGAGGTGGACCGCAATGATTCCTCGAGTTCGCGGGCTGATCGCGGCCTCAATGGCATCGGGTGCAATGCACCAAGTTTCCGGATCGATATCGACGAATACAGGTTCCGCACCGCAATAGCGCACGGCATTTGCCGTAGCGATATAGGTCATGGACGGCACGATGACTTCATCGCCGGGCCTTAGTCCAAGCCCAAGTAACGCTAAGTGGAGCGCAACGGTCCCGTTCGAGCACGAGAGCGCATACTTGGAGTCGCAAAGTTCCGCGAACTCTGCTTCGAATTGATCCAAGTACTTACCTGATGACGATATCCAAGAACTTCGGATAGCTTCAGAGACGTACTTCTCTTCGTTTCCTGTAACATCCGCCGAAGCGACCGGTATTGGTTTCATCTATTGAATCTCCATATTCAATGAGCATCTATCGCCCGAAGAGGTTATGACTATCACAGGTAGGAGTCAAGATCAATTGGGAACGCCCTTGCTAGCTAACGCGTGTTGCAGCGGACGCGTATGTAAACAGCATTGGGAGTTAGATAGCGATCCGAAACGAAGTTACAACACGCCATCGAAGTGTTGAGGGGATAATGCAAAGAGCGGTGAGTTTCCCCACCGCTCTTTGAACGTTTCATTGATGAACCGAATCGGCCCTTACGCTTCCAAGCCGATGTCTTCGGAGATCGGGCCGGTGGCTTCGACGATCATGTCGGGTCGGCGGGTGAAGGTGGGGAGGCCAGCGCCGGCCAGCACGTGATCCAGGGCATCCTGGCTCTTTGCGACGATGGAATCACGCGTGAATCCAGCGAAATTGCTCGCATGCGCAAACGCAGTGATCGGTCCGTCAAACCCGGACTTGCTCAGCGTCCCCACAAAGCGAACGTTGTCAATAGTTCCTGTTTCGCAGGGCAGCTGACGCATTTTCACGCTCGCGTCCGCGATCGAAGGAAGAGATTCTGCGTCGGAGATCCGCAAAGCAGCAACCTTGTTGCCAGGGATCGATGCCAACTGTTCGAAAGTCCCGCCACCCACGATCCAATTGAAAGAATCGATGACCAACGCCACGCTCGAGGAGGTGCACGCCTTGAAGAAAGCCAAAAAGCCCTCAACATCCTGAATGAACTTGAATTGCCGACTTTCGCGGCTCTCTTGTGCTACAGAGAAATAGAGCCCCAGCTGAACGTTGTTCTTTTCGAAGACCTCTCCGATACGATCGACTCGCTTGCGAAGCACATCGAAATATTCATGGAAGGGAAGCCGATCGGTCGCAGCGGGCAATCGCAAAAACCCTGCGCGCGCTCCGACCTTGCCGGCGATTTCAATCGAGCCGTGCAGCAAGGCCAGCGATTTCTCGAAAGAAGCGTCATCGGTGTCCAAATCGATGGGGACGTCAAAACCGCTGACCTGCATCTTGGAGCTCAGCAAGTATCGGGATGCTTTGTCGAACTCGCTGCGCTGCGTTCGCTTCACCAAATCGACGATATCGATATCCAACCCGCTAAATCCATAGGTCATCGCCAACTCAATCAGCTCGCTCTGCCGACCCGATACCCCTAGAACCGTCGCGTTTAAATTCTTGTACATCAACCATCTCCCATAAAAAACTCTGCTGCAAAGCGATTACTTCGCCAAGCATGCACAAATTTGTCTCAAGCAGCGGGACGAATGCTTCCCCTGCCTTAATCTCCTCCAACTCGAGAACTCCGCTCTCGAACCAAAATGGTACCCTGTCTTCGGGGTCCCCCCTTTTGGGTGAGGAGCATACGCCTGGTAAGTATCCCACAAAGGGACGAGTCTTCCAAGTCGAAACGGAAGCGTAGGACCGTACTGATTGCGTTTGGCCAATGAATTTACAGGGGACGCGACAATAAGCCCCGTTCCAGTAGGCCCTGAGCCGCCCGGACAAGCCGCTCGGTAGGAATCCCGGACCTATCGGCGATTTCTCTCAGCGAATGCTCGCCATCGGAGTAGTTCAGCACCCAAAGAACGGCCATGGTGTCTATCTCCCCCGCTGTTCCGTAAAGACCGCGCCGACCGAGTTGCGGCTCCCCGTACCGAACCGTTCCGACATACAAGCCCTCCTCCGACACCCTTTCGCACTCGATGGCTCGCACAATCTCCTTGATAAGCTCCGCGCTCTCCTGAAGCGATGACGCCGAGACATAATCAGGATTGTCCCCGGAGGTGTGATACTCGGGATAACGTCCCCAACATGCCCTCGAAAGGGATCCGAAAGGGAGTTGAAAACCGGGGGAGCAAAACTGTCGTTCATCGTATCCATACGGTGAGAACGGTTCGATAACACTCGCAGGACTGCGACGGGTCAAAATCGACTCGGTTATCTTGTCGATCCGATGGTCCCCTCGCCTGCTCCGCTTGTAGGTCCAAGGATGGGGGCCCCCAAGCCCATTGAGGACTAATCCATATCGAATTCGATCGAGCGAAGCCCTGTTTTTCGATAGCCAAGCAATCGATCCGATCGTTCCAGGTGCTAGCAAAATCCGATAGCTAAGCTTCCGATCCACCATCGCCTGCAGCCATTTCGCAATCTCCACTGCCACGACAATTCCAGACAAGTTATCGTTGGCGAGCGATGGATGGCAGATGTGGGCCGACAAAACGACTTCTTCGGTACTGCTACCGGGAAGATAAATTTCGCCAAAGGTCAGATGCCCGGGCGCGAGGTCCGAATCGATTCGAACTCGATAATTGCCCTTACTCAGGCTCTTCCGTATTCGATCGGGAAGGCAAAACCCCCAGCTTCTTTGGTAATAGGACGTTCGATACGGGATCGCATGCGGTTGATCTGGAAGGGAATGAAGATGGGGTTCCAATTGTTCGAGAGTCAACACGGCCTCGATCGGTTCGCTGTAACTAACGACGTGCAACGAATGGTTGGCGAAGTCGACGAGTCGCGTCCCATCCGGTCCTTCGATCCACGCCTCGCGTATGTTCCACTCTTCCGGAACAATCCAATCCAGCACCTGCGTCCCGCTCGGAATCTCGGTACAACGGACGGGAATCTCTTCCCCGAGTCGTTGCAGCGTTTGACGCACCCCGTGGCCGGTGATGCTCCTGCATAACGGGAAAAGATCCTTGAGCAATTGGTGCATCCCGTTGTCACTCTCCATGGATTGCTCTCACTTCAATTCACTGATTGTCAAATCGGGATAATTCGCGTCGCGTTCGTGAATCGACACAATCGGCTGCGGCCAAGTGACAGAAAATGACGGATCGTTCCATCTTGCTCCGCGATCCAACGCAGGCTGGTAGAACTCGCTCATCTGATAAAAGACTTCGGTTTCATCCATCAATGTCTGAAAACCATGCGCGAAGCGAGGTGGGACGTAGATGGCGCGACGATTCTCCGCCGAAAGCTCCACGCCAAACGATTGAAGAAACGTTTTCGACTCAGGTCGCAAATCGATAACGACGTCCCAAATCGCTCCCCGCAAGACGCGCACGACCTTAGCCTCCGGATGCATCGATGCTCTCCAGTGCATTCCTCGGACCGTGCCTTGATGGACATTGAAGGCCAAGTTGCATTGGACCATCCGGGAGACCAGCCCAGCTGTCGAGAACTCATTCTCACAATACGTGCGCGCGAAAAAGCCGCGTGCGTCTCGCCTGCATTCCAAATCGATTAGATAAGCATCCTGAAGCGGTGTGGGTGTAAAAATCATACGACGATGCGAACTTCGGGTATGGGGATTACAAACTGACATCCCCAAGCGCGTACTCCATCCATTTGTCGAATGATCTCATCGCTGATATTCCAGGGGAGAATAAGCAAGAAGTCGGGCTTGGCTTCGAATACGGCCTCGACTGGGCGAATGGGAATCCTGCTCCCGGGAAGGAACTTGCCGTGCTTGTAGGGATTCCGGTCGACGACGAAATCGAGAAAGTCCTCGCGGATTCCGCAATAGTTCAGGAGCGTATTCCCCTTCCCCGGCGCGCCGTAGCCTACGACCTGTTTCCCCTCCTCTTTGGCAGCGATCAAGAAACGCAGCAGATTCCGCTTGGTCTGGCGGACTTTCTCGCCGAACGCTTGATAGGGGGCCGGTGTATCCATGCCCCTACTTCTCTCGATGCCAACCAAGCGTTCGATGGAATCATCGGGGGCCCTCGCGTCCTCCCGATGCGCGATGAACATACGAATCGAACCTCCGTGAGTGGGAAGCTCTTCCACCGCAATAAGCTTCAAGCCTTGGCTTTCCAGCAATTTCAAATCGGCGATCAAGGAATGGTAGCAATAGTGCTCATGATAGATCGTGTCGAATTGGTTTCCTTCGATCAAGCGCATCAAATGAGGAATCTCGATCGTGATCGTCCCACCCTCTTGGAGTAACTGCTGGAGAGCTTGAAGGAAGTCGTTGATATCTGGGATGTGGCCAAAAACGTTGTTGGCAATGATCAGATCGGCCTTCCCTCTTTCCTTAACGATCTGTTCCGCCGTGTCGGTAGAAAAAAAGGAGACAAGGGTCTCTATCCCTCGTTCGAGCGCTTTTTCCGCTACGTTGGCTGCAGGATCGATACCGAAACAAGGGATCCCACGATCCGCAAAAAACTGAAGCAAATAGCCATCGTTGCTGGCGATTTCGACAACACGATGATTTGGAGTCAACCCAAGTCGAGTGCAAATCGAATCGGTGTAGGACTCCATATGTTGCAGCCATGACTCGGAGTACGAAGAGTAGTAGGCATACTCGGTGTAAATTTTCTCGGGCGATACGTCCGCATCTAACTGCACGAGCCAACAGTTTTCGCACACTCTCGCGTGAAGCGGATAAAACGGCTCGGGTTCATAGAACTGCTCCTCCGTGAGGATCGCTTCGCAGGGCGGTTGTGCACCGAGATCTACCATACTCAGGCTGAGCGGATGTCCGCAGTGTCTGCAGGTCGTGCGATGGTTCACCTCGTGGTGCTGATTCGTCGTTTGTATCACGTCACATCTCCCCGTGGGTTGGAATCCGGACCTTCGGTGATGATTCGGATCAGTTGAATTTGCGATATACCACTTTGGAGGGTGGCCCAATGAGCAGGTCCTCGGTTCCGTGCTCCAAGCCTCGCTTGTAAATCGGCAGCGACTGATCTATCGCGGCGAGGGTCTTGTCGATGTCCTCGTCGGTATGCGTATAGCTTACGATCAATGACGTCATCAGAATGCCCCTGCGTATCGTTTCTTGCAATAGCAACGAGCGCATCGCCTGCGATCGTTGCTTGGTCGCGTCCAACGTACTAAAGACGAGGCAGCAGGGTTTCCCATCTATTTGAATGAATTCCGAAAGACCGTGCGCTGCGATTATCTGTTGGCCTTCGACCAAAAGGCGATTTCCAAGTCGGTGCAACGTCTCGATGACCGGTTCCGATTTGTAGGTCCGCATCGTCGCGATGGCCGCCGCGAGCGCGTGTGTTTCTCCGCCGTGGGTAGTGGACAAAAGAAAGACTCGCTCCTTGGAATGATGAAGCCCTCCGAGTTCCATCCACTCCCTTTTTCCCGCCAGCGCAGAAACGGAGAAACCATTCGCTAACGCCTTACCCCAGCAGGAAAGATCCGGTTCGACACCGTAGTAGGCTTGTCCGCCACCATTATGCCATCGGAAGCCGGTAATCATTTCGTCCAAGATAAAGAGGGCTCCGTATTGCCTGCATAGATCTTTGACTCCCTGCAAATAGCCTGGAGCAGGATCCTCGTATTTCGCAGGTTCGAGAATCACTGCCGCTATTTCGTGTGGGTGCTCGCGAAAGAGACCCTCCAAGCTCCCTAGATCATCGTAACGAAACGGCTTGGAATGCTCTTTGGCCGCATCCGGTATACCTGCATCGAGAGGGGTCGTGCCGATAAACCAATCGTTGGTGGCAAAGAAAGGTTGGTCTTCGCAATAGGCAATCTTCGTACGTCCGGTGACAGCTCGAGCGAGTTTTATGGCAGCTGTCGTGGCGTCGGACCCGTCCTTGCAAAACTTGACCATGTCCGCGCCTGGTATCAATTCCAGCAACTCCTCAGCAGCTTGCAATTCGATGGTCGATGGGCGCGTAAAGTTGGAACCCTTTGCCAGCTCTTTGGATACCGCATCGACTACGGGAGGAAATGCGTGTCCCAATGCGACGGCGCGGTTTCCTTGACCGAACTCGATGTACTCATTTCCATCGATGTCCCATACGTGGCCCGCAATCCCATGAGAGATAAATCCCGGTGAAAGCTGAGGATATTGATCGTCACCCTTGGCATAGGTGTGGCAGCCTCCAGGGATCACTGCGTGCGCTCGACGTCTCCAAGCATCGGATTTCGTAAAGTCCATGTTTGGCTCCCTCAGCCGATTCCTTGCAATTGCACATCGCGCTCAAACTCATGGATTTGTTCGAGGGATATCTTACGGGTCGTGTGTGGATTGGAAAGCCAAAGCTTGTACCAAGCTGCCGTCATTCGGATCGTCTTGTCGATATCCCATGCCGGTTTCCAATCCATCTCCCATAGGGCCTTATCGATCGACAGTCGCAGGATCTCGGCTTCGCGATGTTGTGTCGGGTCAGATCGATCCTGCCACTCGCCACTTCCCCACTCGGCCAAGAACTTCGAAACCACTTGGTGCACCGGGATCTCGCTTCCAGGAAGCGGTCCGATATTCCATCCTGAGCAAAACAAGGGTTCGGGTCGGCTCAGCAATCGACTGGCAAGCGTGAGGTATCCGTGCAATGCCTGAAGCACGTGCTGCCAAGGTCGATATGCCGAGGGGCTGCGAATTGGAATCGGTTTGTTTTCCGCGAGCGACTTGACCATGTCAACCATCAACGCGTGGGCCGTCCAGTCGCCACCTCCGATCACATTGCCTGCACGCGCCGATGCAACTCGAATACCGTGCCGATCCAGTTTTGATGGCGGGAAGAAGGAGTCGCGGTAGGATCGGATCGCAAGTTCCGCAGCACCTTTGCTACCGCCATACGGATCGCGCTCTCCCATTGCGTCGCATTCTCGATAGCCCCAAACTTGCTCGCGATTCTCGTAGCACTTATCGCTGGTGACCAAAACGGCCGAGCAAGGCCTCCCTATGTTGCGGATAGCTTCAAGCAGGCTGACGGTCCCCATTACGTTGGTTGAGAAGGTTTCGAATGGCTGGCTATACCCAGTCTTGACGACCGTTTGCGCCGCTAGATGGAAAATGAGGTCGGGTTGTATCGATTGGATCGATCGCGTCAAACGTTCGGTGTCGCGTACGTCCGCGATCTGGTGGCCCGCGAGAAGTTCTTCAATAGAACTTTGGGAAAAGTGGTTGGGGGTAGTCGGCGACGGGAGAGAATAGCCAAATACTTTGGCTCCTAAATGGTGCAGCCAAAGGCAAAGCCAGCTACCTTTGAACCCTGTGTGGCCGGTGATGAACACCGATTTTCCCCGGAAAACATCCCCAAACATATCCATCCTTTGTCGAAATGCGTCGAGTATCTTCGCTTTCTGAATCCTGCGTATCCCGGCTCGTTGGGCCTTCGCAATCCGCCAATTTGGGAGAGTGACGGGGAACGGGATTGATCGCCGGAAAGCGACGGAACGCTATTCCCATCATGGCATGATTCAAGCAAACTAGGCGTTCCAGTTTAGTTCGCCGGGATCCAAATGACCACAATTGACCAACCCAATATTCCATTGCGATCCCCGCTGTTTGCGCGAACCGATGTCATCGTGCTTCTTTCCCTACTCGATCAACTCAGCATCAGCGGCACTCGATTCGTCACAACCGTCCTTCTGGCACGCGTGGCGGGCAAAGGAGAATTGGGATTATTCTCGATCGCTTTTGGATTGTTGCTAGTCGCAACCTGCTTTCAGGAAGCCTTGCTGAGCAGCCCTTTTTCGCTTTTTATTCATAAACGACTCGGGTTGGATAAATCGCAGTATCAAGGGAGTGTTCTGCTGATGTTCGCCGGCATCGCCGCACTGAGCTTTGTTTCGATGGGAGCATTGTGGGGGGTGGGATTATGCGGGTTGAAGGGGAACTGGATGGGGAGTGCCAGTGGCTGGGTTGATGAGAAACTGCTCCATGTGATTGGATTGCTCGCAGTCTCCACTCCGTTCGTGCTGCTCCGGGAATTCGCGAGGCGGATCGAAATAGCGAGGCTGCGAGTTCATTACGCATTCGCCATCGATGCGATAGCGGCACTCTTGCAATTGCTGTTTATAGGAAGCCTCGTGTGGTGGGGCAGGTTGAATGCTCCAACCGTTTACGTCGCGATGGCTGTCAGTTCCGCGATACCTGCAATCATATGGGTGCTGTTTTCATACGGTGAATGGTCTGTTTCAAAACAAGGACACGCACGGGAGGTCAAGAACCACTGGGATCTGGCAAAGTGGCCTTTGTTGGCGCAGATCATTGGTCTAAGCCACTTACAGGGAACGTTATGGGTACTAGGGGGCATGCTCGGGACGGAAGCGGCTGGTAAATTCGCAGCGTGTAACTACGTTCTCTTTATCATTAACCCGATCGCCTTGGGAGCTTGCAGTTTCGTCATGCCCTTCGCGGCGAAGATGTTCACCGAACGCGGCATCGGAGTTGCGCGTCAGTGGATCGCGCGCTTTATGATCGGTATCAGTTTGCCCGTTGCCATTGTGTGTGCGGTTGTCACGTGGCTCTCGGATTGGCTCCTCGTTCAACTCTACAACGACGCCGATTATCGAGGGATGGGATGGTTCATGGCGATCCTCGGCGCTAACATGACACTTTCCGTCGCTCACATGATCAACGACCAAGGAGTGTGGGCCATCGAAAAACCTCGCTGGCTCTTTCAGTCGAATGCCATTACTGCAATCCTCACCCTTGGCCTCGCCGCACCAGCCATCGCGGTGTGGGGACTCTATGGGGCCGCCTTGTGTATGCTCGCTGGGAGAACGGTGGGATTCGCTTACCAAGCGATCTTGTTCTTCACTTTTCCGATTGCGCATTCCCCACACGGCATTCTCTCGGAGCATGCCACCTAACGTAGCAAATGCTCGACCTCATACACGAATGAAGACGCCTTGTTTCTCGAGCGCGCGAAGTATTATCCAAGTAATTCCAAAGTAGATTGCTAACCCCGAGAGCGCATACCAAGCTGGTGAGTCTTTCGGGAAAAATGGCTGCACGGCGTTGCTCACCATGTCGTGGAGGATGTATGCGATCAATGCATTGGTTCCAAACGTGCGAAACAGCCCTACGCTGAAGTGGTACCGATCGCAAACGACATAAAAGCCCACGAAAACGACGACAGAAAACCCGGTTGCAAAAATTAAGTACGAGAGAGTTCCTGCGCGCTGACTCATCATCCAGTAGTTCCACTTCCGAACCGTGGCATCGGGGGG
This sequence comes from Pirellula sp. SH-Sr6A, assembly GCF_001610875.1. NCBI lineage: Bacteria > Pseudomonadati > Planctomycetota > Planctomycetia > Pirellulales > Pirellulaceae > Pirellula > Pirellula sp. SH-Sr6A. Next base: position 1,102,585 of record NZ_CP011272.1, on the reverse strand, counting down.
CTTTACAAACGGTGGTTCCGCCAGCCATCCTGCCCGGTTGCTCGTCGCGGCCTTGTTGATGAATTGTTTCGCTGTGGGGAGAACCGGCTGGCTCGCTATCTTTACCGATTCCACTTCCTCAGGTCCCAACACTTCGACGTCGTACAACCGAGTTCCGCACGAGAGTGCATACCCCATCAGCATGAGAACGCATCCCCAAACGAGTCCGCGGTGGATCGGAGAAAGGGTCGGTTGGGACTTCACGGCAGGGACAAACCAGTCGCAGACAATCGAGCCTGCGATCGCGGGAATCGTCCACGTCAAGAAACCCAATGGACCTCCGTCGATCGCATTGGGTGGGGTGTGGCACCAAACAAAATTGAACCAGTAAGAGAGAAGGACGTGCAATAGTCCTGAGCTAATCGCCCAAGCGATGCGGATGGAATGATTGGCATGGATGACCGGTACAATCCAAAGGGAGGTGATCGCGATGTGCGAAAGGGTTTGGAACCATTGCCGCTTCAGTGGCTCCGCGATCGCGCCCCACACACCGATTTCCATTAGCTTCTCCCAATTCGGAGCTCGGGCTCCCACGGTGTATACAACGAGCGAAATCAAGAGCAAGCCGAGCAATCGCCTGGCGATTCTCCCGTAGGAAGACCAATCTCCACTTTGCTCCATCCGCCGACCGAATGTCAAGCGAAGGGCAAATCCCACCGCAAAGAGGAATTGCGGCATGATCGTATCGGCGTAGCTGCAATAATCGTTGGAGTGTTTAAGATCCTGGGGGCAGACGTGATATCCCCCGAAGTAATTGACCAAAAGCATCCCGAGGACCGTGTATCCACGGAATTGATCGAGCGAAACCAGTCTCGCCGGTTTGACTCCTTGTTCTGCATGACTTGGCACTTGTAAAGTTCTGCCTTCATTTCCATCTGATTCGTGTCCCTCGTATCCACTTCGATTAACGGAAACGGGGGAGACATATTTTAAAGTGTGAGTATATACGAGGCTCTTTCCCGTGGGTGTTTACCACTCGACCTCCAATCTCATTCAGCTCATCGCCCATTCAGCTCGTCGCCCTTGAAGGGCCAATCCACGCGCGGGGCAGGACGCACGCGGGGCACGACCTTGCGTTGCCCCAATGCGACCGATTGAAACCAGCATCGAGTTCGAACTGAAACCTATCCGCCTCGACGATTTTGCCAAATGGGTGATGGCAACCGATGACCGAGATCCCGACATCGGTCTGTTCCTGCGGATTCCCGTGTGGAATCGGGTATACTGATTCGCGCACTGTGTTGTCTCCATGCGGAAGCGATGCAGGGGCGTGAACTTTCGTTTGCACCACCGATATTTTCCTTCTTGATTTCAGAACCATGAAACGAATCTTTGGATTGATTGCGGGACTTTTCGCTTCTTCGTGTTTCCAAGTGCAAGCCGAGGATTGGCCCCATTGGATGGGTCCGAATCGAGATAACGTTTGGGCGGTTTCGAATCCTCCCACTTCGTTCCCCAACGCAGGTCTCGCTCCGCGCTGGGAAGCAGCTGTTGCTGGTGGCTATGCGGGCCCAGCCGTCGTCGGTTCCAGGGTTTTTGTGACAGACTTTGTGTCCGATTCCAATGTGAAGGTGGATAACTTCGGTCGGCGATCCTTTTCTGGTACCGAGCGAGTCCTCTGCCTCGATAACGCAAACGGCAAGGTGAATTGGAAGCAGGAGTATCCTGTCACCTACACCATTTCCTATCCTGCAGGACCTCGATGCACACCGGTCGTCGATGGAGACCGCGTCTACACCTTGGGCGCCGAAGGGGACCTGTACTGTTTCGATACCGCGACCGGTAAAGTGGTCTGGAACAAGAATCTAAAGAAGACCTACAACACCGATTCCCCTCTTTGGGGATACGCCGCTCACCCCCTGGTACTAGGCGAATTCCTGTACACATTGGCGGGGGGAGATGGCTCGCATGTGGTCTGTTTGAACAAGATGACCGGAGAAGAGGTTTGGCGATCTGTCACGGGTAAAGAGCAGGGATATGTGCCACCCTCGATCATCGAGGCCGGTGGTGTGAAACAGCTAATTGTCCCGAGTGCCTCGGCGATCACGTCCGTGGATCCAACGACGGGGAAGGAATACTGGAGCTTCCCCTATGAGGCCAGCAATGGCTCCATCATTATGACTCCCCTTACCTCCGGTCCTTACTTGTTCATCGGCGGATATTCTCGCAAGAATCTTTTGCTGAAGCTCGACCCGCAAAAGCCCGCCGCAAGCAAAGTCTGGCAGGATGTGGCCAAGAAGGCGATTTCTCCAGTCAATGTGCAGCCGATGGTTATCGATGGGATCGTCTACGGATTTGATGAGACCGGCGAGATGCTCGCATTCGAAATCGAATCGGGAAAGAGGCTTTGGGAGACGAGCAAGCCGGTGAGCCCTCGTCCTGTGCAAAGCGGTACCGCCTTCCTCGTTCGCACGGAAAAGAACTTCATCCTCTTCAATGACTCCGGCGAACTCATTTTGGCGAACCTTTCCCCAAAAGGATACGAAGAGCTCGCACGTACGAAGATCATCGAACCGACGAACAACGCATTTGGAAGAGACGTCGTTTGGTGTGCACCCGCATTTGCCAATGGCTCCATCTATGTGCGCAACGATGAAAAGCTCCTCTGCATTCCGCTGACGAACTCCGCTAGCAAATAATTCTGCTGATAGTTTTTTTGCTAGCGTCCATTTCCGTATTGTTTCGGAATATTGGCTTGCTCTATTCTGCCAGTTCGACTTCCTGTGGACCGTTTCGTCTCGTTCCACAGGGGCAGACATTCCAAGGATGGAAGCAAGATGTTCAGAGAATCACGACCAAACTGTATCGGGACGTCGCGAACGATCCCAACTGCGGCGCTCTTGATAGCGGTGTTTTCATCGGTCTCTCCGGTCCTCGGCCAATTTCAGATACCGGGACTCAAGCGCCCGACCTCTGCGCCGGCGGCTTCTAGCCCTGCTGGTCAGGTCAATGTCCCGCCATCGCCGAACGGTAAAACCGAGCGAGAGCCGATTTGGGCAGCCAATTCGAACGGTCGAGGGGAGGCTTATTTTCGAAAGGAATTGGATCTTCCTACCATTGAGCGTGCACATATCGAGTTCGAAGCGTCTCAGACTTGCGAGATATACCTCAATGGACTTCGCATCGGATCGGCGAAGACGCCAGGACAGCGGGAGAAGGTTGATGTCACTGCGACCGCTCGTCCGGGGAAGAACATTATCGCGATCCGAGCCAGTCACCGAGTTCCGTCCCAGCCCTCGCTTTCGTTCGCATTCTTCTTCAAACCCGTCAATCAAAAATGGCGAATTGTAGTCAGCGATTCCCAGTGGAAAGCGACCGGTTCCGCTTCGCAGGGGTGGCAGCAGCTTCGCTACGATGATTCGAAATGGCCGCTCGCGCTCTCTCGCTATGAGGAGACGGACTCGGAAATCGCTGCCAATTCGATGGTAGATTCCGTGTCTGCTGATTCGAATTCCATCTCCAAAGCGGCCCCCCAACCTTTCGCCCCCGCGGATGACGCGAAGACTGCGACGAGCAAATCGCCTCCGATCAAGGCTTCATTGGCGGATTACGATTCGTCGAAAGGGCCTCCTCCTCCCGAGCGTTTCACTACCAAGCCTGGATTCGTTGTGAAAGAGGTTTTTGGAAACAAGGAGGTAGGTTCGATTGTTGCGATGACGTTCAATGAGTTCGGCCATATCATCGCCTCGCAAGAAGGTGGTCCTCTGCTGTTACTTTACGACTCGAACAAAGATGGATCCTACGACAAAACCAGGGTCTATTGCGAGTTGGTGAAGAACATCCAAGGAGTTTTGGCGCTGAATGGTGATGTCTACGTCACGGGAGATGGCTCCGAGGGCTCTGGGTTATACAGATTGATCGACAGCGATCGGAACGGAGAACTGGAGAAGGCGGAATTGTTGACTGCTTTCAAAGGTGTTGCCGGGGAGCATGGTCCTCATCAAATGACGTTCGGACCGGACGGATCGATATACCTCGTCGTTGGAAACCACTCACAACTCGATGCACCTTGGCCAGAGGAAAGCACCTACACCAAGCCCTACGAGGGGGATTTGGTGCAACCTCGGTTCGAGGATCCAGGTGGGCACGCCGAGGGAGTGAAGGCTCCCGGCGGTACGGTGTTGCGGTACGATCTTCTCGCGAAGAAAACGACGATCGTCGCAGGTGGTTTGCGCAATGCTTACGATTTGGCATTTCATCCGTACGGGGGACTCTATGTCCACGATTCCGACATGGAAGCCGATATCGGTGCCGTTTGGCACCGGGACACCAGTCTCTTTCGCGTCGTCGAAGGAGGAGAATATGGTTGGCGAAGTGGGTGGGCCAATTGGCCTGAATATTATCTGGACCGTTTGCCATCCCTTGCCTCGTCCGGACGCGGTTCGCCGACCGGAATGGCTTTCTACAACCACTTTAAATACCCAAGTCGATTTCACCGAGCGTTGTTCTTAGCGGATTGGTCGGAAGGACGAATTCTGCTGTACAACGTCGAACAAGACTCAAGCAAAGCCAAGATGGAGGAGTTCGTATCGGGAACCCCGATGAACGTAACCGATCTTGAAGTCGGACCGGATGGTTGGCTTTATTTCTGTACGGGAGGTCGGGGGACCGACGGTGGTATTTACTGTGTGCAATGGAATGGCGAGGTGCCACGCCAAGTGACCGATTTGGGTGAAGGGATCACCAAAGCGGTTCGCATCCCTCAACTCCATTCTGCATTCGGTCGGCAAGCGGCCGCGTTGACGAAAAAGGAGATTGGAGACGAGTGGGGGGAATTGGTCGCGGGAGTAGCCTACAGCAGCGACAATCCGGCTCGTTACCGAATTCAAGCACTTGATTTGATGCAAATGCTAGGGCCCGTGCCTACGCCGGAGATGTTGATCGAACTGAGCAATTCGACGAGCGAACCCTTTCGAGCAAGATGTGTGCAATTGCTGGGGCTCCACTCGGATAGTACCGTCGCGGAACGACTCGTCGAATTGCTGGCCGATCCATCCACTATGGTACGGCAGGCGGCCTGCGAATCGATACTTCGAATTGGTGTCATTTGCGACCCCGCCGCATTGATGAAGATGTTGCAAAGCGAGAACCGAGACGAGCGATTTCTCGCGCGTCGAGTCCTCGCGCTGGTGCCTAGTTCGGATTGGAAGGATGAGTTCTTGGCGAGCGCCTCCAACCGACTTGTTATCAATGCTGCTCTCGTCTTGATCTCCACCCAACCGTCGAAAGAGAACGCTGATGCTGTATTCGATGCGTTGAGTCGAGCGAGCGAAGGGTTCGTGAGCGACGCGGACTTTGTGGATTTGCTTCGCGTCATGCAGGTGGCATTGCATCGATCCAAACTGGACAAGAGTTCGTTGACGAAGTGGGCTGGGTTTGTAGAACGGGAATTCCCTGCTGGCAACGGAACCATCAACGCGGAATTGATTCGTCTTGGAACCTACTTGCAATGCGATCTGGTCGCACCAGCCATCAAATATCTGCAGACCGATACCAGCATGCCGGAAAGAGTGCTCATTGCGATGCATCTTCCGATGATGAAGCATGAGTGGACGTCCAAAGAGCGTATGGCCTTGCTTCAGTTCTTGGAGTCTGCCCAAAAAATCGATGGAGGCGGTTCCTATCAACTGTATGTAATGAGGACGTCTCACTCGCTGTCGGAGTTCCTAACAGAAGAGGAATCGCTACGAATCCTCAGCTTAGGAGAACAGTATCCCAACGCAGCACTTGCTGCCCTACTGAAATTGCCGTCGGAGTTGGACGCGGCCACGATCGATCAACTTGTAAAGTTGGATTCTCAGATCGATCGAGGAGGACTCGAGGAGGATGTGTTCAAGCGATTGAAGACTGGAATAACTGCGATTCTCTCCGGGCAAACGAGCGAAGTAGCACAAGAGCATCTTCGCGATCGCTGGAGAAAGAGTCCTGATCGCCGTGCCACGATCGCTCTAGCGATGGCGCAAAAGCCCGATGAGAAGAACTGGGATTACTTGGTGCGGAGCATTGGGATCTTGGATCTCTTCGCTATTCCTGATGTCTGCGCAGCGCTGGTAAAAATCGATGTCGCAACCGACGAGTCCGATGCGATTCGACAAGCGATCTTGCAAGGTTGTCGATTAGCCGAGGCAGGTCAAAGTACCAAGCCCATCGTCGACCTACTCCAATATTGGACGGGCGAACAGATTATCGCTTCTGCCGACAAGCCCGCCGATGCCATGTCCAATTGGCAGCGTTGGTACGAAGTCCATTACCCGGACAAGCCTCCTGCAGCCTTGCCCGGTGAAACGGAACGGCCTCGTTGGTCCATGGAGTTCCTCGAGCAATTCTTGAGTGGCGACCAGGGCAAGGCCGGGGCGATCGATAACGGTGCGCTTGTCTTCAACAAAGCCCAATGCAGTTCCTGCCATAAGATGAATGGAAAAGGCAAAGGCTTTGGTCCTGATTTGAGCAGTATTTCCAAGCGGTTCACGAAGAGTGAATTCCTAGAATCGACGTTGTATCCATCCCATGTCATCAGCGATCAGTACGCGACAAAGAAGGTGCTCACGACGTCGGGTGAAGTACACGTTGGCATCCTGGTAAAGACGCCAAACGGTTATTTGGTCCGTGTTAATCAGGACAAAGAAGTGAGCGTGAATGAGTCGGAGGTCGAAGAAATCTTGCCTAGCAAGGTTTCGGTTATGCCCTCGGGACTGCTCGACAATTTGACGCCATCCGAAATTCGAGATCTCCTCTGCTTCCTCGGCTATGTGCCAACGATCCAGGTTGCAGAAGAGAAACCTGCGGCATTGAGACGTTAGGAAGCGAGGCAAGTCCCCACGCGAAAGAGGTGCGACGAGACGCTTGGGCCGTTCCTTGCTTAAAGCTTGGACGGCCGTGGTTTGGTCCAGCCGTACCGTTGGAGGATTTCGGTATCCGCATCCTGTCCTTGAGATTGAAGGAGCGACTTCAGTTCTTGAACTTTGCTCTGAACCGCATCCTCTTCCTCTCTTGTTGCCGGTTGCGTCCCCTTCATCATGGCTATCTCTCGAATCGCGTCATCGATTTTCTCTGCTGTGGCGATCGGGGGTGTGGCGGACGCCTCTGCAGTCGCTTCAACGGATCGTTTCGGCTCGTCGTTGTCCATGGCTCGCCTTCCGCTGACTCGGTCCACAGCGCGTCGTCCATAAGTAGGACCGAAATCGATCGGGGTGATGGCAAATACAATCCCCAAGCCAAAAACGAGGCCTGCGATGGCGCACATTCCCGATAGAGTTGTCTTGCCCGGACCGATGGGTTTGTCACTTACGATCGGTGTATCCAAGCGCGTGAGCAGACTGGTTGCCAGCGAGGAATCGCGAGCGGCCTGAGCTTCCGCCAGCTCGCGTTCCGCGGATTCGACTATGGCGGTTCGCGACTTTACCTCGGCAATGAGATTTGCGTAGTGCGCTCGGTCCTTTGCCAAGTTCTGCAGTCGACTTTCGATACTTCTCTTTTGTTCCTGCATTCGCTCCAAGCGTCTGTCGTGCAACGCAATATCCGAGTCGATACTAGAAAAGGATGCCTTCAACTCTTCGTGGAATCGCTCCAAGATCGATTCTTGCGCGGAACGGGATGCAATCACGACAGGATGTTCCTCCGTGAATTTTCCCCGGATATTGGCATCCGCGATTTGTGCATCCACCAGGCCTTCTCTCAAACGCCTTAGGCCTGGGTGCGAGTTGAGAAAGCTTGCAGGGGCGACGACGAAACTGGACGGATCGCGGCTCGCCTTCTCAAGCATCTCTCGATCGGAGAGAAGCGATTGACGAGCGGTTTCGATTTGACGAATTTCAATTTTGATCTGTTCCAACTCCACCTTGGACGTGGAGCCAGAGCCGATCGCGTCGGTCATGCCGCGAAGGTCCGCTAGATCCGCACCGGCCCGTTGCTCGATTTCATTCAGATCATGCGTGCACTCCATCAAGGCGGCGCGTGCTGCATCGCGAGCAAATACGAGTTCGTCGATGACGCTGTCGGCTCGCAGCTTTCGAAGTTGCTGCAAGCGGGACTCCAGCGCATCGCACAGAGCGCGATTGAGTTGAAGTGCGTGCTCTGTAGTCGACGCCTTGATATCCAAGTAGATCACTTCGGTTGCTCCGAATTCGACCCCTTTCGGCGCATGAATCAGGATGGCCTGCTTCGCGGTTTCTTCGACCAAGTCGTTGCTCGGATAGTCTCCTTCAAAGTCGGACATTCCAAACCAGTTCACCAGCGACGGAGGCTTTCCAACAACCAGCAGAGCGTCGCGCACTACTTGGTGACTCTTTGCCATTTCGAGGATGGTTTCCTGAGCCGCCTTCATCTCCGCTTGACTTTGAAAACGTCCGAGCCGCATCACAGCGCCGTTGGCTTCATCTCGAACCAACAGCGCCTGCGATGCTATGTACGTATCCGACTTGAGAAAGAACGCATACGTTATCCCCATCGCTGCGAAAAGGCAGGTCGTGAAGATCCAAAGTGGAGACCAAACCAAAACACCGCGCAGCAGGACTCTCAATGCGGGATTTGAAACCAGTGCGCTCATGGTGTTTCGGTTCACTTCCGATGTTTGGGGCAACTAAGTCGTACTCAGCTCTCGTAACTCGTCCGCGGTATGACTGATCGATCGCATGGTGACCGACTGCTCTTCGATGGCTGCGGCGATCTGCGACATGCTGGCGCTGACCTCGGAGATACTCTTCGAGATACCATCGGTTGAATGGACCACTTCCTGAATGTTTCGTTGGATTTCTCCAACTGTAGAAGCTATATCCTTCGTAGCGTTGCCGGTTTGCTTGGCCAGTTCTTTGACCGCGCTCGCCACGACTGCAAAGCCACGTCCTGCTTCTCCCGCCCTGGCCGATTCAATCGTTGCATTCAGTGCGAGCAAATTCGTTTGATCTGCCAATTCTTGAATGACCTCGATCACCTTGCCAATGATTCGACTTGAATCGTCCAGCCGGTTGACAACGATTTTGGTGTTGTCGGTAAGTCCCTTCGCTTCCTGCGATAACGTCGCTGTGCGATTGACGCCGTGCGAAATCTCATTGATGGTTTGGGTGAACTGAGACGTGTTGTCCGAAATGACTTCACTGATCTCATTCGCTTTGACTCGGCGCATTGCTGCAGACGTTACGTCCACGGCATATTTGATGACTCGCATCACTCGGCCCCGGCTATCAAACATGGGATTGTAGGAGGCCTGAATCCACACGGGCTTTCCGGATTTAGTAAACCGTTTGAACTCTCCCGCTTGGAAATCGCCTCGTCTCAAGGCCTGCCAAAACTCGGTATACGCTGCTGTGTGATGCTCGGCTGGATCGACGAAAATGCGGTGATGTTTCCCTTGGATCTCCGACAAGCTGTACTGCATCGCTTGGAGAAAGTTGTCATTCGCACGTAGAATCGTTCCGTCCAAGTCAAATTCGATGATGGCAAAGGAGCGACTGGCCGCTTCGATTTGGCTACCTAATTCGGCTTCGCGAAGCTTCTGGTCGGTGATATCAGTGCCGAGTTTGACGATGCGATCGATGATCCCATCCTGATTTCGAATGGGATTGTACGTTGCACGAATCCAAACCTCACGGCCTCCCTTAGCTTGCCTGCAGAACTGCCCTTCGAAATGCTCACCGGAAGCAAGGCGATGCCAGAAAGTTCTGTAATCGCTACTGCGTGCAAAATCGCCATCAACAAAGATGCGATGGTGCTGTCCAACGATCTCCGTCGAGGTGTATCCCATCGTTTGAAGGAACTTGGAGTTTGCCGCCTGGATGATACCTTCTGGCGAGAACTCGATCATCGCCGTCGAATTCGAAATACCATCGATCGTTGCTTGCAGTCGATTGCATTCCTCACGCAACCGCGACGCCTCGTGCGGTAAACTGGCCTGGGTTGAAGTAGAACTAGAGAAAAAGCTCGAAAGCGATGCCATAACGAATACCCCACGATTGAATCTATCGACGCATTGGCAGGGGCAGCCATTTTTAATGTCAACGGTAGTTGTCGGGCATGCGTGCAACCGAAATGAGGCAAAACGGAAGCGGTTGCACGACGAAGTTTTAATGGGCTGCTTCGATCGTCAAAGAACGCGTTATGGGACTCAACGTCAACTTCCGTTAGTTCTCTACAACCATGACCATCCATTCCACCCCGAAGCGGTCTGTAACCATGCCATAGCAGGGTGACCAAAAGGTCTTCGTCAGGGGCATGTCGATGGCCCCTCCATCGGCTAGGGCGGCGAAGTACCGATGCGCCGTGGGGCTGTCCGGCACTGTGAGAGCGAGCCGAAAACCGCGAAACTGAGCCTGTTCTTCGCACCCGTCCGAAAGCATGAGAGGGATTCCGGCAACCGTCATCGACGCATGCATCACCTTGGTCTCAAATCCCGGTGGTAGCATCCCCTCTGGTACCGGATCGGGGCTCTCCGAGAACCGCATCAGCATCTGCAATTCCCCATCCAGATGCGTACGATAGTATTGGATCGCCTCGTCGCATCGACCAGAAAAAAACAGATACGGAGTCAATGAGGGCGTTGTCCGGACAGGGGGTGGAATCGAGCCTCGCAAGTGCTCGAGACTAAAGAGTGGGCGGACTTCGACCGTTCCCCTCGACGCGGGTGGTAGACGGGATGCAATCGCGATGGCTTCGTCCAAATTTTCGACATCGATGATGTAGAAACCTCCCAACTGCTCTCGAGTCTCTGCGAACGGTCCATCCATCAAGATCCGTTTGCCATTTCGAATCTGAACCGACGTAGCCGTCGCCACCGATTCGAGTGGGGAGGCGTCAATGAATTTTCCTTGCGAAGCCAGTTCGTCGCAGATCTTCATCGACTCCACCATGCAGGCTTCTCGTTCCTGGTCAGTCCAGCCGCCTTCTTCGCTGTAAATCAACAACATGTACTTCATTGTGCATCCCCTTAGAAACAGAAAATCATAACTTCAGACTGACTTGGTCGACCCTCGCGGCGTTGATTCGACAAGCCGTAGTCGGATTTCATCGACCTTTTTGGCAGGCGGAGATTTCGAGAAGCCTCCTTGCTAGGAATCGTTTCTCGGCGGATTGATTGCACAGCGAAATCGCGTTCTCGTAACACTCGCGTGCTTCGCTCCACGCTCCCAGACGCCGATAGAGGTCGGCGCGGGCTGCGTGGATCAAGTGGTAATCCTTCAATACCCCTGTGCTCATCAACTTTTCGATCAGTGCTAGGCCGGTCTCCGGACCGTCGCGCATCGCGACGGCAACCGCCCGGTTCAGCTCCACCACAGGCGACGGCGAGATCGCCTGCAAAATGCCGTACCATCGGATAATCTCCGACCATTTCGTCTCGGTCGCATGGCTGGCTGTTGCGTGGAAGGACCCGATCCACGCGTGAGCTTGAAAAGGGCCGAGCTTTCGCTGTTGGGTAGCGAGCTGGATCCAAGCCATGCCTTCTTGGATCAAACGCTGATCCCATTGCGAACGATCTTGCTCTTCCAGTAACACGATGTCACCGTTGGCGTCGACCCGGGTTGCGCGTCTAGATTCTTGAAGCAACATGAGCGCGAGGAGCCCCATGGCTTCTGGGTCGGGTAGCAACTCCACAATCAATCGACACAGTCGAATCGCTTCCTGGGTTAAGTCACTCCGCACGGCCGTGTCGCCACCGCTCGCTGAGTACCCTTCGTTGTAAACCAAATATACAACAGATAGAACGGCATGTAGCCTGTCGGGCAATTCCTCTTCCGATGGAATGTCGATGGGAATTCGGGCCGCCTGGATCTTCTTTTTTCCCCGAACAATTCGCTGCGCCATAGTTGGCGTGGGGACGAGAAAAGCGCTTGCAATCTCCTCGGTCGTCAATCCGCAAACTTCTCGGAGCGTCAACGGTACTTGAACTTGGAAATCGATCGATGGGTGGCAGCAGGCGAAAATCAACCGGAGGCGATCGTCTTCAACATCGTGATCCCCTTTCCCTTGATTCCCCTGCTCGATGGTCTCGATTCGACGAGCAATGTGCTCCGCATGTTTGTTCAGTCGCCCTTTCGCCCGCAACAGATCAATCGCTCTGAAACGACCGGTGGAAATCAGCCACGATACGGGTTTGGAAGGTATGCCATGAATTCGCCACTGTTCGACAGCGATTGCAAACGCTTCATGGGTTGACTCTTCGGCCAGATCCCAGTCGCCGAGCAGTTTGGCCAACGTCGAATAAATCCTGCGAAAATCGCTAACAAAGAGCGCTTCAACGAGGGTGGCGGGATCCGTGGTGGGCACGCGGCGGTCTCCTCTTGAAATCGGAAAAGTTGACAGGATTAAAAATGGGTTCGACCCCCTCCATTCCGGGAATCGCAAGTCTTGCTATCGGCGACGAGATGGACCAATATAGAGCTTCCCCCCAATCCTCTCCAACACTGCTTTGTCATCCCCATCCTCCAGTTGGAACATTATTCCATGCTGTTCGCGTCTCCGTCCCTGCGTTCTCGGATTTTGCTTTTTGGTTTGCCTATTGCCATCTTTTTCACAGCTGGTTCCCCAGGCTTGTCTTTAGGTGACGAGGCTGTAGCCATACAAATGGCCACCGACCCGGCGTTGTCTCCGGACGGCAAGATATTGGCGTTTCGGTGGGCAAACGAGATTTGGACAGTGCCCACGACGGGAGGGGATGCGACTCGCTTGACCAACCACCCGGCTGTCGATTCGCAGCCGAAGTTTTCACCCGACGGCTCGAAGATTGCGTTCGTCAGCGATCGATCGGGTTCCAACCAGATTCATGTCATGGACGCTCGAGGTGGCGTTCCGATTCAAAAAACTTTCCACACCGAAGGCTACTCGATCGCGGATTGGTTTCCGGATGGAAAAAGCGTTTTGGCGATTGGGCAACGCGATCACTACTGGAGGGGAGGGCAGCGTCTCCTAAAGGTGTCCTTAGAAGAGCGAAAGGCGGACCAGGTTCTCCTCGACGATACCGCGATCTTTGCGTCACTCTCTCACGACGGGAAGCGAGTCCTATTCACTCGCGAAGGGGAACGCTGGTGGCGTAAAGGTTACCACGGTGAACGCGCCTCTCAGATTTGGAACCTGGATTTGGAGTCGAAAAAGACGACGGAACTGCTTCACGAAGGAGTCGAGTGCATGTGGCCATTGTGGATGCCAAATGACACTGGATTCTACTTCACCAAAGGAGACGAGTCGGGATTCGATCTCTGGCGTTATCGTTTTCCCAAAGAGGAGGGTAAATCACCAAAACAGAAACAAATTGCGGGTTTCGATGAAGACTCGATTGTCAAGCCGACGTTATCACGCGATGGGTCAACCCTCGTCTTCCGCCACCTCTTTGATCTCTATTCGGTGATTCCGCAACAAGACGATGCACCGAAAAAGATTGAGATTCGAATCAATACGGACACGGGACTTCGAGATGACAAGCTTTTTGCAAGTCTTTCGAAAGCCGATGCGGTCGCTTTTTCCGACGATGGACTGGATATAGCGTTAGCGGCAGGCGGTGATCTTTGGGTAATGGATACCGAGTTGCGCGAGCCGATCCGCGCTACCGCGACCGATGCGATCGAGGGGAGTCCACTCTTTGCGATGGACGCAAAGACTCTGTACTTCACTCGAGCCGAACGTGGTCAGGTCGATATTTGGAAAGCGGAACCCAAACAGCCGGATCGTTTCTGGTGGCAGCAGAGCGCATTTGTCGAAACTAGGTTGACGAACACACCGGCTTCGGAGTCGAATCTCCAATTCACTCCAGACGGAAAGAAGCTTCTTTTTCAAGCCGGACGGGGTGATCTCCATGCGATGGACTTGATGTCGAAAGAGGTCGTCACACTGCTTCAAGGTTTTAGTGATGTCGATTACTCGATTTCGCCCGACAGCAAGTGGATTGCCTATGCCACGCAAGACAATGATTTCAATAGTGAGATCTTTGTCATGCCATTGGACAAATCGTCGGCACCGGTAAACGTTTCCCGGCATCCTGATAACGATCGCAATCCCGTTTTTTCAGCCGATGGCAAATTGTTAGCGTTTACGGGGCGGAGATTCGCGGAGGAGTCAGATGTCTTCTACGTTTATCTGCAAGAAGAACTCGATGAGAAGACATCGCGGGATAGACGGTTGGAGAAGGCGTTGGAGGCGATGAATAAGCGAAAAGCGAACGATCCCAAACCGACGGAAGGCAAGTCGGACGATGCGAACCCGGATGGAAAGAACGGTCCAGCGGCAGTGTCCAAAGAGGGCAAGAGGACCAAAGAAGAGGGTGAGTCGAAAGAGTTTCGAATCGATTTGGACAAGATCCATGAACGGATCCGGCGAATCAATCTTCCTGACACTTCGGAGGGGAATCTCCTCTTCTCGCCAGATGGAAAGAAGCTCGCTTTCTCTGCGTCGGTCGAGAATAAACAGGGATGGTACAGTGTCGAGTTTCCTGACAAATTGCAGCCCAAGTTGATGAGCTCGACGACGTTGGCCAGTGCGCGATGGACCAAAGCATCCAATGCGATTCTCGGGCACAATCGAGGTGTTCCCGCGAAACTGGAAGGGGGAGAGAAACTCACCGATTTCACCTTCACCGTTCGACAGGAGCGATCGCGGTCCGGTCGCCTTCGAGAAGGGTTTAACGTCGCTTGGCAAACCATGGGGGAGCTGTGGTATGACCGGGCGATGGGGAATAAGAACTGGGACGAGATCCGTCGCAAATACGAGCGTGCTGCCGGGCAGGCCTACGATGAATCAGGATTGGCTGAGATCGTGGAGCTAATGTTGGGGGAACTCAATGGCTCTCACCTTGGATTCACCCCTGGCACCGGGTTATCGGAGCCTGGGGCGGAAGGGGAATCGGCGGAGAAGTCACCGATCGTTACGGCGCATCTGGGAGTTCGATTCGAAGAGGGGTTCCAAGGGCCAGGGCTTCGCATCCGCGATGTTCTCCCCGGAGGACCTGGGGATCTGGAGACGAGCAAGCTCAAGGCGGGTGATGTCATAACCATGGTTGATGGTCAAAAGGTCGACCCTTCCATGGATCTTAGCTTGGTGCTCAACGGGTTTGTCGATCGCAATATCGACCTAACGGTTGATCGAAAACGGGCTCAGGATGCAGTGGAAACCCTTTCGATCCAACTGAGGCCAATTACCTATCGGCAAGCAAGAACGCTGCTCTATGACCAATGGATGGAACACAATCGTCAAATGGTTGAGAAGCTCTCGAATGGAAAGCTGGGCTATCTCCATATTCGGGCCATGGACGCCGGCAGCTTTCTCGAATTCGAACGCCAGCTATATAACGTTGGATATGGCCGTGATGGTCTTGTGATCGATGTTCGGGACAATGGAGGTGGATCGACCACCGATCATTTGCTTACCGCACTCACACAGCCGCGGCATGCGATCACGGTCCCGCGAAATGGAGGCGAGGGGTACCCTCATGATCGCATGATTTACGCGACATGGTCCAAACCCATCGTTGTCTTGTGCAATCAGAACAGCTATAGCAACGCGGAGATCTTTAGTCACGCAATCAAAGTTTTGAAGCGAGGAAAAGTCGTTGGAGTTCAGACAGCGGGTGGAGTGGTAAGTACCGGTGTCGCTCGAGTCACGGACGTTGGTGTCCTGCGCGCTCCGTTTCGGGGCTGGTTTTCGATCGAAAGCGGGCTGGATATGGAGTTAAACGGTGCATTGCCTGACATCGTCGTTTGGCCTTTGCCGGGAGAGCTTCCAGCAGGTACCGACAAGCAACTGGAGAAAGGGGTCGAGGTTCTATTGGAGGAGGTTGCTGCGGTCAAACCATTACCGAAACCGAAATACGCAACCGAGAGCTCCAAGGTACCGACGGAGTAGTTCAAGTGATTATACCGGCAGGATGGGTATACTTGGGCTATTGAGGACGAGCACAGCAGAACCCGTGATGCATTCCTCGCGAATAGAGTGAAATGAAGAATGACAATGCGATGCACCGAGGAGACCCTTTCGCTTCGAGATGGGGCACTTCTTTATTGTCGGACTTGGAAGCCCGACATCCAGGGGAGATCCTCTGCATCGAGTGCAGGAAGATTGCTGTTGGTGCATGGACTGGGCGAGCACAGCGGTCGCTATGACGCGCTGGCGAGGCGATGGGTAGAGCAGGGCTGGGAGGTGTTTGCTTGGGATCATCGCGGTCACGGTTTATCCAGCGGCAAGCGAGGTGTGCTCACATCGGAAGATCAATTGTTATCCGACATGGTGGAATTGCTGGAGGCGAGGGAGTGGGGAGAGAGCGCCACGAGGACCGTTCTACTGGGGCACAGTTTGGGGGGGCTGCTCGTTGCTAGGTTTTTCGCGGAGGCGCTGAGGGTGCCCGATTCGTCGATAGGACGCTTGGCGGAGAGATTCCACTCGGCCGTGTTATCGTCCCCAGCGTTGCAGATTCGACTGAATCGGCTGGAGCGATTTCTTATTCGAACATTGGGTGTGATCCATCCGACCTTTACAGTTTCGAATGGTCTGCGGCCAGACTGGATATGTTCGCGACCGGACGTGGTGGAAGCGTACCGACGAGACGCGAGGGTTCATTCTAGAATCTGCGGGAACTTGGCTCGATTCATGTTGAGCAGCGCAAGAATTGTCCAGGAGATGGAGAGAAAATGGGAGAAGCCAACGTTATGTCTTTATTCCACGATCGACCGCTGTGTTGACCCGGCGGGAACGTCGCGGTTTTGCCGTTCGGTTCCCGCAGGAGTTGTGCAAGCCCATGCGTCGGACCGGTTACGGCATGAAGTCCTCAACGAAGGGGATTTTGAAGTCGAGCAGCAACTCATGCGGTTCTTAGTCGGCTAATTGGGCCAGCGACTGATCGGTCTTTTGGGTACCTTAGATCTCGCGAAGTAGCCAGCGACCCTACTTGCAAATTTCAAAAAACAGCCGATCATTTTGATACACGGGGCGTGGCTCAGCCTGGTAGAGCGCTGCGTTCGGGACGGCTAAAAACAGGCAAATCCCTGTTAAATCACAGGTTTTCCACGGTGTAAAATGGTGCATAACCTGTTCAGAACTAGAACCGTGGTGCCGTTTTGGTGCCACCTCGGTGCAACCTAGGGTTTTGCTTCTTTTATGGTTCTGATCACTGACCTGTGATGTTTCTTGACCGGATCGAAAATTAGTCTTTTGTATTCTTCGAACGATAAATTGCGATCCTTCAAGAAATCGATAACCGAATCACAATCTGGGATCATGGGTTTTCCATATTCCCGTAGCGAGTCATAAACGATGTAAAGCGGAGGATTTGTCATGTCGTTGACGTAACCGACCAACCACAGAGCTAAAAATCCATTACCAGTGTTGTAGTTTGTGCGTAAAGCATGTCGGAACGGAGGATTACTGACCAACGCGCCGTAAACATACTTTCTAGCGAGTTCCATCGAGTCACCATCCTGTAAAACAACTTTGAATAAAAGTCGCTTCGCTATCTCTTTGTCGCTACATGCAAAAGCCACCTTGTTCAGTTCAGCAGCAACTACTCGAAAACCCATCTCTACGCCATCTATGGCTAGTTTCTGTGCTTCTGAATGCATTGAGTCAACCTTGGTCAGAGAAAAGGGCCACCCTCTTAAAAACACGTAAGGTTGAGAACGTTTTTCAAGAGAGTGACGACGGTAGCTACCCGTCTGCCCAGTATCGTTTTAGCAAGATAGCAAAGAAAAGCGAGTGTCGATTTTTTTCCGTCAACTAGGGATCGTTGAAAATGTCCGGAGTCTGGCCAAAATAGCCGGTATTTGTCCGAAGTTTTTCCGGATTTCCACCAAAACGCGGGGTAAATGCGGGGTAGACGCCCCCCAAACGTCCCCCGTAGTCCCCCGTCAGAATCATTTCAGAAATGACACCAAAATGACGGTAGATTGACACCGTAAATTTTGGTAGTTACGGCTTCCGGATAAACCATGTCCAATCGGTATCGAGTTCTACCGGCAAACCCTCGAGCGCGGCGAACTCGTCAACCGCTTCCTTGACGCCTCCTGCGAATCCTGGATGGGCGTAATCGTGCCCCGCGAGCCATCCACCAGAACGAACCTTTGGCCACCATGCGTCGATGTCCTCTGCGCATCCTCTCTTGGAGTGGTCCCCGTCGATGAACACCATATCGAAGTGCCCATTGTCGAACCGTGGAGCCGCTTTGACCGATGTCGACCGGACGAAATCGATTCGCTTCTGCGAGAGGAGAAACCAATTGTGGGCCTGCGCCTCCTGGTAGGCTTGCTCATGGTCCGCATCAGACATGTTGGCCACGTAGTCGCCAGTATGTCGGTAGTCGTCGGTAGAGACGTTTCGCCATGGGTCTACCGCGGTGATGCGCGAGCGGTTCCGTTGCTGGCCGATGATCGCGGTGCTGTATCCCTTGTAGACTCCTACCTCGCAATACTGGTAGGCTCCATGCACATCCGGCAGCCTTTTTAGGATAGCTGAATCCTTACAGCCATCGAAGCCATTCCCCAGCGACCTGCGCGCGAGGAATCCACAAAAAGAGTTATGCAAAAGTAAATCTTCTTGTGGGAAGTGGCCGAACTCCGAGATGATCCGATTGGTGAGGTGGTAGCAATAAGCGTTCGGGTTGTAGAGTCCTCGATCGAACTGGAAATCCCCCCAGTGCCTTGTCTGGTGGAAATAACCAGACCGATACCAGGCAATGTAGTGATGCTCCCAATGCGGCGAGAAGTGGAGCATGTCATCGCCCAAGTGCGTGCGGAGATGGTTGATCGACCACTCGCCTAGGTCGAGATACTGCAATCCCGCTGCGCCTTTGTCTTTCACGAGCTGCGATTGGCGATCCAGGAGGAGCTTTAGGAATCGGTTCCCAGGCTCGGGGCATTGCATGTAGAACTGGGAAATGTCGCGGCAGTGGTAGTCCTGGTAGATGTACCCGACACGTCCTCTCTCCATTGGTACATGCTCCATTTCTCGAAGGTGGAAGCAATCTGCATCGATCCACGCTCCCCCGAAGTGATAGAGATACCAGACTCGGAAAACGTCGGAGAAATGGACCGTGCTGAGTCCTCGGAACTGCGATAGGAATTCCTCGCCTCCAGGCAGTTCCGCAATGGTTGCATAGGTGAACACCTTCGCGCCTGGGTTGTGCCTCAGGAGCGAATCAACGCACATTTTGGCGATTGGCTTGGTGATGTGTTCGGCAAGTGTGATCAGTTGCATTGCAATTCCCTTTCTTGGGCGAGAGCGTCAATCGCGTCGTCGGTTGTTTCTGCGACAACATGGATCCAGCGGGCGAAGTTGAACTTCTGGACCTTTTCCCACGTCAACGCAGGATGGTAGAGGCAGGGAATTTTCTGTTGGTCCCGAACGACCTCCCTCCGCGTCCATTCGAACCATTCGCGAAGCCGGATCTCGGGGTAGAAGTGCCCGACAGCTTCGCAAACTCCCCGATCCAGACCTTCGTCATTTTGCCAATATCCCTTATGCCATCCGCGAAGCTGCAATTCCTTTGCAACCTCCATCGGGGCCTCCAGAAACACGCATCGCGGGTCGAGCAAGATTGGATGATCAACAGCACAATCTTCAGGGTTTGGCCAATAGGTCGGCTTGTTGAACTTGCCCGAAATGTTGCTCCATCCTTCGCCCTGGCCAACTATCCACCGCTTCGGCGCGTAGACCGCGAATTTCCCTTGCTCATGCAACCTTCCGAGGTGGTGGTCTATATGTTCCTCCTTTGCGAAAGGGAGGCTCATGAGGTGGTCATAGATGTCAAAGTACCCTCTCGAATGGACGGCGAAACAATGCGTTCGGTTGACATTGAAGGGCATGAAGATCCAGTCGTTTATCCTCTGGGGTGGATGCTTGATCTCTTTCAGAAGTTGCCCGCCGAGGTAAAGTTGCTGCCAGTCGTTCGGGATGTTCTCCATGATCGATGCGATGTCGTTTTCGAAGTCAGGAGAAAAGATCGCGTCATCTTCGAACACAACATAGGATTCCAGCTTGTTGGCGATCGCATATTCTAGGATTTGCATGTGCGACCTGTAGCATCCCCACGCGCCATTCCCAGCTTTCCAGTATCTCGGGGCCTTCACTGTGTCACCATGGACCGCGGGCCAATGTGTAACGCCTCCGATGCACTCTGGGACCGACCGCATGAAGCGCTCGAGCCTCTCTGTCTTGAACGGAAGGTTGATAACAAATGCCTGGCTAAAGGGTTTTTTCATACTTTCTCGCCTTTTTGATCGCCGCACGAACTAGCCGCCTGGCTAACTCAGCTTGCAATGGTTTTGGAACCCATTTCACTCCGTGCATTTCCGCTCCCTCCATGAGCCACCCAACGATTGTTTCGATTTCTCGTTCGCACTTATCCACCCCCCAATGGTCCATGATCGCGGCGCGACTTCGACAGTAGCACGCTCCATCCTCTGGCTTGGCGATCCACCAAAGCGAGGATGAAAGAATCCTTCCCGTTCCGATCCTGGATCCGATCGCTTTGAGCAAGTATCCATGCTCGGCCCGATCGAATAATCCGTTGCGATGAAGCGTTGACAGCGCCACCGATACGGTGACCTTGTTGAGCGTTTGCTCTTTTCCGTAGGCCATGCAATTCTCGCACGCACTATCTGTGATCTTCGCAATCGGCAATGGCACTTTTGCAAGGTCCGATACCAATTGGCATGAGTCTTCTTTTCGTAGTGGGCATTTCATAGAGGTGAACAGCTATCCTCGATCTGATCCCATGTTTGGTTTGCTTCGTTCCACGAAAACACGCAAAAACCTTCCGCACACGCTTCATCGGGAGTTCCCGGGTCGTTCGATCGACACTCCGATATGAAAATATCCCCATCGAAAGCCCCAGGCGAACCTGGCGCCGATGTACAGGAGCAGAACCCCAGGATTGCCTTTGACGAAGACGACGAAGAGGAAGATGAACTGGAGCTAGAACTTTCGGAACTTGAATCAGAACTGCTTTCGCTCCCGCTGCTTGAATCGCTGCTGCTGTCGCTACTGGAATCGCTATCGGAGCTGCTGCTATCTGAACTGGAGCTATCCGAGCTTGACGAAGCCGAGGACGAACTTAGCGAACTGGAGGACGATGGAGAACTCGACGCGCTCGAGGTGCTACTGGAGGAAGAAGAGCTTGACGAAGTACAGCAACATGGCATCCATGTCATAGGGGCAAACTCCTAGCATGTTGTTCCGTTGCCAGCGTAATCTCCCCCGAGTTCAGTACACGCATCAAGCGTAGTCACGATGCAAATCGTGCCGAGCTCCTCGATATAAGCCTCGCAGGCTCCTGTTGGGTCGGATGGAGCCGGTGTCTGATTGCACTTCGCCTGGATGATGTAATGGCGGTTGTACCGAGTTCGAATCGCCAGCCCCCGATTGCCAGCGGTTAGGATGTCGGTGAATATCCCTTCGGGGTCTTCAAGAATGCCAGCAATCACGGGAAATGCTGGTTCCGATAGGTTGGTGAACGTCGCCGTGCAGATTCCACCGTACCAGTTGGAGGTCATCAGGAAGCGTTCTAACGTATCGCTCACCGACGACGTGCTGAGAGTCGCCACCCACTTAAATTCCGTCGGCCACATCGCAACTCGCGTGTTCGCCGTGATGCTGTCCGGGTATGCAATCGCATAGACGAAATAGCCAGAATCGACATAACTCCCGCCATCGATCGAAACGAAGTATTTCACCTTTGCAATGTCGGAATTGAGCAGGCCGGTATCGGTCGTTTCCCCGACTATGCATGCCTGTAGCTCAAATTCTTTGCGATTGATCCAAGGGAAAGGGGGTGAGTAATTCTTGCACTGCGTTGCGTGCCCCGTCTCATGGTTCGATAGCCACCAAGTAACTTCACGCATGGTGGATCCCGGTGCTATGGCAATCATTCCATAGTAGGTTTCGTCAAACAGTTCACTTTCTGCTTTGAACCAATCCTCGACCGCTTGGAGGATTACCGTTTTCCTCGCTGCCTTCACGGTCTTGGAGGTTTCGTCGGCAATTTCATGATCGCGGATGACGACATACTTTTTGCCGCTTCCGAAGGTTCCTGTATCGCTTTCCACGCTTCGAATTGGAAAGTGTTCCGCTGGCCAAATGATCGCGCCGCCGTGCTTGTCCTTCTCTTCCAGTTCGATCTCTACTTTCTCGATCAACCTTCCCTCGCTCTCGGCGGTCGTCAGAGTTGCGAGACTGTAGGAGGCGGAAAGGCTGACGATGCTTAGGGCGTTAGAAAAAGGGTCGAACTTGAGCGTGCATCCGAGAGTCGCAAGGAATGCATCGAGTACCTCCGCACAGCTTCCTTTGCAATGGATGTTGGCCGGTGTTTCCGTGGGCGATGCGCTAAGGGTTGGAACTGTCAAATCCGTTGCGCCGAATATCTCCTCGACGATCTCAGTATTGCTGTAAGGGACATTTGACGCTTTGCAATACCGCTCATCGTAGAACGTGTACGGATTGTCGGCTCCATCGACTGCTAGGAGAAAAACTTGATTAAAAACCCTGTCTATACCGGCGCGCTCGAGCTTAACCCGCTTGTCGCGAAGCGTCAGCCACACATTACCGAGCTCATCGACCTCGGAGATTTCGCATGCGAGATACCCCTTCCATTCAATTGTTTGGTCCGTCGAGAAGACTTCCGCGTCATCCTCTCGCGACAGAACGGAACAACGAATCGTTAGCTCCTCAGTAGAGTCAATGAGGTCAATTGCATCGGTTTGACGAAAGTAGAGGCAGGCTCGGCCGGACTTCGCGCCCAACGCGCACTCTATGAACATGTCACGCGGGTCGTTGGCTTCGTCTGGAATGATCACCTCTCGCATCCCAAGTGCGTCCGGGTCATCGAGATTCTCTATCCCTACCATCCATTTGTATGCATAGACCTTTGTCATGCTGCTATCGCAACCCTTCCGCGTGTTCCAAAGTTGGGGTTATGTGGAAACGGAATGAAACTATCTCGCCATTCTGGGCGCTCCGGAGGAACACCCGTCTTGAGCCATTGTCGAGCCTCCTCGACTCCTGCGCGTGCGGCCGCATCAACGGTCATTGGCCGAACTCCGCACCTACATTGATAATCCCAAGGGGGTGTAAATCGATCCCAGAAAGGATCATCTCGCCGATAGATGTTTGTACCACTCAGCCCGAATTTCTCTAAGTCCTTATGGGTCTGCCTGGCTCGCTTGTCGTGGACAGCAATGTATCGCTGATAAGGGAACAGCTCTGTTACGATTGGATCACTGACAAGGGTCTCGCGACCATCTCGAAAAGCGGCCTGTACGTTTGTTCGATAGATGTTCTCCACGCGGGCTGGACCTATTCCGGATTTCTCCAGCGTGTCGCCGAGTTTCTTTTTGAACTCCTTGAACGATGCGCCTTCGTTCAGGTCGTTCACGATCACATCGCGAACCTTTGCGATAGTGTCGTTGGTCACATCGCCAGTGATGAAAAACGCTCGCTCTCGCGCGTCGATGCTGGCCGCTTCCCATTGGTCTCGGGTAAGAACGTTTCGCTGGCTCAGTCGCTCCGCTGCTTTCTCTATCAACGGGAATCGCAATCTCGGCTCCGGATCGAACATATCCATCAGCCGGAAGTAGTTTGGCGGGAGAGGTGGAGGAGTTTGGAACGTCCTGATTCCGGTGGTGAACTCTCGCCACAACCACGCGGGGAACTGCTTCGAAAGGTCATTCATGCCGGTGACGAATCCAGCCATGTCGGTATCGGTGAGATGATCGATCATCAGCGGGGACATTCGATTGAGAACCGCTGTTGTGGAACGGATCATGCGGTCTGTGTTGAATGGCTCAAAGCTCGACTCGATGGCGCGCAAAATTTCCCGTCGAGCCTCGGAGTAGATCAATTCTGCCCCGACGATCGATTTACCGAACACCATTTCCAGCGGATCGGATACTAGGTCGCTCATTTCGATTCGACGGTCTCACAGGGGATTGTTGGAGAGTCCTTCTTCTTTCGAACCTTGATGGCCATTCTCGCAGCCCTGACCATCGACCCGGCATCAAGAACGCCACGCCCGACCGCCTGGATAGGGTCGAACGAAGGGATTTGCATCCCATAGCCTGGCTGTGCGTCCTTTCTCTTCGCGCCCTGCATTTCCATTGCCTGGAGGGCAAGCGGCTTGTGGCAAATCTCGTACTCAGGAACACATCCCCAGTTGAGCTCGGCAATCGGGTCGAGCGTTCTCCGAAGGTCTGCAAGAATCTGAGTCACCCACGAATCGAGGCCCGCATAGAATGCTGAAAGCGGGATGGACTTTCCCTCCCAGGCCCCGGAACCATCGTTGCTGATAGCACCGTCAGGGATCTCCATCCCCTTTCGAATTTCTTGGTCGAGGTCTTTGGGATACTGAAGAATGTGAGCTGGGTTGCTGGCTACTGTGGCATCTTCAATTCTCCACTTAGGGTTTCCTTGGTCGTCCATTTCCGACGGCGCCGTTATCACACCTCCAGACATTCTTTGCTCTGCAAGCTGCAAGGCAATGTCCCGAGCTGGAATGATTCTCCCATCGTCCAAAGGTATCCCTTCGTTCGGATAGAACACCTTCATTCCGCCATAAGCATCCTTGTGCATGTAGAGGCGTCGCGTATCGAGGGCCCCACCTCGGAGCCACTTATCGGCCCAAGGGCTGAACGCTCCCAATAGAATCGAGTAGCTGTACTTCTCTCCGTTTTCCGGTCGGAAACGCACGAAGTATGAATACGGGAACGGAACCGGAATTGCGCCACCGCCCTGAACGCCATTGATGCGAACTCCCCAGGGCTTTCCTGTGCTCTTGATCTCCATTAATCGGCAGTCTTGCGGGTGTCTTGGAAGAAGCTGATCGATCTCGATCAAGTTTGCATCGGTGAGCTTTAGAATCACTTCACCTCCAGACCACCCCCAAACCTGGGACGAAAGAACACCTGGAAGGTAGTTGTTCCAAATAGCCTGGAGTTGCCGATTCACCCACTCCCCAACGATCGGATTGCGAGCCTTAACGCCTGGCTTCCATACCGGTTGGCCGTTTTCGTCTTTCCCATCTTTGTAGGCAAACTCCACCGACTGCACCGGGGCGGCTCGCATCGCTAAGCAAAGGCGAACCTCTGGATCTTGCAACATGGCCTGAACGGCTCGGAAGTCGAATGGGGGAAGGTCGCGGAAGTTTCGGAAGTAGACGGTGGGGACATAGGTCCCCGTATGCGCCTTGGTCGTTCGCTTCTTTTCTGTTGGTGGTTCAAATGTGACATTTGTGGGCTGGTTTGCTCCTACAAATGTTTGTGTCTGGAATTCAATTGTCGTCACGACTTAACCCCTTGCTTGCGTGTCTTTTCTTCCACATACGCGGCGAAGGCTTTCGACTTCATCTTTTGCGCGAGCTGTTCATCTTCAAAGGCGGTTAGGTAGAGGTAATAAACACCTTCGTAATCCGTCTTCGCAAAGTCGCCGTCCGCAATGCGTTTTCTGCATCGCAGCTTATCAACATTCTGGATGAATCCTAGCTTCTCAATTTCCGATAGCTTGGAGGCATCGATTCCGTACCAGAACGCAACCTCTGCGTCGGTCTCGATCGTGTCTTTTGAGTGAACGCAAAGACGATTTACGATGATCCAGAATTGCCAAGCCGCTGAAAGCGTCGCATCGTTGAATCCGTTGTCTCGCAGCCATCCGGAGACTTGCCCAAGGAACTTTATGGTTGGTCGAAGGTTCCCTGTTGCGGTAATTTCCAATGACTGTTCGAATTTCGCGATGGCCCGATAAGCCTTCACTAGAGAAATGGTCCCGGTCGTTGTATCGATGGTGATGATCATTCAACGCCCCCGTTTTCGTCTTTAGGGTTGAGTTTGGTCAATGGGCGATCGAGTCGATACTTTTGCTTCCAAACTGCTGCGAACAATGGCTGGCAAAAGTGCGTACCCATGAACTTTTGAGCATAGACGCCCTTACCGATCGGCCTGTAATAGTTGCCTCCGACTAGAATCCTTCCAGGCTTCGGTATCTGATACCCGACTCGCTCAGCATACCCCTGCAAAATGAACTCCTGCGAACCGGCCCTTTCTTCAATCCATCGAGTCGCGCCTTCTTCCTCCACATCTGGCAGGGCTGCGTCGATGTTGCTGGGGCTGAAAGTCTTGTGTAGAAGATCGTTCTCGCGAAGGCTCACAGCGGTATAGGCTGGACTATTTTCGTTGTACTTGAAGACCGCCTCGTATTTGAGCCAGCTCTTATCCGCAGGTGGCTTGGAGTTGCAGAGGGATGGAGGCGGAACCGTAGGCTTGGTCAATACGTTTGGATAATCCCCACCTCCTCCAGGAAAGTTGTCGCATAGGTCAACAATCCTTTCGATTTGGGGCTCATGCTTCAATCCAGAGTATCCGTACTGGACTTGCGATTGCCCACCCTGGAGAGGCTGCAAGACTTTCGTGCTTGTGCTCCATGCAGCCCAGTTATCGAGTTCATCCGAAACCGTTTGGAACAATCCGGACTGATTGAAGACGTTGATAACGTCTAGCTGACTCAGAAAGTAGTAGTTCAGCGAAAACGAAACTCGGTTCGAAAATATTTCCTCTTCAACATCGAGAGAATAGATAAATACGGTGTCAGTGGAAAAGTTGATTCGCTTCTGGAATAGTCCACGAAAAATAAGCCAAGCTCGCGATTTGCTTTCAGTCGGGGCAAGCTCTACCGTCATCGAAATGGAATTCGAGACTCGCGCTAGCTGAACAGCTCTTGACCAGTTAACACGATGTTTCGCCTGAATATCGACGACCCCCTGCGGCCAAGCGTTCGGGCTGCTGATTTCGCGATCGATGATCGTGTAGTTCGCTACCCTCTTATCCAGGGATATGTTCCAATCTACGGTTCGTCGAAAGTTGTCAGGTTTCGCGTGATCGATCAGGTTTCGATAGCGATCGACCGAATCGACTAGAGCCCTTCCCCCGAGTTGTCTTGTAAGAGCAATCTCAACTCGCCCATTGATTGTGCGTGTCGTGTACCCTTTGTCGTCGTAAGAGAATCCAATTTCGTAGTTGTGTGATTTTAGACCCGTGAATTTTGGGGGCGCGTCTCCACTGCAAATCGGTATTCGAAATTCGCACTCCCAAACAACCTCAACAGCGTGCGTATGGCCAACGGGGGTCCATCGAAGAATTCTTGGCTTCGGGCCCCAGGAAACATCCCTAACCCCCCCCGCTGATTGATTGATCTCTAAGTGTGGTCCAAATCCGTCATGGAGGATGCTAAGCTGCCCCCCAGCCTTACTTAGTGCCTGCCTTGCTCGGTGCATGGTAGGTCCAGCGAACGCGGCGATGTTCTGCCATTGTGCATCTGGCTCAAGAGATGAGTTGAACACTGGCGAGTTGTATTGTTCCTCATTGGTGATGAGTGTCGTAACTCGCACAACGAACTTGGTCTCAATGACAGTCCAGTCCGCCTGGTCGTAAACGAATTCCTCATCTACTTCGACATTACTGCGATCTGGGAACTGGTATCCGTTGTATGTGACGATTGAAAGACCCATCCTAGTTCTCTCCCGGCTTTTTACGTCTAGGCTTCGGGTCTCCGTCGTCGTCTATTTCCATAGCAAGAATCGCCATTAACATGGGGTCAGGTTCAGTCTGTTTCAATTTCTCCTTATCCCCCCAAGCAGAAGCCATGTGCTTCATAAGTTCAGCCTGCTCTTTCACGATCTCTCGCCGTTCTTTGACAAGATCGGCAATCTCCGCCGCCGCTTTCGCATCATCGTCCTTTCCTGGAGTCCAGCTCGCTATTGCTAGATCAATTGCAGCCGAAGCCCCTTCGAGACTGTTGATTCCCTTTCGCATTTCCGCCAAAAGGATCGCCGCGCCATCGTTAAGCGAAACCAATATAGGTTCGATAACCTTAATGCTTCCAAGAATGTCGGTCCAAAGCTTTTCCATTTGATTGGAAACATTCCCTCTGGACTCTTCTACTCTTCCAAATGATCCACCGACCTTATTCGCGCGATCGAGCATGTTCATTTCGGTGTTTACCTGTGCCCTCGCGCGAGCAAGTGAGACAGATGCCGAATAGTTCTCGATTTTCCCCGCTTCTTCCGTGAACTTGTCGCTCAACAGTTTGGCAGCCACTGCTGCGGCCGCAAAGGATGCTACCACTGCACCAACAGCAAGCCCTACAGGGTTTGCAACGGCTGCGGCTCCTGCCCCTGCTGCTCCAGCGGTAGCGGCAGCGCCCCCAGCAACGCTGGTTCCCCCGGCTGCTGCCGCCCCGCTGGCTGCTCCAAATCCGAGACGGGTCGCTACTGCGGTCCCGGCTCGTCTGGCAAAGCCTAGCGCTGCCCTGCCTGTTCTTGTTCGTCCTGCTGCTCGAACGGCTCTCTGTGCGAATTGTGAGCCTGTACGGAACGCTCGTTGAGCTGCGCGGCCAACGCGAGTTCTCCCCAGGAACTGGTTCCCGCGATCTCGCACGAAACGGAACGCAGTTCGAAGCCCCGAGGTGGTTCCCGACTCGTTTCTAGTTTCATCGCTCGGAGGTGGTGTTGGATTCACTGGCTGAACGGGCGGGATCACCCGCGGTTGATCGGCGGATCCTGGATTCTGCACCGGAGGCGGAACGGTGGTATTTCCGTCCGCGTCCCGAGGCGCCAAAGCGTTGATAAGTCGTTCGATTGGTATCCGGAAGGACTCGGGCGCAAATCGATCCGCAAGCGTGAGCATTGCATCGCGTAAGCTCGCTAGAAGGTCGGCCGATAAATTACCCGCCTGCCCCGCTGCACTCTCCGCTGGGGCCTGTGGTGCGTTTGGCGATGATGGCGCAGTGGTATCCGTGGAGACTGGAGGAGTCGCAGGGGTTCCGCTGTCCTGGTTGAAGTTCGGCGGTGGCTGGTTGAATGCGGCCTGCTCTTCGGGAGAACCGTCAACGAGCCGGATTACAATCCCGGTCTCTTCCATTCGCTATGCTCCACTCACGATGCGGTCGACTGTTTCCTGAATATCCGTATTCATCGTGGCAAACTGCGTGTTCACCACGTTGTAAATCCGAAACGCTGCGGTGGGTGTGCATCCTTTGCATTCTTGCAATTCCAACTGAGATGCGAGCGCTTGCAAAAACTCGATCGTTGGATTCTTGACGTTCGGTGAGTCATCAACCCGCATCCCTGCGGTTCGCTCCAAGCTTTCGATGATCAGCTTGATTTCCAGAACGTCGTACTCCCAACGCTCGGGCTTGCCATCGACAACGATCTCGAAAGATCTTCGGCCGGTATCAAGTTTGAGCGATGGTTCACTTTTAAGCATGGTGGGGGATTGCATGGTTTGCCTTCTGTTAGGTCTCGGTCCCGAACTCACCGCCGCCAACGCCCGTGGATTGAACGTGAGGCGTCGGGTAGTGCCGGAACTTGATAGGAACATCTCGGAGTTGCGTACCGAACAGCTCCCGAACGGGGTAGTTCTCTGCGAGGATCGATCGAGGGAGGGTACGAGTCAGCGGGTTCACAGATGTCGCGCCCGTTCCGCCGTTGGCGTTGATGACCGTCCCAGTGAGGAGCGACGTGAGTACCAACGATTTCACAACCGCGTGCTGTCGATCCATGACGCCAACAACGGCATTGGTGAGCGTCGTTGCTGCCCCGTTGTAGGGTTTGATAATGTCTGCCATTGCTGCGGCGTCGGCCTCGATAAACGTCACCATCGACGTGAGGTCCATCCCGAGGTAAATGGCATCCTGTGGAGCTTGGCCCATCCAATCGCCAGTGATCAATCGCTTGAACAGTTGACGTTCAAACATGATCCCTTCCGCGGACTGCCCGCAAACCTTCGAGTTGTATCCAATTAAATATGCACCTGCTACGAATCCCATTTTCTTACCTCGCGTGTAAAGCGTGTCCCGTTAAATCTGGAGTAGTGACTTTCAAACAGTCGAGGCAGTTCGCTATTCGCCGATCGCCTGTTGCCAACTCGTGATTCTCGGGGGTTGAGATTACGTGTCGTTTGTTTTCCGTGTCGCATGCTATGCGGTATCGCAAACCACCGGAGCCAACCAAATGGCCCATACGGTCTTGAACCAGTAGATGCGTCTTTGCCAACATGCCAACCAAAGGGGCATGCGTCGCGCCACACTTGGGGCATGGCATCAAGGTATCTTCGATTTGGAAACGGAATTCGAGCCCGTTTTCCGCACATTTCGGATTTGCACAAAACGCGAAGTTTGGTTGCTTGTGTGTTCGTTCGTTGGGGATCACTATCCCCGAGTTCGTCGTTGCATTTGGCAATGGCTTGATCGATGCGAGGATCTCCGAAACTCGCTGTGATTCCTCGGTGAGCTTGCTGGCAAACGCGGGAACGGCCGTAACGCTAGGGCACTTCCAAAGCATGGTTACACCCTCCCCGTTGGCGTTAGCTGGTTGATGTACTCGATTCGTCGCATGCCTCCGAAGTACACGCTTCGCATCATCGCGATGTAGTCCGTGGTTCCGTCCTTGGCGGTATGGCCTCCACCATAGATTTCGCCTGTCACCATCCTTGGTTTTGCATCCACTCGCGACAATCGCAAGGTCTCAATAAACGGTTTGGCTGTTGGGTAGTCTTGATACAGCTTGGCATTTGCAAGGCTCATCACGTCGTTTTGCCAATCAAGTGCGAGCATTACGCGACTTACTTCATGGTTGAGCCCTTTCAATCGAGTCAAGAAAATACTTCGCTTTCGATCGCTGGCAGAAAGGATTCGGCTAATGACAGCGACCTGGACGGAGTGAATAACATCCTGAACGCCACCGGAGGTGTTTTGCTTTGCTCCTGGGGATATTCCTCCAGGGATCACAGCGAAGTAAATATCTCCTGCGATCGCTGGTATCTGTTCGTCCGGTTCGCAGTCGCATTGCAACTCTCCAAGACTTAGCTTTTTTCGAAGTACATCCCGAACAGCTTCGAGGAAGTATGTTTCAGCGTTAAGCATCAAGCGGCCTCCAACGAACGACGAAGGAACGCGGAGACCGCTTGCATGCCCACTTTGGTCCATCGCTCCACCCAAACGGGAGGAACTTTGTCAGGGAATATCTGTCGCTTCGGTACGCCCTTACCCTCGTTGTGCGCCCCGGCGTATTTGACCGTGGTTCCAACAACGATTCCGTCCGTCAGCGGCATAAAGACTTGTTGATCACCCCCTTCCCCTGTTGGTTTCTGATAGTTGGTGCCATCGAAGTATCCAGGCGATATGGAATTGAAAAGAATTCCCGTATCGCGAAGGATGTCCACTTGCCTATTTCCGTAAACTTCGAGCTTCGTTTTCGCGCCCTCTTCCTTGATCGTTTTCCATGCGATCGATGCGGCGATTGCTTTTGCCTCTGCCAACGACTTGCGAGGCGCTAACCAAGCGAGCTTTTGCGAGTAGATCTGCCTCCATCGCTTTTGCTGTGCCGCGGTGAGTAGCCCCGAGTTCTTTCCGATGCCTCGGTTGTTTCCACGGCCAAGCCCCGCGGCTCGCCTTAGTTCGGCTTTCTCCCCCGGTCCAAAGCGTCGGCCGTATGCGAGGTACGCTTGGGATAGTGGGGGCCAGCGAACGCCATCCTCCCCAGTCCCTCCGCGAGCTTTGACAATGAAAGCCTCCTGGATGTCCGAAATGGCCTGGAAGCCGATCGAATAGAAAACGCTGCGAGCCAACCCGCCTTGGTCCGGCGTCTTGCCCGTCAATTGCCCAATCAGAGCCGCGACAGCTCGCCGCGCGTCTTCCTTGCGTCCATGGAATGGTAAATCTCCCATTACCCAGCACCTCCGAAGAATCGTTGGGTGTCGCGTCGTTGCGTGCTATCGACATGCGTCGACGTCTGAGGAACAACGCGAACTCGTTGATTCGGATAGAGGCGATCAATAGTGAGATTCGAGACCGATGGGTATTGCCCCTTCGATCCTGCGAGAAGGTTCCCGTTTTCGTCAATCAAAACAATTTGCTTCGCAATGATCTGATCGAGAAGACCGTCCTTTTCGACGATTTCGAGATACCGGCGCTCGAGTGATTCGGGGATTGGGTTCCCTCGGCGAGTGCAGAGAGTCCGTGCCGCGATGACTGTCGCGAACTCGGTAACGATGGTTGCTCTCGCGATCGAATCGAGAGGGAAACGCGAAGCGAGTCGGCCGTATAGAAAACCGTCCGCGTAGGTGATGCAATCATCGGTGATCAGTCCGTCCGATCCTTGCTGATCGTGCTCGGTGAAGGAAACAAGTCCCTCAGCCGAGAGGAAGCGTTCTAGCGTCTCGCTGTCGGTCAGGGGTGTAAGAGGCATTGGTAACAACCATAGTTGTGGGATGTGTTTGGTTAGAAACCGGACGCCAATTAGCCGAAGACAACGGTTCCGTAGGCGATCGAAGTCGGGATGTGGTTCACGATCAAGGAGTTGTCGAGAACGAACAAATCCGTGGATGTTGGGTTCGATCGATCGACCGACCAAGCCGCCATTCCTCGTTTGACCGTCGCAGGATCTCCATCTCGTTCGCTGATAGGCTCGCTACCGATATAAGCTCCGAGAACGTCGTCTTGGCCTGGTTCGAAGCCAACGAAGATTGCCTTGTTGTCTTCGCAAATCTTTTCGAACGATTCGCTTCCTGGTGCCCCGACTTCCAAGCCTTCATCGGTGATGTACCAAATGACGTTCGGAGCAATCGAGAGACGAGCGCGGAACACGTTTTTCATCGTGCGTGCGATTCGGTCGTCTGTTTCTGGCCCAGTCAACTGAATGAAAGGAGGTGCAGCCGTTCCGTGAACAGCCTGGATGAACGCGTTCTGAATCACGTAGTTCCAGACTCCCCAGTTGGTGATAACCGCCCCGAGATGTCCACCGTTCAGCCGTTGGAAAGCAGCATTGATGTTCCCCAGTTGAAGCCCGATGTCGGTCGAATCGCTCGCCCAAGTCGCGCTGATGATATTCCCGGCTCCCAGCATGTTCAGTTGGCTCTTGTTGGCCGCTGGCATCTGAAAAGGGATCTGCATCGCATTTCCGGCGCTGCTGTAGGTGACGTACTGAGTGTCACCGTTGAAGCCCATGTAGAGCGAGTCACGAAGAGCACCGATCAGCATGGATTTCCTCCAGTTGGCAGCCAATTGCCCGAGCGTCTCGGTTTGGCGGCTGATCATATTCGCCCCTGCTTCGTCGCGTTTGGCAGGATCGTTGATCATTCCGAGGTTATGGATCGTTTCCGCGAGCAGCGAAACCGAATCGTGCATACGCGGATAGGTGAACGCGACTTGCTTCATCGGGTTCGCGGCCCGGCGACCGGCAGCGGCTCCAGGGGCTCGCCCCTGTGCCACCTTCCGAACGTTGTCGTAGATGTTGTACGCCCCGTGCCGCCCGTGTCCAAAGTCCCATTCGTTCACACCGCCCGGCGTAACACCGAACAGATTCGTGAGCCAGTCCGAAGTAGAAGCAACCTGGCTTACTACCTTGGTCAATACCTGTGGCGCGAGCAATGATTGAAGTGAAGCCATTTTGTTTTATCTCTCGTACTGAAGTGAATCTGAAAAAGTGGTTCCGCTGTGCTCGCGTGAATTAGCTTGCAAGAGTGATAGTCATCAAGGTTCCCGTGGTGAACGGAACGACAACGAGTTCTGGAATCCACTTAAGGGTTGTTCCGAAGTACTCGCTTCGAACTCGAATCCGAGCCCCAAGACGATTTCCCGCGCTGGAGTAGGTGATCGAGTCGGCGGATGCGTCGTTACCCACAACCATGTTGTCCCCTTCTGCGGAGGCGACTACCAAGTTGTGATCCGATGTTCGAACGAACTCGAATGACAACCCAGCTCGCAAGGCAGGAAGGGTGAATGTCGCGTTCGCGGTGTCCGCGTAGAAGATCGTTCCGTTGTCCGCGTGAACGACCGTGTAGTCGGTGCTCTTGCTCGCCGATCGAGGGTTCACACCGGCCAAGTAGCCTTGGGGGTCGTCATCGAGACGGAATCCCATTTCGTGCAACGCTCGGCGTGCCTGGAACTCAGCCGTTGAACCAACCAAGGCTGATCCCTCGATGAGAAGCTGGCTTGCTTTGACGGGAGCGGCAACAAAGGTTGGAACAAATCGCTCCACCGCCGTGCCATATCCGTCTGTCGTAGGCGATTCGACAGGCAAGATGCTATCGATGAATTGAGAGCCATCGGTTCCATCGGGATCCCACTGCTTCAACTTTCCGGAAGCCGTGACTTTCCCGAGCAAAAGACCTTTTCGGAGAACCGAGGTCGGAGTGTTTCCAGCATCGACAGCACTGGATAGGATTCGACCTGCCCCGCGAAGAACCTGGATTCGTGATTCGTCACCGCCCCAAAGCAATTCTGCTTCGTAGGTCGACTGTGCTGCGCTAACACCTGGGATACCGAAGTGACCTGCACCTAACATGATTTAGACTCTCTTTGAAAACATTTGGTTTGGGATGGAATTGCTAGATCACTGGTGATTTAGCGGCTGCGCTTCATGAGGGCCTCAACCGCTGCGGCTTCCTCTTTGGCTGAAATGGATCGTGAATGATCAACAGGACCTGGTTGGTCCACATCAGTGACGCCCATTCGCGTGATGCGCTCCTCAGGGCTCCAAACGGCACCCGCCGGGAGAGACTCTCGCGACTCAAGCCACAATGCGACATCGCCAGCCACGACCTTGTTGGACTCATCGAGGCTCATCTTCTGAACGCCAACGCGCTTGAGCATTTGGCCATGCTCGTTCGGGCTGATGCGACCGGATTTCAGGCACGCGTCGAATCGCTTCTTGATGTTCTCGCGACCTTGCTCGATCAGAGTGTTTTCAAAAGCCCGAAGTCGCGCACTCATCGCAGCGATATTCGGGCTCGTAACAACCGTTGGTTCTTCCTCTGGCGGTAGCGAGGAGGCTGGCTCCTCTTCCTTGTCGGGTTGTTCACCATGCGCGATTGCGGTCGACAATGCCGGTCGCAGTCGCTCCAGGAAGTTCTCGGTGGTTGTGTCTTCAGGAAGGATGATTTTCAGAGTTGCGAGCGATGCGAGGACATCTGCAACGCTGGTTCCGCCTGTGGTTGGCTGCTCGGGAGATGGATCGTTCGGCGAGTCATCACTCATCTTGGTGACGTCTTCTGCGCCTTTGGTTTCGTCGTCTTTCTTTTCGTCGTCCATATTCATCTCCGATAACCGGCAAATTTTGGTAGGGGCAGAACTCATTCGGATTACGCAGCTCATTCGCGCATCCGCAACAGGCACGAACGGGCCTTGCTTGTAATCAACCGGGTAATCGACCAAATCGACAGACCCGATGGTGTCGGTGTATTGATTGCCCGCGCCGTCCTTCCACTGCTCGAAGATCACAGGGGAAACGAAAACCGAGTTGGCTTCCATCGATTCTTTTGCGGACTTATTGAGAGCCTCTACGGTGATCTCTGCGGATCTTCCGTCTTGGCTTACATCAAACGCAACGAGCTTTCCGACCGTGTTTTTGGCTGATCGGTCTTTGTTGCGTCTCAGAGTGTCGAGCTTGATTGGCTCCAGAAGGTCCATGTCTTTATTCGAAGCATGGTCCCAGTGCATCGGAATAGCGTACCCGGCACCTTGGAGGCGATCGACTTGTTCTTTCCAGTGCTGCAGGCGCTCAGGAGTAACCACAACCGTTTGATCCGGGCTGTGGTACTCGCCAACCTTCAAGACTGCTTTGGTGAACTTGCTCATGCCTGCAATCATGCAGGTTCATTCGAGCAGTCCAAACAGATAGCGCGAGTTCTTAGAGTTATTAGATAAACTAGAGTTTTTACTGAACCGTCAAGCCTTTGACATTGGTCCCGATCGTGATTGCCGTCGCGGTGATCGTCTTGTAAGGATCGATCACTTGCGCACCTGGTCGAAGCTCGAGCGCCGAGATTGTTCTGGCTCGAATGTCTGAACAATCCAAAACACCTGGGCCAACATCCAAATCAGCGATCGTATCGGACGCCCGATAGACAAAACTGCCCGCGGTGATGTTGGCGTTGGTGACTTGGCCGTAGCAAATGCACTGACCACCCTGCACGACAAGATTGGTGACAGCGGCCGCAAGAGTGGTAGTCCCTCGCGTGGTGACGCTCGTATGGGTGCAAGTGACCCCACAAGTAACGGTCGCATCTGAACCAACGCTGATCGAGGTGAACGCGCTAGCCTCATCGGCTCTTCCGGATATGGATACCGTGCCCGAGGAAATGATAGCCGTCGCAGCCGTGCCGCCTTTGAGTTGTAACGGGTCCTCCTCCTCACTCTCTCGCTGGCCCGTGCTGAACACAGATACCGCGGTCCCGGTCGATTTTAGATCGATCTTGACCAGCGATGATCCTCGCCCGGGGCCCGAGCCAACCTCGAGCGCCGTGATGTTCATCGAAAGATGCTGATCTCGATACTCTCGGTATCCTCTTGCATTTCGCTCTGGTAGACCGATGCGACCAGTGAACCCAGCCTCCACAGTGAACTTGGCGATCACATCCGTGTTTGATGTGAGCCCGTACAAAATATCGGGTGAGTTCGCTTCCACCGTGATCGTGTCGGCTGTCGTCGGCAATGTCCCACCGCTCCAGTTTGCAGCGACGTTGGCGAAGTTCGGACCTGTCGCCGCCGTGGTTGTTGCAACGTTCACGGTTGCTGATCCGCTCGTTCCTGCCGTGATGACGAATGGCTGGCCCGCTGTGACACCTGTCGCGGTGACAACGTTAGATGCAGAGCTCCAAAGCATGTCGTTGAACTGTGATGGCTTCCCCTGAGTGTTTAGGGCTGTTAGGAGCTCACTAGCCGTCGTGGTCGTATTCGAACTGCTCGCAGTCGAAGTGATCGCCGCGGTACCACAGGTAACGGTGAAAGTGTCGCCCGGGTTGACCGTTCCACTGATGGTGATCGTCGAAACTTGTTTAACCGCCGCTACCAGCCCAAGCCATCGTTTAGCCGCCATAGTCCTGAATCCCCGTTATAAATCGCCTTCAAGGTTACTCACGCGATCCAGAATCTCCTTGTTGTCTCTCATGCGAGAAACGCTCAGTAGCTTCTCCAGGTCGCTTTTTCGGATCTTGTACAGCCCGTTGGGGAATCGGGTTGCTGCAATTATGCCATCGTTGACCCAATTGCGAATAGTGGTTGAATGTTTTCCTAGGGCTCGCGCAACCGTTGTTAGGTTCAGAAACGGGTCTTTGTCGTTGGTGTTCAAGTCCTCGACCAATTTCTTTTGCGTCTTCGCCTGTCCGCTCATCTCATCATTCCTTGGTTTGTTTGAATTACACCACCCCAAGCCGAAGCGCCTTTTTTCGACAGGTAGGAAGCGTAAGAGGTCATATCAATTTGGTCCGCGACTTCATCCGGCTTGCCTGTCCACGCCTCAATTTCTCGAAGGTAGGCGGCTAGCCAGTCGCTTGGCTCGCGCGGCACAAATATCTTTCCATGTTCGAACCTAGAAAGCATCCCTGATGCGATCGCTCTTTCGAGTTTAGCACCTTCCCCACGATCTCCCATCCCTGGCAAAACTGGGCCTATTAACTCACATGGGCAAGACTTGATTTCCTGCTTCAAGGCCTGGCCGAAGTGAGCATTTTCAATATAAGCCTTTGTCACGTTCCATGTATCTAGTGTTTCGTCAATTCCTTGCCTTAATCCGTTCCAGTCGACTTGTTTTCGCCACACGTAGCGCAGGAAAATCATTTCGCTGAGCTGCACCGCTCTCCCTTGGTAGTTCACGCTCATGCGCGTCACGATGTCCCAGACTCCGCAAACGCTCCAGGACGGTTCCTTGCCTCGATCCTTCGCGGCCTTTTCCTTCGATGTCCCAGCGGTGTCGATGGTCGCAATTCGCCGCATCATTGCCATCGGTAGTTTTAGAAGCATGTCTTGGAACACACACTCGATTTCCACTGCGTTCGTGGAATACTTCCTGATCCATTCGCCATTGATCTGCGCCCCCTCAGCAACCTTCCAGTTTCCCCCCAGAAGCCTATCCCGCTCGATCTTCGAGAGCGACATAAGCCGAGCCTTGTATCCCGGGTCTTTCTTTTGCAGGATTTTGTTATCGTCCAGCGTGGCGAGGATGAAAGTAACGCTAAGGATGTCCTCGGGGCTGTACTCGGGAAATTCCTCGATGATTTCCTCTTTCGTATCACCCCAGTAAATCTTTTCATCGTTTCCCCGGATGAAATACCGAACGACTCCCGAACGCTCTGGGATCGCCAACCCTGTGCTCTGATCGATCCACCACGCAAGGAAATCGGCGACCCACCCCGGCTCAGGGTTGCAAGTCGCGCGGACGTAGGGCCGGATTCCGCAAGTCGAACGGTTCCGCGACAGCATGTAAAAGAATTGGGACTCGGTGAAATGGGTTAGCTCATCAAACCCTAGGTAGCAGTTCTTGTTTATTAGCCCTGATTCGCTAACGTAGTGTGATTCGTTTGCAACAGTCACATCAACAACAAGGCGCTCACCACATGGTTTCATCTCGCAAGTTTTTACCTCTACCAGACAAGAGCAATGAACGTCCGCCTTCGTATAGGGGTGGGCATACCGTTCTAGTGTCCGGATATGTTTATGAACTTTCCCCTGATCATCCGGCTGCAAATAGCTGGGGATTTGTTGCTCAGCATAGGCTCGTGGCGGAAGACCAGCTTGGTAGATTTTTGGAGAAAGGCGAGGTTGTTCATCATGTCGATGAAGTTCGATCAAACAACGCTCCGGAGAATCTCCAGGTAATGAGTCAGTCCGAGCATCGCAAAATTCACTGCCAGAGGAACGCGGAGAAAATGCGAAGTAGGCTGAATCGAGAGTCCGTTCGTGCAGCAATGCAAGGCAGGTCAATAAAGGAAGCTGCCGCGATGCTTGGATGCCATCATCAAACCCTACGGAATCGCTTCCCTGACATTGTTGCGGAGAGGAAGAGGAAACCACCGACGAACATTGACGATCCGAACGTAATCGAATTGATTCGACAGGTTGCAGCCGATCAGCGCTGGAGCTATCGAAGGATCCAGAATGAGCTCGGGATAGCTCACAAGACGGTAGTTCAGATTTGCGAGCGTCACAACATTCCTTGGGTGCGGAAATCAAAGGTGGGTGAGATTCACAAAACATATCGTCGTAAGATTGCCAGCCATTAACCGTCAAAATTTGATGATCAGTCGTGTGAACCTGCGACTTGTCTCCAACGGTCGCAACAACACACTTCGCTAGCCGAGGCTGCTGTACTCGAAGCACCTTCTGAAATCCTCCAATGGTTTGCACCAGGTCGCCGTCTTTAAGATCCTCAACGGCGACAAGTCCGCGAATGGTTCTAATCCTCGTACCGACTTCACAACAGAATTGGTGTCCTTGGTAGTCATATTTGGTTTTCTCGTGCTGGAGGTGAAGGAATGCAATATTCGCTCCGCTAGGAAATGTCGCATCGAGCTCCTGCCCCTCCCGCATTCGAGCGCCGCAAGCTCTGTAAATCTCCTGGCACTCATCCCAAACCCCGCCCTGGCCTTTTAGCTGGGGGTAAGTACGGCGAAAGATGCCTCCTCGGAAACCTTTATTGTGGATTCTCCGAAGTGGTTCATTAACCAAATACCAAGACTTACCACCTCCCGCCTGACCACCGTAAATGATGATGTCGGCCTTGGAGGTAAACGCAGCTGTCTGGGGCCCTGGCTGTGGCTGTATCGTCTTGATGGGTGGCTTCTCGGGCTTATTCATCCGCTGCTGCCGGATCCTCTCGCCCGTCGTCTGGCAAATGGAGATGAATAACCGCTTGCTGCGATACGTTGGCGTCTACCTTGACCTCTTTCCCGAAGCCTCGATCCTTGCCCTTCCTGTCGAGATACCACGCAGCGGCCTTGTAATCTTCCTTCACAGCGGCTTGAATCGTTTTGTTCGCGTGATCAAGGGTCTCGGCTTCAACGTCCTCGAAGGCTTCCTTAACCCAATCGATTTCGTCTCGGTACTTCGCGACCGTGTTTCGAGAGATGCCAAGCTGCTTGGCGACAAATGTCACCATCCCGCCTTGGTCCTTAATGGCCTTGAGCCATTTTTCTTTATCAATCTCCATCTTTGGCCGAGCCATTTCGCAAAGTCCTTTCGTTTAATACTTTTGACTGTCACCGCTTCGGAAGTAATCCAAATCCGTGCGCAGGAAACCAAGTCTTGTGAATACTTCGTCCAGAACCTCGTACTTTTCCTCAGTCCCACAGCACAAATCAACTTCTATCACCTGCAAACGTTTCTCTACGTCGTACCACACACAAATAACTTCGCATTGCATTCCATCTATTTCCAGACGGTCTCCCTTTCCCACTGGAATAAACTCCATATCGTATTCCTTTTCTCTCTCAAACTCCACCTCCCCGTGATGGCCTTCTAGAGAGACTTCTGCGTATGCAATCACGTTAACCTTTTGCGACATTCCCATGCCCTTTCACTTAACAGTTTTAATCACAACTCACATCCATACCACTCGTCATCATCGTCAGAAACATAAAATCCCAAACCAGTAAACCTGTCTAACATGTCCCGCTGTTTATAGTCTTCATATTCATTTGGAATGCTGAGCTGAATTACCTGTACGTTCTCCTCTGGCTTAAAATAGGAATATTCGACTTCCCACAAAACACCTCCAATAAGCATTCGCGTGCCCTCAACAACTGGAAGAAAGCTAACCAGGTAATCTTTCTTGGCAAAGAAACTCAACAAATTACCTGCTTCGCCAAGTACTCCGCATTGGAGTGCAATTCTAACCGTTTGTTGCATTTGGTTTTCCATTTTAATTTTCCTGCTGTTGCGAGAGCTGCATACCTATCCGATGCCGGAATCGGTTGATCGGTATTTAGAAGACGCCACCTCGCACTTGCGGTAGCGTTTGGAGTCAGTGAGTTTATTTGGTCCGCACTTGTTTTCGAACTAAGGCACGTTCGCAATGTTCCGCAATGTCTTTCATTGCCTTATGCCTTGGCGATGGACTCGATCCGTCGCACCTAGCCCATGTAGCGACAACACGCAGCGCCATCGACTGGTCGTGTATTCTTTCCGCAGCTTCGCGAATCGCTGCTTGTGCGATTCCGTCATCTGATCGAATGTCGCGAGCTAGCTTCCGCATTGCAGCGACTAGCGTTTCGTCGTCGGTCTTTTTCATTTCATCATTGCCTTAAAGTAATCAATCTGCTCGATAGCTCGCTTCAAGTAAACGGCTTGATCAAGGCATTCCTCGTAGGCGTGCTGGAGCCACTCTCGCAGCTCTAGCGGATTCTCTGCGACGGTCTTGCCGTACTTCGCAATCCCCAACGCTTGGCGCTCTGCAATGTCCTCGCAGACTCTCGCTTCGGTCCCTTGTGGTTGTCCTCGCATTGCCGCCAACTCCTGTTCTGGGTCTAGGTTGTTCCAGTTGTTGCCTGGAATTGATCCTATGTTTTTCATTTCTGCACTTGTTCCTGTCTCTCTGCCAGATACTTGGTCACCGTGTATTTGACCTTCCGTCGATCAAGGTGCTTTACCTCTGCGTCCAGATTGGCTTCGTCGCAGAATACTTGCATCCGGCGAACGTCTGGCTTTCCATTGTACTCGCCCTCGATGTGATCCCATTGAACCAGAAACACGAGTTTAGGAGGGTGTACTGATGTCCATGTTGTGTGGGCACTCATTCCAAGCACTCCCTGACCCGCCTTTCGTACTCCGCTTGGCACCATGCCTTGGCGTCCTCTATGTCTAAAAAATCGGGGCAAACGCCACAGTCGAAAGGTGCCATGTACACTATGGCAGACTTGTCTTGGTATCGCTTTATGACGCGAAACTTGCCGAGTGGCGTTTCCGCTGTCCATTCGCTTATGTTTGGGTTTCCTTTGACCCATGCCAATGGCTTGATCTTCACTCCAGACATTCTCGCACCCGCCTTTCGTACTCGACTTGGCACCACGCCTTGGCTGCCTCCACCGTGTTAAACACCGCTTTACCGTCTACAACCCACTTTCCGATGCTGTCTGCGTACAGATAGAAATCACCGACTGATGATTTGGCTACGCAATCGTAGTCCATGCCTGTGTAATGTGCCCACACTAGCGGCTTGATCTTCGGCACTTGCTCAGTCATCGATCCGCCCTCCCTTTGCTTCGTGGATCTTGACCCAC
This sequence comes from Pirellula sp. SH-Sr6A, assembly GCF_001610875.1. Classification (NCBI taxonomy): domain Bacteria; kingdom Pseudomonadati; phylum Planctomycetota; class Planctomycetia; order Pirellulales; family Pirellulaceae; genus Pirellula; species Pirellula sp. SH-Sr6A. The sequence goes on along the minus strand of NZ_CP011272.1, from coordinate 1,060,553 downwards.
ACCCAAACCGGAATCGCTCTCGGCTCGCCAACTTCCTTATCCCAATGCACCCACACACCTAGATAGTCCGATACTGCCTTTAGTTTGCGTAACGCTCGCTTTGTGCTGCACCACTGCAAACCATCGATCTCTTTTCCCTGCATAGCATCCCAAGCCAAATGCTCGATTCCGCTGTACCATCCAGCAGCCCAACCATCTTCGCTAATCTCTTGGACCGTTTGCACCATCCACTCAACGAGGCATTGCCGAACAATGTCGGGTATCTTCGGCACGTCTGGCGGGTAATGCTCGCAGCCAGTGGTATAGCCCGCTGGCGAGTCTAAGCATGGTGCACCGCAGTGTTCGCAGTTGAAGCTACTCATTTACGCTCACCGTTACCGAGACAACCTTTCCATACGTCAACAGCCTTTCCCATTCTGTGTCCCTGCAATACCGATCTGGATGCCCGAATCTCCAACCCATGCTTGATTCGAGCATGTTCCACTTAACCTCATCTTCCGTTTTTGCGATCGAATTCAAATCGATACCGCTCGAATCCACGAACGCAAAGCCTCGATAGAGAGGCGGATTGCTTGCTGCGTTTTTTTTGCAACTCATTTTACCCCCAGTGCATTCTTGATTTGTTCCTGGCAAGCGGCGATGCCGTCGTTGTAGGCTTGACGATAGACGGACCTAATGAGGTTTCGAAGTTGTGCCGCGAGAACTTCACCATCCTCTTTTGTGGGCGATTGAACAGGCCATTGAGTACACCAACCATTCACAGAACTGTATACCCAGTAAAGATCGAACTCTTCGACGACTCTGGTTTCGATTCGTGGTGTATGGCTCATCGTCCTACCTTTTTGTTGACGCCGCTAATGCTGATAGGCTCACTCATTAAATGCTCTCCATTCTTCAAATGACTTGACAGCATTGGCGACCAAGGGCGCTATCATTTGCTCTATCCTGGCAATCTCTTCGTTTGTGACGTGGAATCCGCACGTTGGGCACTTGATCCCGAACACGCGAGGCTCACCGGGAATCATCCAGCTTCGTTGCATCAAAACCGGATCGTGTACAGCGTGGCACTTTGGACAGCTACCTTGCGCAAGCTCGCAACGCACAAAGTCCAATACGTCGACATCAACTTTCATGCTTTCTCCATTGCGGATCTCACAACCGCTAGTGCTTATCCGTGTATGATCGTCGCGACTCGCCATGCAGTTCGAATATCCATCAATCCACCCGCTGGAGACTCTCTCCAGACGATTCGCACAAACAGCCAGAAGCGTCGAAATGCTTTTCTACAAAACGATGTCATTATTCCTGTCCTTCCACATTCCCCACGCTGCCAAACAACCACATGCAACAATCATTACTTCAAACGCTAATTGCATTTCATCTCCCTTGCCGTCTTAACAGCCGCTAGTCTTTGTCTTCGTTCAACAGCAACAGTCCATCTTCTGTCACTCTTCCGCGACGCGGCTTTATCTGTTCCATTTCGCGAGTTGATTCAAGCTCGTCGATCCTGGATCGCATCGACAAAGCAAGCCGAATAATCTCACCGACGCACTCAACCGGAAGGTAGAGAGTGTCATCAGTGCACGGCTGGCACTTGTCGAGTTGCTCTACGATCTTCGCCGCATTGTCATCTCTCATTGTTCTCTCCCTTGCCGATACTCAGGCCGCACTGATTACCAATCAATACAAACATCGCATATAGGTGGCTGCGAGTCGTCGAAAATCGGGAGTCGCAACTGAGCTTCGTCTGCTTTCGCTAAAGACTCCCAGCTAAATCGCCTACCCAAACCTTTTGTCGTTGTTAGCGTCCCAGCTTCCTTTGCGTTTCGTTCCATTTCTACTGCCCTTTCGAACAACTCTGGATTGTCTCTTTTCAATTCGAGGATCTCCTGCTTCTTCATCGAAGGACAAAAAAAGCAAGCTGACTTTGGAGGGATCGGCAAACCATTGCATCGAATCGCATCAACGCAGTCTTCTTGACCCCATCCCCATTCGATTAACGGAAATCGCACAAAGGGATCTGTATTTTTCTTGGCTCTTTGAATCTCGCCTTTGTGAATTCCAATCAGCCAGACAACATCCTTCCATCCCGATTCCGCTATCCACTTTTTCTGTGGGCGAACTTTGAAGTGATCGGAACAGCTTGGGAAACCAAAAGCTTTGCTTGGAAGCGTCTCGCGATCCAAGCAATCTTGCTCCAAAGTTATGCCTTTCGATACCGTAACAATCTCGGGAAAACCTACACCAACACACCACTCAGACATGCGTCGAACGTGCTGGTATGTCTCCGGTCTCTCCCCACCAGTGTCAGCGAACAAAACAGCATCCGGTCTTTCTTCGCGTTCATAAAGACCAACGAGCAACGCAGTGGAATTAACCCCACCGCCAAAGCTAACTACGCTTTTTGATTTGCTCATATTGCCTCCCAATTGCGGCACACTTCGGTGCACGTGGTTATTCGAAGCGGCGTTCAAGACCGCTATTCTTTTTTGACTCTTACTGAAAACTTTCCGTCAATCACCGACACGACACAGGGGACAGCGTTTCCTCTGACTCCCATGTTGCATCGCGCTGCAAAAATCCCTACATCAGTCCTGAACTCAACTCCATAACCTCCCCATATACCTTCGTATTCACCATCAGGAATGCGAAAGTTAGCTGACTTGAGCGTGATGTTATGCAACACGGCATCCATCATTCCTCCGATGCGGTGGTTGGGACCGCAATTGCAAACTTGTTAATCTGATCGGCTGCCCACTGAAGCGACTTTTCAGACCAACGCTCCCCGCGAAACCAACGAACAACATCTAGCGGTAGCTCGGAAGCTTTCTTGTCTCCAATCATCGCGTTCTCAAGCTCTTGTTGCGGAATGGGTTCAGCCGCTTCATCCGGTAGGTGATGTCGACACGCATCACCCTCCATAGCCACTGCTATTCCCGCCACGGATAAATAATGCCTTCCCGTGCTAAACTTCACTTCTGCAAACATCACTCCCCCTCAGCGGACTGTGCCGCACTTGTTTCTGCCCTGTCTGCCTGATCGTTGAATACTCGTTCCGATTCAACTGCCATCTCGTATGCGTACTTCAAAAGTCGAGAATTGCTAGAACGCAGGACGTCACGATACGAACGAGCGTGCATTTCAAGACCTTGAGCATGCTCTTCGATGAACTGTCGCATCTCTTGTTCTGTTGGTTCAGCCTTCGCATCAGAAGCACGTAAATCCCACATCACATGATTGCAATTCCAGCATCGCAATAACGGATGGTTTTTGTAACTTTCGTTCGTCAATTCCTTGCAGGAAACGCAGTAGGGTGTTCCTCTCCGAGTAACAGTCCTACCGGATGGGTCCGTGAAATAATCTGCAAACGCACTAACCCCTTGGGTTCCGCAAGGCTTGTTGGCACTTTCCTTTTTTACTTGTATATCTGGCATTGCTTGCCTCTGATTCTCTAAAGTGGTTTTCATCCGTCTCGATACGCATCGCCTGCTTTAAAATCGAACACGGCTCCTTCTTCGTGCGAGTTATGCACGATAAACTCGGATTTACTGCTCGACCTCTCAAACTCCATTTCAGCCAGCTTCATAGCGTGCTTTTTGTTCTGAGCTTTTACGTGAACCGTGCACTCTACAGGTATAAATGCAACTCCGGTTACTACAAACGGAAACATGCTTTCGTCCATCATTCCCCCATGCCGTTATCTAGGCCGCACTAACCAAACGTTTTTGCATCCTATCGAATTGTCGTCGATTCGCCACGACTGACACGATCCAACCACTCGGTGGATTCCAACGAAGACGCCAACTCATAAATTGCTGACGTTGCTCCCCAAGATTATTTAAGCAGCTTTTTGTTACTAATTTTTTCCATCGCTTCTTCAATTTGCGAGGATTTTTAATGCTCGACAACATCTTCATGTGTACTTTCCCTCCATCACTTCCAAAATTCTGAATGTGCCGCAATGACTTGCTATTTGGCATCTATGTCCAGCAAAGCCGGAACAATATGCGGAACCCAAAGCTGATTCCAAAACGCCATGAATTGCGGATCTGGTTTTGTTACTCCGTACTCCCACGCCTCACACAAATTGCTTTCGTCAACGTATCCACGCCAGTCGATGTACCCATCTTCGAGTTGCTCGATCAACTCCCATTCATGCCGCGACTTGTCTTTTGACAGATCGCCTTGCCGCCGCATCTGTAAGACAACTTTGCGAAGTTCGCTCACTGTTCCTTCGTCGTCTCGGACATAGAACTTCCCACCAAGAAACTTGCGACCTATGTAGTCGTAGTCGCAAGTAGCTAAGAACTTGGCAAGAGATTGCTTACCGATGGAGTACCAAGCGTAAGACCAGTCGCCGTATTCACTATCCACAAAGACGCGACCTCCAGACTCTCCCTCCCTGGTAGGCATCAATCCGTCCAGTACCACCCTAGCAACACCTAGCGGGCGTCGAACTCGTACTTCCAGCACAGTTTTCTTTTCGCATTCGACGTGTACTTTTTCTTCGGTATTTGCGGACATGTTTCGAATCCCTGCGGCTGCTAAAGCCTCTGTTGTCGGTGCATCGAATTGTAAGTGGATCGGGCAGGATTCGAACCTGCTTCATTCGACGGAGCGATCAACTCCCCGCCAAACTAGGACTCCCTACGCTAATCACCAGATGCCTCCAGTTTTCACGCCGCCGATCCGTTTGGCCGTCTCTCCGACCTGTCACGCCTCCGAAACCATTTGGCATCCTCGACCTGTACCGCATTGCTTTACATCGCAATGCGGCCCCGAATCGTCGGTTGTTTCGTGCCTCCCAATAACCATTTTTCGTCATCTGCGATCGCTGCGTTCCGATCCCAGCTCCGTCAGCAACTTATCGGTCTCGTCGCTGAAAAGGGGCTCACTTGCGTGCTCACCGTTGCCCTCTCTCACATTTGGTATTTCCACTAGCGGCTGGCTACTCCGCACTTCTAATCAACAATCAACCGAAAAGCATAATTCCGGAACGTGGACCCATAGTCACATTCTTCCGGTCTTTCATGTTGGGCCAACCAACCGTCTTGGCCAGATCGTCTTCTTCATTCTCTGAAGGTAGCTCGCCAAACTCAAAGCATTGAGTCTTTCCATCGCAAAAAGCATATGCGCGATCTGTAGTAAAACTATTATCCCACGGCCAAGGCCAGCCTTGCTGTGGAGATGTCCAGTCCTTGCGTTTTACTGCGATCGCCGCCACCGCTTCGCGAAACTCTTGCTCTGTTGCTGCTTTCATCAAAGGGCAATCATTGTCTTCCTGCCATTCATACCCATCCCACGCAACACTCCCCAACCACTCGGCATTTTCGCCTGTACCAATGTAGAAATCTGCTCGCGTACCCATACCACTCCTCCCCGTGCCGCTAAACCATCCGCTATTCTGATTTCTTCGGTCTATTAGCTGGCGGACGCTCGCTCAGCTTCTTTCGAATCTTCCACGGAAGCCTCTCCACGCACGCCTCGCCAATCCATTCGGATAGGCTTACACCTGCCTTTTGTGCTTCCTCTTCAAAAACCCTCCACCAATCTGGTGGTTGGGTTATGTTCTTTCTCTCGTTCGTCACTACGCAACCTTCAACACTTCGTAAATCCTTGGACTTTCCTTCGACTCTTGGCTTATGACGGCCTCTACCTCGTAATTCTTCCCGATTTGGAAAGAACCAGCAACTCGCGACCGAAAAAGAACTTTGTTGTGTACAGTTGCGTTTGGCTTGATGTCGACAATTTTGACCGCAAAGCACGGTGCACCCAAATCAACTTGTCCAAGATACTCCGCTGTAACGCTGTGCACTTCAGTAATCATTTTGCCGTCTCCTGGTTGGTGTCCGTTGCGGTGATGCTGTAACTATACACACACTATCGGCAAGAGTAAAGAACTATGCGCACACTTTTTAGAAAAAGATTCCAGCACCCACAAAAGAGGGGTGCGAGTCAATTGCGGACGTGTTCGGTGCATCGTCTTGTCTGTGACAGGCTGTCAAAAATCAAGTGAGGATGAACAATCCGCTATTGCCCGTCCGCAACGTGAGCTTCAGACCGCACGCAATCGCGCAGCAACTCCGCGACTCTATCCGATGTCACAATCCCTGCTTGCCCTAAGTAGCCGATTGCTTGCTGCATCTCCGGCGAATCCAGAATGATCGGCCAATCATTTGCTACCCACTGCGTGAGCATACCGACTATCCCCTGGACGGTTTCGTCTTGCGAGCCAGCCAGTGTAAGCATCTCACTCGCTGTGATGCGAGCGACAAACGCTTTGGCTTCCATGATCCTGGGATTCCACGGCAATGCTTCTTCAAGCTCTGCAATGCGAGCTTGTGCTGTCGCGAGTTGTGCCTGCAATGCGTCCCTCTCTGCGACCGCCGCCGCTGCAAACGCTTCTGCGAACTGTGTGAAGGCAGGATCGGAAGTGTCGGATAGAGGTACGGGATCAAGCTCAATCGCTTTCTCTCCGACTGTCAGCAGGTGGCGAACATGAACGCCCGCGATGGTTCCATCTGCATTAAATCGTGCCAATAATTCGTATGGTGTTGTAGTCATTAGTTAACCAACCAATTCAGCCCGTTTGAGAATACCTTCACCCGAGAAGTTCCGCCGCCTGCAACGTTGCTTCTGTACGTAGTAACGCTGCTATCAGTAACCTGTGCTTCTCTTCCTGCGTTAGAGGAGGCGTTTGGGAGCGTTGCCACGGTGTAAGTCCCTACGGAGAATGTTGCTCCGCATGCCAATGTTCCATTTACGGTGGTCGCTGGGGTGATCGTAAATGCGGATGCGGTTAGCGTGATCTGATTCGAGAAATTGATCGCGAAGGCAAGTTGCGTCAAAGCACTAATACGGAGACCTGGCGCCCCGGTAGTACTAAAAACGAGAGCATTGTTCGCGTTATTCCCCATGTCGATGGTCGATGATGTGCCGGACGACTGCACACGAAGATTCTTGTATGCCACCACAGCGCCGGAATTGCAAGACATTGCGGGTTGGCCATCATACAGAATCAATAGATCATTGTCGTAGTAGCCTGGGTATCCCATGATGACTTGGCCAATTTTCCCAAGCGTAGCCGTTGCATCCGACACTCGGATGCCCTGAAAGTTGGAGCCTTCAGATATTACTGATAGCGACTTCTGGACAGTCTGAGGCTGAGAGAATGTGTTGTTCAAGTTCGTTTGTGGAACGGTCGTAATCAAAGCCCAGGAATTTGAGCCAGTACGCTGCGCGAAGCCTGTACCCGACAATGCAGCAATCGCTGATAGGTCGGCGTCGCTCGGTTGCTTCCCGTCTAGTGCCGTTTGAAGATTCGTAACATCGGAAATCGGATGGCTGTGAACGATGGGAGCAAATGCAGCAACAATCTGTGAAGTTGTCGAGTATTCTGCAAGTGCGGCTTGCAGATCCGCAAGTACCAGGTAGCCGAGAAGCTCCTTCACCTGGGAGGTAGTAAGTGCGGTCGGAACGGCAGCCGTCCCTGAGACGTTACCAACCAATCGATCGTCGGCGATCGGCTCCATACCGCTTCCGGCTGGCCCTTGCGGTCCTGTCCCCTTGGCAATCTTCACTGAGTACCGTGGAGACTCTGTTACCTTGATGACGTAGCTGCTCATGGAGTTTCAGGCGACTCCGTGATAGAGCGATAGATCGTCACGCAACCCGTTTGAAACTTCGTTCGATTGCCACTTGGCTCGATGACGAAGAAGTCATACCAGAGCTGGCTCTCTCCGCTGTCAGGCTTCGGGCCTGTATCCACCTCTTCGATAGTCTCCCACGGCACAGATACGGTTATCGACAAGTTATCCACAGAGTGTGTAAACGTGAATTCGAAGGCGAGCGGTGGATCGCTATTTTCCTCGCGACGCGCCTGCCCCTCGAACAGATAGCCTGTAAGGTCGATCGGTGTATCATCGAGTTCAATAGAAAACGACTCGCTCCAATCGGCGCCCTTGTGCATCGTCAAGTTTCGAGTTGCAACACTGAACGTCATTTTTGCTTGTCGACTTCCTTCCTGTCGTCATCATGCTTTGAAGAGTTCGATTGCGAGAAGAATACTCGTCCCGCTTCCCATGCGCGAGTCAAAGCCGCCTTTCCGAGCTTGTCCCGCTCTTCACCGACGGCACCGATCAATGCCGCGATACCAAGTGCAGGCCAATTAAAGGCGCCACTACGAGTAGCACCACCGAAAAAAAGAGTAACAATCCCGAAAGCGATAAACCCACTTGCGCAACCAGTATTAACGATGTCCCAGAGAGAGACACGACCGCGCTTACGGCTGCTCCTACCCAGCGACGCCGCAAAGCCGATGCCCCAGACAAGCGAGTGGAAAATGATTTCCTCTGTTGTGATTCCATGCACTCAAACCTCACTTGCTGCCTAGTGCTTTCTTCCGGGCTACTTCATACGAGTTCTTTGTCAGGTAATCATTGACTTCGAAATGAAGCCCGTCCCCGTCGATGATCTCAAACCACGGATAGCGTTTACCTGCGATAGCGTCCTTTTCTGGCTTGGGGATCTTCCACCCGAGACTCTTCCAGTTTGGCAATTCGACTGCAATCCATCTGTCGCATGCAGGGCAATCGAACGATGCCGAGTGCACGATGATTGTCGGTTCGACCGCCTTTGATCCTGGGATCTCTGCCGCTTGCATCGGTTGCGAAACCGTCGCTGGTTCCACTGGTGGAATAGGCTTCAGGTCAACCGGCTTCGTTGCTGGACAACCAAGCACGACCGTCGCCGCGAGCATGTACATTCCGAGCGGAACTAATCGATCAAGCATGGTTAAACCCTCAGTTTTGACTTCCAGTCTTCGAGTGAGAACTTGCGAGGTTTCGCAGCGGGCATGTCGGAAACTGCGATGAACTCGCTCCAGTTGTGCCGCAGCGCTTGCTCAATAAATTTCGGTGACCATTCAGACCATCCGTTGACTCCAGAACTCAATCCGTGGGAATTCAACATCCACACGTATGGTCTACCTTGCGAGTCCAAACGCTCGCTTAAGCAAATCAACGCAATCGCGTGCCCACCACTTCCGCCGCTAAACGACTCAACGACTGGAGCTGCGTAGGACTGACGCCAAGAAATACCGCAATCCACGAATCCTTGATTCGATCCAAAGAATACACGCATAGCGTCATAGCTTTTGATTTGCTTCGCACTCACAATCTTGTTTGGTGCAGAGTTTTCCAAAACTGCTCGCCAGTTTGAAGGACGTTGCTGTGTGTAACTGTTCGGGTACGGCCAAAGCGACTCCTCGCAGATACCTACCTCGATCATCTGCTTGATGCCGTTGCCAATAGTTGAACCAGCGTCGCGAGTGATTCCGTCGCGTCTCTGTGTCTCAACGTACATCATCATCCGAGAGAGTTGAGGAGATGGTTGCCCCGTTGCAAGCGAGCGAATCCATTCGAGACCAGTGCTACCACTGTGACCTCTGCAACTTCCCATATTCCGCTGGTTTTCAGTCTTCAAAACGACTTTGGGGTCAAGACGAGTTTCGTTGAACTCGCCAACCAGCATCATCAATTCGTCATCAGCGAAAGGAAGCGAATGCAGGAAGTCGAAGTCCTCGTAGTCGCGAGCCCAGTCATTTGGCATGGATAAGTCTATGCTGCTCACTTTCCAGCCTCCAGTGCTTTCGCGAGTTCTTCCGTTTTGCCGGTGTCGATCGCTTCGGATAAACGATCAACATATGGCTGAAAGTCAGCAATTCGCTTCGTTTCGCTTTCTCTGTTGATCCATTCCAGCTTCGCTTGATCGTCTGCAAAAGTGTTTGCGGTGATGCCTTTCATGATCGCAATCTTCGAGACTCGATCAGCCTCATAGCACTTTGCAAGAGTCTTCGAAATCGACTCAACAACGACAGGTTTGTCGTCTTGCTTTCCGCCATCATTTGATGGCCTGGTGAAATATCCCCAACCGAGGACACAGACGACCACCGCGAGGGCGATCGTCTGTCCCGTCCTGGTAGCGAAGTCCCAACCGTTAGTTGGCTGCGAAGTTGTCATAGATGCGCGATGCCTGCTGAAGGACGATGGATTTCAGAGCGGAATCAACCCACGGTTCGACCATGTTGGGGATTCCGGGAATATCGATGGGTCGCACATAGGTTTCGTATGCGTCGTCGACCATCTTCAAAAAGTCGGACTTGGGCGGAAGCGAGATTGAGAGCGAGCTTAGAACCTCGCGAATCTTGTCGAGCAACGCGCCGCCAGCCGCTACTTGGTTGCCTTTGAAATCGCTCGAATCGAGAGCAAAACTATTCGCTTGCATGGACTTCCTCTACATCGGTTGGGGATTGTGCTGGTACAGAAACTGGATTGACCTCGGTCAACTTTGTCGGTTTCTCAACACCGTCTCGCGTCCATCGCGAAAAGCAAAGCATGCAATGGGAAAGCAACTCATCGGCCTCATCCCAGCCGGTACCCTGTGCCCGATTCAAAACCAGTTGCCGAAACTGGACAGCATCGCCTTTGCAAGATTCAAAAGCATCTGCGGCGATTCGGTGAGCATCGATTTCGAATTGCGTAGCCATGGGGTTTTTGTGCGTCCACATGCGAGTTGAGAAACAAACGTTCGCTCACGCATGCTACCGGCCGCAAGCACAAAAGGCCCGACACCTCAAGGGCGATGTCACATAGAGTCACATTGGGCAGATTCCGACCTGATTTGCGGATCGGATGACAACCAGCGAGCAATTTGGGCCTGCGACCAAAACGGCCTGTGTCGATCGTCGACCAGAGGGGGTGGGAGCTTGTTTTGCTTCCGCCAACGGTTGATGGTTCGACGGCTCATCCCGAGCTCTTTAGCGAGCTGGTTCTGGTCTAAGAGGATTGGTTTGCGACGATCCATCGTGAGCTCTGAGCACATAGGGCCGAATCCTGACAATCGCCCTTGGACTTTCGCTTCCGGATGCGATCACCTTTTCCTTGAGGACTCTGCATACTTGCGAGTCATCTACCCAAGCTACACCATTGAGCGCGTCAAGAATAGCCTTTTCCAAATTATCAAGATCTGGTTTCTTTGTATGCTCGATACGGTGCATTGGTTTGTTCTTCCAATGCTGCGATTTTGATCGTGGAAAGATAAATACCAACTGCATTTCGATCGGTCCTTCGATCAACTTCTTGTCCCGCATCGCGGATCGACAGCAAAGTCGAACAACCGCCTTGTAGGAATTAACCGGGGAGTCCTGCGGCGTGTAATTCTGGATAAATGTTTTACCCGCTTTGGTGCTCTGCATCCTATGCCGCTGGCGAGGCTGCGAGTTTGGTACTCCTGGCACTTCGAAACTAATCATCATTTTCAATCGATCGAGAGTTTTTGACGGTGGTTGAAAGCCGAGTGGTAACGGTCATAGATTGTTCAGGGATCTCTGGATCATCAGCATCGCGAACGAATACAACCCAGTCGACTTCCTCGACGCTCATGCAGAACTTTGCGGCCGCAATCGCCTCGGCTTCCGCTGCTTTGATCAATCCAACGTTTCCGTAATCGTTCCATTGGTTGGATTGGGATACTCTTGCCTGCCTATTCATCAAACGGCCTTTCGTTTCGCATTGTTGTCAATTTCTTCGTGGGCTTCACGAACTATCAAATCCCTCTCGCGCTCGAGTTCATCCATGGAGATGAACCCCGCTTCGTACTGGCTCTTCAAGGCGATGATCTTATCCATCACCGCGGAGCACGACACCATGATTTTCGGTCTAGCTGCTCCGATGTTCGCTTTCTCGAAAGCCTCCTCCCTCGCTCTCGCTCCCGACAACTTCGCCCGATCGCTCATTACGACCTGTCGAAGATGAATATGGAAAGTCTCTCGCTGGTAACCCGTCGGAGGATCAATCTCCCCGGTTACCCATCGATTCAAAACCGACATTGCCTCCTTGGCGGTGATGTTCTCCCACGCTCGCGACCAACTCGCAATGGTCTTTGGGGGATCCGGCGATTTGGTGTTAATCCATTCCTCCAGCGATGGGAAGTTAATAAACACCTGGCCCCAAAATTCTGAAATCTCTTGCTGGTTCATACTTTTCCAATTTCCGAAAGTAAATGCGTGCGTCGGGCTGTGCGGTCCTCTGGCGATGGGCTATCACGCGGCGAGGCTTTCACGCGGTGGTCCCCGTTGGTGATCAGGTTCTTGGCTCCTCGCAGGATCGAGAACTCGATCGCGGCAATCTGGCTTTCCTCGTCGTCGGGGAAGCACCTGGCGAGTTCCATCAACGCGGCGTCCTCGGAGGTCGGCGTAAGTCGCTGGAAGTTTTCGTTCCGGTGAGCCCTCCAGCGGTTCCAGGCTTGATCGAACTTTTCCGAACGTGAGTTCGCGAGCGTGTGTGTGCGCTCTCTCTCGTTAGGTTTGGTTAGGTTAGGTTTGGTTAGGTTAGGTTGTTGCCGAGTACAGTCGTCGACTGTAGTCGGGCTCGAACTGGCGTTCAGTGGTGGACTATAGTCCTCGACTACAGTCCCCGAGTGGTCATTTTCGGCTTCAGCCATCTCTTGGTTTGACAGTCCTCGACTACAGTCCCCGATTATAGTCGGCGTCGCGAACCCACCTCGCTTCGCAGCTATTCCGTGAATGTACCGAGGGGCATGGCTCGGCCAATCGTGAATTATCAGGCGGTGAACCTCGCACGCATCGAGCCATTTCGTATCGACCAAAGCGCTGACAAGTTCGTCTGGATCGCCTTCCCACTCAAGCTCAATTGCGAGCTCCTCGTTGTCGAGTTGGTTCCCTATGTCACCGCATGGCGCCGATCGTTGCGCAAGGATCCAAAGGGACTCTAAAAGCCCCATCACATCGCGATCCTTAGTGAGCCCTAGCCGTCGCTTTAGCTTCTTAAATTTCAACAGAGTTGGAGTCTGATGCTTCATCCTAATGACCTTCCATTTCTCGGTCCCAAGTTCTTGTCCTATTAAGCCGCGCCGGTGGGATTTGAACCCACTATTCCCTCATTCATTGAGAGCGTGTTTCCTGGATTACACCACGACGCGGGAGGGGCCTCCGTGCCCAAAGGATCCTATTGATCTTCCCAGTCTTCCTCGGGCTCTTCCCAATTACTGGTTGTGTCTTCTGCAATGCCGATTGCGATCGATTGCATCGGCGTGTTCTTTGTAATAAATGCGAGGATCTCGTTCTCCCATTTATCCGCTGTCGTTTCTCCAACGCCTCTTATCGATCGCAGGCCCTTTGGATAATCCTCGAGCGCTCCGGATCGAAGCTTCTCAAAGTCTCTCACGGTCTTCACGCCGCACTCTTCGAGTTTCTCTTTTTGCTTGTCGGTAAGCTCCAGAACGGTGAAAATCGATTCGTCTAGGTAGGAATCGTCTGGTTGTTGCTCGCCGTCGAGACCAGGAAGAAGCATTTGTGGGTTGGGCTTCTTTGGACCCGTTCGGATCAGCTCTCGAAGGTCTCCAACCTTGTGTTCGAAAGCCTTCTTTGCCTTGTCTGCTTCTCGCTTTGCGTTCGCATAAACGAGTTCTGCTTCGTTGCATGCTTCCTCAGCGTCAGCAATCGCTTGGAGGTATTCCGCGTTCGCCTTCATGGCGTCATATTCAAGTTTCCCAACCGATACAAAACCTGGTTGGTCCTCGACCGCTTCTTCCGTTGCGGTGTCTTCTACATCGTCTGGGGGATCAACGACTTCTGTGCTCATGCTTGTCCTTTCCTAAAACAACGTTCCTTGCCTTGGTGCATCACGCTTCACCTTGGCGATACTCAACATTCCGTCGACTTCATCAAGAGTGCCATCCTTGACAAGTTTCTCAAGCTCTCGCTTCCAATGCTCAGCGCTCGCACGCGGCCAATTCGCTCCGTTCTGGCTCAGCGCGTGAAGCTCTCCTGCGGCCTCGAAAATGTGAATCGGTGCCACCTTCCGCAGGAACTCAACAAGATCCGCTTCCATGCCTAAAACAACTCCAGTTGAGTTTTCTTTTGGGGGACGATCTCGTAACAGGAAACCGGCTTTCCCGTCACGCTACAGACTCGGCGGCCGCAAACTCGGATCAGCCCAAGCTCATCGAGGTCGCTTGCACGCCTGCGAATAGAACCAACCAAGCCGATGTTTCCACCGGCTACAGATACAGCGACTTCGTTAGCCGTCGCTTGGCCGAGCTTCTCCAGCCCCGCTAGGAATTGCTGAGCCCTGGCCGTCAGCTTCAGCCCAATGCCTGCCGCTGCATCGTGGCTGGTCATTGGGTCGGATGTTCTCGCTAGCTTGCTGTAGGCCATCGTTATTGATCTTCCTCGAAGCAGTTCTTGCAAAACTCCGCTGCAATACCGATGAGCCTTCGAAGCGACTCAAAATGCCTAGCACCCTCCTCGGTTGATAACGATGGCAATTCAAGCTCTTCTAAAAAGGTTCCAAATCGAATCATCTTCTCTCGATCTGGCTTCATTTCCTCGATTCTTTTTGCTCGCTCGGCTGCTTCGATCGCGTCAAGTCGCTCTTGCTCTTTTCTCTCTTTCTCTTCCCATATTCGTTGCCTGATGGCGCGTTCTGCCTCCTCTCGCTGCCGTTGCTCGCGCTCTAACCGATCCCTTTCAGCTTCAATCGCAACTCGTTCAGCTTCGAGCTTTTCTCTCTCGATTCTCTGAGCCTCTTCGATCTTGGCTCGCTCTTCTGCAAGTCGCTGCCGTTCTATAGCTCGCTCGGCTTCGATGCGTTCCCGCTCGATCCGTGCAGCCTCCTCGGCCTCTTTCCGTTGCCGATCTAGTTCGGCGCGTTCTGCCGCTAGGCGTGCTTCTTCAATCCGCATAGCCTCGCGTCGTTCAGCTTCTTCCTTGGCCTTCCTCTCTGCCTCTTGCTGTTCAAGACGCTTTGCTTCTTCCCAGGCCTGCTTTGCGGCTGCGAAATGACTATCAAACTCCTCGTCGCTCCATTCGGAGACAACCATCGGATTGATTCGCGAATTGACGGATACCAACAGTTCCAAACGGGCTTCCAGCTTTTTTCGCTTCGCTTCTTCAGCTTCACGTTTGGCACGCTCTTTCTCTTCGTCTACTCGGGCCTTCTCGGCCTTCAGCGGCTCCTCAATCTCCTCCAGCCTCTTAGTGAGTCGCTTCGCTTCTGAATCCACTCGGCGGCCATACTCAAGAGCCTCTTCCTTTAGCTCCTTTCGGCACTTTTCAACATCTGTGCGGAGGGTGCGACACACGGCAATCGCCTTTGTGCATCGCTCATAGTCCTTGTTGTCGAGGATCTTGATACCAGTGAACTCGGCTCGGATCTCGTCGATTTTTGCATCAGAGACACGGTAAAGAATCGGAGTCTTACCCCCGGTTATTAACTGTCCTGAAACTTCATTCGGCTGTTCAATTGTTGCTGACATGTGCGTTGCCCTGCTCTCCTAAAACTCGATCAATCTGGTTCATTGCGTCGGATTCACTTGTGGCGAATCCAGCTCGTCTATCTTTAGAATCACTAGCGCCGTCGTAGTCTGGGTGCCACCATTCGATGGTGTATGGCCCCACTCGGGTTGGGCAGACGAAAAAGCCACGGTAAACATGTGGCTCTGTCATTTCTTCTCTGCTGCGTTTTCCCCAGTTGAATTGGCCGCAGTTGATGACCCTGCAGACTGAATCGGTGCATTCTTTTTGACTGTCTGTGTGCCTGTCTTCTCATCAGGAACAGGGAACCACTCTTTAGCGCTGCTCATGCCGTCTTTAATCGAGTTGTATACCTTGCGAAGACCAATAACATTTGCCTTGGTAATCGCATCGATACTTCTTTGGATGCGACTCTCGATCATTTCTTTAGTGACCCCAAGTGCCGAGAACGCATCTACCATCTTTTTGATGTTATCGGTACTCATGTCGCAGTGCTCTGAAAGCGTTTTGTCGCACTGATCAACAGCCGCTTCAACAACATCACCCGGGATTAGGGCCAAAATACAAGCTCGAACGCGCCTGGAACCTTGATTGGCAACCAGTTCATAGATCTCTCTCTGGTCCTTAATCGTGTAACCACCGCTTTTCGTATCACGATGGTGCCGAACCTGAAAAACCTTGACGCATCGAACATTGTTTTCCAAATCAATCGCAAACGCTTCCACGGTGGACTCACCATGCCTCTGTTCCAGCTCTCGTACTCCAAACTGCATGTTGCCCCAGGCCATTGCCATAGCTTCTGCTAGTCGGATAGAAGGGCCAGTAATCGCCGTCCCTCCTTTCGAATATTCGTAAGTAGCGCTTTCTGCCAAGCTGTTTCTTTGGCAAGCAAGAATGATTCGATCAGCACAAGCCTTCTCGTTTCGAGGAAACTTCTTTGCGATTGCCATTGCTGCTTGAATCTCAGCAACCTCTCTGGCTTGAGTCGCCACAACCATTGCTGCTGGCTCTTCCTTCTCTTCCGTTTGCCCATACGGGTTCATTACTGCAGTGCTCACGCTGCCACCTCCAGTTCCGTTTCTTCCTCATCAGAGTCGACGAGGATGTTTGCGTTGTAATACCGTGGAAGGTCAAGCGAGACGATGCCTCGCGACCAGGTTGATAGCCAGTCGTTAGAATCACGACGGCGTTTGTAATCATCGAGTAGCGCTGCAAGCTCGACGTTGGCGATGTCTATCGAAGCCGGGGACAGCTCGTAGCATGCTGTTTCATGCGGTCTGTTGGTTGAGACCACACACAGAAGGAATCGGAAATCAATCCCGTACTTCTGTCTCGCTCCTTCGCAGTAAAACGCATGCTGACGAGCATATCCCCACTTGGCCACGGATCTGGCGAACGCCTCTGGGCTCGCGTCCGCTGTCGTCTTAACGTCGAGAATCAAACCAAGCTCAGGAATCAACATGTCGGGCTTGCACCGACAATCGACCCCGTGAAGCGTGAAGTTGATTCGCTCTTCGATGACCGCCGAATTTCTTCGGTATGCGAAGAAGTCCCCGAAGTCTGGGTGCCGAATCAAATTCCTCGCGCAAACCATCGCCAACTCAGCTTCCTCTGGATCGACCACCTGGCGATCGCCCGCTCGCTTTACGAACTCTGTCCAGGCGTCTTTCCCAACGTTTGTTCGTCGGTCGTGCTTTTCGGCGGCGATGTATCGCGCATCGAATTCCAAGGGTTCTAAGCTCAGACAGTGGACCATGTTTCCAATTCGAAACGCTTTCTGGTCCTTCTCAACCCAATTCTGAGTGATGTATCGTTCTTGGAACTCTTTCGGGCTCCGCTTCAGCGTCGTCAACATTGTGTTGCTGACGCGTGACAGGTCCGAATGGTATTGGAGGTTCGATTCTTTGCTCACGCTGCGACCTCTTCTGCTTTCACTAGGGGGGCTTGAAATGCGTCAGGTGGGAACGGAAAGCCTGGGTAATCGGGCAGGTGTTCCACCAAGTCCTCAACGCTGTCGCGATGCAGGAAACTATGGGCTGTTCCATCCTCAAGATGCCGATGGAAAAATCCGGTCGAATCAACAGAGATGAGCGGCAAATACAACATCGGGGCAACTCCGATGATGTAAACGATGGTCCCGCAACGCATCTTCCAATACTGGCCTGGCTGGGGCTTCATACTTGCCTCCTCCAATCTCTCTGGATGTTGGCAGAGAGTCGCATATTGCAGGCGTAGCAATACCCTCGAAAATCCACTGTGCTCTCATAGACCAAAGCACCGCACTTGCATCGCTTTTTGGGTTCGCTCGCATTATGGAAGCACTTCGCTGGCTTGTTCTGACGAACAGCCTCAGCGATATAACTTTTGCTATACCCAGCCGCTCGAATCGTGGCATCGTCTACGCCATCAGCGAGAAGAGACTTCACAATATCGAGCTTCTTTTGATTGAATCTTGCCAAAGTAATCACCTCAACACCTCGTTCATTTCTTGTTCAAAGGATGCCAGTTGATGTTGGTAACGATCAAAGGCGGATCGATCAGCTAGGCGCACATCGCAACGGGTGTTGCCTGGGTAAAGCCTCTCGCATAGATCCGCGGCTTCACGATGGATCAGCTCGACATGCTTTGCCTTCGGATAAGAAAGTCGCCTTACCTTTCGGACATCGGTAATCACCTCGCGGAAATAACCGATCGTTGCGGCATCGCATTGATCGTCTGCGTACCAGTCCGATTCAAGTGGAGCCTTTCCGAACTCGCGGACGATGCGAATCGAAACATAGATGTAATCTTCATCATCATCAGTCATCGTTCGTGCTCCTTTTGCCTTCTCGATCGATGGAGTCTTGGACCTCTTTTCGATGGACAGAAATATCCTTAGGAGCATTGAATCCAAGGCGAACCTTATCGCCGCGAATCTCGACAACCACGACTTCGATGAGACCATCCCCGATCACCACCCTCTCGTCCTTGTGCCTCGATAGAACCAACATCACGCACATCCCTTCAACTCAATTCCTAAAGGCGCAGCAACTCAGAACCGTTCCAAGAATACTGCACCTAAAAACCACCCTTGCCACAGGGAGAGGTGGGTGGCGGAATCGAACCACCTGTCTCGGGTTTCCCCGATGCTCTTCCATTGAGCTACCCCACCTTGCGCCCCTAGTCGGTCACTCCCGAAACCCGACCAGGGGCCACCGCGAACGGTGACTACGTTGCGAGCGCACTCGCCTTTTTCGAAACTGCTAGGGTTGGCTTCCTGCCGCCCTTGCTTGCTGGCAACCACTCGCCAGCCTGAACTTGTTGCTCATCCGTAAGCCGCCCGTCGGCAATCATGCGATAGGTCGCCTTTGCACATCGCATGTGACAACCGCGAACGACCGTCTTTCCTGGGTCGAGCGGCTCCAGGCAAGAGAGACAAAGGCCCTCCGCCTGGCACTTCGCAACCCGCTGTATCGCTGCCCTCTTCATGTCCACAAATCCCATTACAAACGTTTGAATTCTCATGGATGCCCCTCGTTAGAAACTGAACTCATCCATGAACCACATGACCAAGAATACAAACCAAATCGGCACTTGTCCACGATTTCGGGAACGATTCCGCGAACGATTCCGTGCAGGAAATACGTAAGTCTTTTGACGGCAAAGGGTTGCGTTTCTAAAAATATTTGCGGAAACTGTGGACATGGACGCAAAAGAAATCGCAAAGAGGCTCGCGACGATCGTCGCGGAGCTGGAACAAATACAGAAGTCGCTTGATGCTGCGCCGGTAAAGAAGCTCAAGGACGTTGAAGCATACGCGAAGGCTGGATTGTGCCTTTACTGCGACCAGCCATTAGACGACGGGACAGGAATCAGAACGATTCGAGGCATTCATCAACGTTGCTACAAAAAGGTTGAAAGATCGCAGTATTCGATGCAGTTCCATGAAGACAGCGGATTGATTGGCCCGCCTGCGATTTCTGGACGCAAGGGTGACGACAAAGCCGCCCAGCTCGCCAAAAGGCTGGAGTCGGAAATGATGAGCCGAGACGCCGCCGAGATGAAAGCCAAAATTGACGCTATGACGAAACCCAACAAAAAGAGCCCAAAGAAATGAGCAACACGCCTAGAAAGCCATTGATCGACCAGCGCAAACTCGAAGCCTATTCGGGCTCCCCTGGCTCGATCCCACCTAAGCAAACAATCGAAGATAGATCATGGATGGTCCAGAGGGTTCATGGAGACACATACGGCCCATATACTCAGAACGAGCTGGAGAACTATGCAACACAGGGCAGAATCGATCTAACATCGATGGTTCTCCACCCCCGCATAACAAAAAACCAGTGGATTGCCGTTGGGAGAATTGCAAAACTGAGGGAACTGATCCTGCAATCGACCAGAGCGAATGCCGAGGTGAACGCGAGTAGGGCTCAAGAAACTTCGACATCCAAAGGAGATAGTTTTTCAACAGCATCTTCTGTGACAATCTTAATTTCCGGTGTATCCAACATTATCTTGGCCATCTTTTGGATGGTTTTTATCATCACGATACCTATAAGTATCGCCCTGGTTGTTCTCGCAATCTTTGAGTTTATGTTCTACTCGGGACGAGATGACATGACCCGAGCTAAGTTTCGATCGTCTGCGACAACCCTTGGTGTTTGCGGAATTGTCTGCGGTCTTTTTAATACTATATCACTCGTGTGTGGCATCATTACACTTGCGAATCTACCCAAAAAGACCAGTAGGAAAAGAGTTGTTCTCTAGGGCGTTTCTAGGAATCGACTTTGACCACTCTCCAACCCTTTGGGATCGGCTTTCCGTGGGGCCACATCACACATCCCCGATCCTGATCAATCCGCATGTAGTGCCGGGTCCGTTTGCAGGCCTCCGCGTGCGAGACCCGCGATCGAAAGAGCATGATATGGCCCGTTCTGTGGTCCACGATCCACACGTCCGCGTATAGCTGAGTAATTTGCACCTTCCATTGCTTTTCTAAGGCTTGGTGGGCGAGGTGGCGAGCGCGATCCATGGTGAACACGATCTTCTTTCGTTGGCGCCCGTCGCTGTGTGTGGCCGTAACTTCGAACATGCTGCGTGACCTTTCGATGATGATTAGGCAAAACATCCTGTGGACTTTTCCTATGGGGACCAGTTTGCAGGCATTCAGTGACAAGGTTGGTCACAATCGATTATTGACTATTTCAAGAAACCACCTATCGTATTTGGAGCACTCAACCACCCTTGCCACCTAACTGGTTGAGGTGCAATATGGCTCTGTCTACGAAATCATGCTTGTCCTACTTCGGATCTGATTCCGAGGTCGCCGCCTCACTAGCGGCACTTCTTGGCGACTGTTCACACATCACCATCCCTTTCGTAGGCGGAGCCTCTATTTTGCCCCACCTACGGGCTCGCTCGCTAATCTGCAACGATCGCAACGGACTGGCAATCAATTTCTACCGTGCACTCGGTGGAGTCTATGGCGACGACGTTTCGGAGCAACTTCGTCAGCGTTGCCAGCTCACTCTGAGCCATCCCGACGAAATGGAGCGAGCTGCATCCATCCTGGAGGACTGGAGCGAATCCAGGGCCCTGGAAAGCCTATCGATCATCGAATCAGCCTGGGCTTACTGGGCGCTATGCTGGATCGGCCGGAAGGGCAAAGGTGGAACCAAGCATCTCGGAGGTATGCCATCAGTCCGAAGGACGGCAAACGGTGGATCGAACGCGACCAGGATCGCGGCGGCCGCCCGAGACTTGAACGACTGGGCGAAACACTTTCGCCGATGCGAATGGACGGATGAGGATTTCCGAGACTGCCTCAGCAAGGTGAAAGACGATCGGAAGACTGGGGTCTATTGCGATCCACCCTGGACGGGGGCTGGTAGAAACTACCTGCACAACTTCACGCACAACGACCACATTGACCTGCAATCGCTACTCGCTCAACTGTTGGATTCGACGGTAGTCGTGCGCTATGGTGATGATCCAATGATCCGCGATCTCTACAAAGACTGGCACATCATCCAGGCATCGAGTCGGACCCAGTCCAACTCGGTGAAGGATGAGTTGTGGATCATCAACAAGGAGCCACGATCGTGACACGACTCGACGACCTCCCCGACGTTCTGACCCCAAAGCAAGTAGCCGAATACCTGCAAATTTCTCATGATGCTGTCCGCGCGCTCCTGCGATCTGGTCGACTCCGGGGGGTGAACGCTGGCGCGAAACAGTCGAAGTATTGGCGGATCACCAAAGAGGCCATACGCGAATTCACATCGACAACGGAGCCAGCCCAGGGCATGAAGAAGCCCAATAAATCCAGCGTCGTCAAAACCTACTTCTGAGACCTGGCCGCGGCGATCTTTGCGGCGTTGTCGGCCAAGTGCCCTTTGTGCTGGTCGAGGTGCCCATAATACCTGGAAACCATTTCCGTTGACGTGTGGCCCATCAGAGCGGCCACCGTCGCAATATCCTGCCCGGCTAGTAACGCATCGGTGGCGAAAGTGTGGCGCAGGTTGTATGGCATCAAATTTGGAATCCCCAGGCGCTTGCGAATCTTCCGCATCCGAAGCCCGACTGCGTTTTTGCTCCAGGGATCCCCGTTGGCGTTCACGAATAGAAAACTCGAGCGCCGAGCCATCAGGATCCGTGTGAGAGTCTGCAAGCACGGACTCAGGGCGATCTGTTGCGGCCGATTGGTCTTCTCTGCCGTCTTGTGTCGCTTCAAGATCCAAAATCGACCGCAGGCAGAAACGTCCGATGCCTTGACGATCCGAACGGCCTGGGGGCGTGAACCGAGGTGGTAGAGGGCAATCATCAGGGGTATGTAGGGCCTCGCTCGCTTCCATCGCTTGCAATCCGCGATGACCGCGGCGAACTGTTCCTGAGTGACCAAGTGAATTCTGGGGGGGGAGCTTCGAAGCTTCATATCGGAAACCAAGTCTTTCGGGATCCATCCGCGGGTGAAAGCCCACTTCATGACCCGCTTGACCGTTCGAAGCCGGTCGCGCCTGGTCGACATCGACCACCTTTTCCCCTTGGCCCACCCATGCAAGGAGATTGGGTCCACATCGACAGCGCGGAAGGAGTCCGGTAAATACTCGCAAAAGTCCTTCAGCGTCGCTACCGCGAGCTTGAACGCATCGGGTGAGGCTTCTGCCTCGTATTCCCTCAGCCACGCTTGGGCGCAAGCGTAGAAGGTCGCGTTGGGTTCTTTGTAGGCCGCAGCCTCGACCATTCTCAGCCAAAGCGTGTGGGCTTTGGTCTCATCGGGATCCAGCCGAATGAACCGGCCCAAGTCGTCTTTTACGAACCAGCAATTTCTAGCCTTTCGGAAAAAGGGCTTCCGCATGTTGCACACTCCAGGGGGATCGGGGGATTTCCCTCAGAATGTATTGCGATCCGTGACACGTTCGGTCACTCGGAAAATAGATTTGGTGCCGTTTTTGGTGCCACCTGCGTGGAGTGGTCTTGTGCAGATGCGAGAAAACCCGAAGAATTACAGGACACGGGGCGTGGCTCAGCCTGGTAGAGCGCTGCGTTCGGGACGCAGAGGTCGCAAGTTCGAATCTTGTCGCCCCGATTCGCCTTAGGCGAATAGAGAGTAGTGGGGAGAAAGTAGATAGTATAAAACCGAGATCGAAGCTTATCGGCATTGCACCGAATGCCACCGTCATGGGTTCTCCAAAGCGAGAAGGTCGGTTCACTGATCTCTAGGGCCTGCCGTATGTCGCCGACATTCTGGCCCGTAGCGAGCATTGCATCGGCGACTCGTAGTTTCTTCATAATCTGATGGGACGAATGCCGATTTCGCTTTCTCGTCATCAAAGTCCTCCTGCCGTTTACGGCGTTAGACTTTCATAACTCCTGGATCAACTTTTGCGGAGCATCTCGATTGCACCTCAATCCAAGGGAAACCGCAGAATTGAGTCAAGCGTACAGAGAACAAACAGGGCCATTGGTAGAGTGTAAAGTTCAGCGTCTTGAGAAAGCAGGAACACTAATCTCCACTCATTCGCACTAATCAAAAGCCGCGACCATCTTGTTGCTCTTCCTTATTAGTGGTGATTAGTGACGATTAGTGTTCTGCTCCTATGCTTCGCGCATCGCGAAGCTTCCACGAGGGCTATCGGCTTGAACCGCTGCGGCTCGCATCCTCCGGGCAAACTTCAGTGCGAAGTCGTCGAGAGCCATCTCAACGCGCTTGGCTTTGTCTTCGACCTCGCGTCCATCGTCAGCCGATGCGTCAATCAATCGCTGCCACTCGAGACGGAGAGATTCGCTGATTCCCTTCACGACTCCACCGTCGAAAGCAATGTTGGGGGTATCGGCCTGGCTCCATGCTTGCAGGGCCTTTTGCGTTCGCTTGAACTGGTCGGAGAGTTCTTTGAGATAGATCTCGGCTTTGGACACGTCGAGGGTACTCTGGGGGTTCCACGGTAACTTGGTGAGCCAGCCAGTCTATCCTGGGAATCCACCCCTGTCGGTCAATAGCACGCTTCGAACCTCGCGGTCTCCATTCAGCAAAGGAGGCTTTTCAGAAGGCCAGCAGGATCAATCCATTGTCTCAAGTGTGGAGACATGCAACGTTAAGACTTGCAAAAGTGCTTCGCTTAGCCGCAGTATGCGGACAAGCACATAGGTGATTTGAAGATGGTGTTGTGTGCCCGGCAACCGGCATCCTTACCCGATTCGTCGGTTCTCGTTGTACTTCCGAACACAATCAATCACACTTTACGGGACAAGTTCCTGACCACCGGATGGCAAATGCCTTACGACGTTTGATCCAGGAGTGAGACGCTGGTGCTGCAACGACTCGAAGCCGACTATGTCGCCGCGCGCGATCTTGTGTCCCTCTGACACGACCACGATCATGTTTATCTCTTGCGTTTCACTCACGAGCCTGAATTTCAAGCTTTCTTGGTCGATCTTGCCGTAAAAGGGGCAGACTTTGAGCAAATGCGATTGATAGCCGTTAGCGGCGTCTCGAACCGGATTCGACTCCAAGACTAGGAACCGTTGATGCAACGCATCTACTTTTGAGATGTCCGATTTGTCCGCACCGAGAACAACAATGAATGCTGAAGCGAACAGGGCGCCAAATATCAGGCTCTTGCCGTCGAACTTGATGACAGGGGGAGTGTTCATGTGTGTCTCTTGTCTGTTTTGGGGCTTGGACGACGAACAACCCGATTAACCGCGCCGACGAATCTTGTTTTCAAATCATTTTGACCGCGCCGTCGGCTTCGGGTCAACCCATTGTTTATGCCCGGCACGGGCGTTGGTCAATGGGGTTCAAGTCTCCTGTGCGAGAATAGGAGACTTGAGGAGATCAGTATACCAAATGACCACTACGAAAGTGCAAGCATGTTCGGTGGTGTGGGGTGGGTGTCAGGCAACGGGCATCCTTACCCGATTACGTCTTGCGAATTAGGTATCTAGTCCAAGCGTTGAGAAATCCACGCCACCCGATGTATCCCCTATTCTCGATTCGCAATCGAAAAGCCAATTCATCCATGACGCGTAAGAGGTTGTCACATGGTTTCGTCGATGGAAAGTGAATGGCCGAGAAAAGGAAAAGCGGTTTTGTTCGGCAAAGGTAGATGCGGTGAAAGCAGCCGGTTCCATGCTCATCCTCTGTTGTAGTAACAGCAAGAAAATCGTCATCGCAAATCACAATCGTTTGGTACCAGAATTTCTTCCCGATAAAATAGTATTCGCGAGTTACGGTACGCGTCCGAGTGTTGATGACGGTCGCATCGACACACCAACACGCATATGAGACTACGCTGATGACCGTCACGGTAAACGCAAACAGAACGAGTTTCATGAATACAGGATTGACAGGCCCCTCTCCGTACAAGGCCAACACTGTACACATCATGATGCAGGGAATGCCGAACCCCGCAACCACCAGTAAACCTGGCCAAAGACTTCGGGTAGTGTCGTGTCCGAAGCGAATCAAATCGTCACTCAGTTCGGTCAACTCAGGTACAGTGTTTTCGCCCAGCCACACGCCCGGCATTAGCTTCCTCTCATGACATAACGAATAAGATCACGCGGTCGCCGCGCAGGATCATCTATTGACAAATCAGCCGTTCGGCGACTTGGGACCAACCCTTTGTTCATCATTGACGAGTCCGGTCTGTTTCGCATGGAGTGCCAGCTGGCTACCAATGGCCACTAGGTTTATGTTCGGTGATTGCATACACCATCCACCGGACGAGGAACGTCCAGAAATGAGTTGCAGCGACATGCCATTGTCGAAGTCAAATTGAACATCATTGGTAATCGGCCGAACCGTGGCTGAGTGTATCCTCGCATTATAAAGGCAGCGACTCAACTCTTGGCCCGCATCCCGGAAAACAACTGCTACCTCGTCGTTTCCGTTGCGATTTACCCAAATGGTCGATCTTTGTCCTTCATCGATGCTAGCGACAATTATTTGCACAGAGTCTACAAGGCGCCAAAGACACTCGATGATCAGTGAAGTGTCGCCTTCAAATCGAATCATCCAGTCGTCAACCCGCTTGGAGGCCTCGAGCAACTGTTGTCCGATAAGCCATGTTAGTTGCCTAGTGCCACGATTGGTGAAAGGCAGAATTCAGCGATTGCGAGTAGCTGCGTCAACGCGAGTCAAAGCGGCCGAGCGAGCACTTGGCTGCAATTCAATTGGTACGCCCGGCACGGGCGTTGGTTTGTGGGTACAAGCCCCTTTGCGAGATAGGAGACTTGGGAAGATTAGTATACCAAATGACCACTACGAAAGTGCAAGCATGTGCGATAGTGTGGGGAGGGTGCCCGGCATTGGGCATTCTTACCCGACTACATGCTTTCCTCGTATGCTAATAGTTTACGGTTTTGGTTTTCCTGGCCATCAGAATCGCAAAGTCAATCAAGCAACCGAATGCGGCTCCTACGATCACAAAAACAGCACCAGTCAGAATTGATCCGAGCATGACAGCAGACCCAAAGCTAGCGAATTCCGGAGTTGGAGGCGGTTGAGTTAGTTCCGCGTAAAGTCCAATTGAAAACTGAAACACAACAAGAACGATTGCGAAAACAATTGCCATACGTTTCGTCCACAGCCAAACGTGTCGATTCACTTCCGCAGGTAAGGGGTTCGCGTCTACGATCGGCATGGAATGAGATTGGGCATTGATTCGTAAAGGTAACGACTGCCATTGGAGTGCTCCCCAAAAGTTGATCCATGAGTTATGAAAGTCTATCGCCGCAAACGGCAGGAGGACTTTGATGACGAGAAAGCGAAATCGGCATTCGGCCGACCAGATTGTGAAGAAACTACGAGACTCTGATGCAATGCTCGCTGCGGGCAAGAGTGTCGGCGAGGTACTACAGGCCCTCGAGATCAGCGAACCGACCTTGTCGCGTTGGAGATCCCAATACGGGGGCATGAAGAGCGAGGAAGCCAAGCGGCTGAAGCAACTTGAGGATGAAAACCAACGACTGAAGAAGTTGGTTGCCGAGCAAGCACTGGACATCCAAATGCTGAAGGAGATCACTAGGGGAAACTGACCAGCCCCGAGTCACGACGAGCCGCCGTGGAACAGCTCCAAGCGAAGTTCTCTGTATCGGAACGTCGTGCCTGTCGAGTGCTCGATCAACCGCGATCGACGCAGCGATTTGTGGGGCAGCCCAAGGATGATGATGCGCGGCTGACGAAGAAGATATTGGATTATGTCCGTGAGCGACCACGCTGGGGTTACCGTCGTATCACACAGTTGTTGCGTCGCAGTGGTGAACTGATCAATGTGAAGCGAGTCTATCGCCTTTGGAAAGCAGCAGGCTTGAAAGTACCAAGAAAAAGCAGACTAAAGCGAGCCACTGGGGAAAAGGCAAACGCTTGTCACTTGCAGCCTGCGGGCTGTAAGAACGACATTTGGAGCTGGGACTTCGTTCAAGCCTCGACGGTTGGTGGCAAGACGATTCGCTTCTTGAACATCGTTGACGAATACACTCGGGTGTGCCTGAGCATCAAGGCAAGCCGGAGCATTACCAGTGAGGATGCAATTGACACGTTGGCGGAGCTATTCGCCATGCATGGAGTACCTAAGCGGATTCGAAGTGATAACGGCCCAGAGTTCATATCAGCGGCGATCAAGCGTTGGTTGTCGTCGCTGGGGATCGAGGTGCTGTACATCGAGCCTGGTTCACCTTGGCAAAACGGAGTCTGCGAGAGCTTCAACAGCAAACTACGAGATGAATACCTGAGCCAGACCGAACTGTTGAGCGAACAAGATGCACGACTCAAGGCGAGGGCTTGGCAAAACGACTTCAACGAGAAGCGTCCGCACAGTTCGCTGGGCTACTTAACCCCCTCGGAGTTCGCGCGTCGTTGTGGAGCTTCGCCTTCGCTCGCTGCGCTCGCTCCAGCGAACCACCACAACGAGATGGCTACGCCATTACCAACTACCTAACCAAACCTTTCATAACTCCTGGTACAGAAAACTGGGGCACTCCACCATCACCGGGCTCGAGATGAAAGGCAACCACTGCCAGACCGCGTTTTCGAGTGCTCAGTGTGCATGACTCTATTTTCTGAATTTTACGGGTTGCTGGTTTCAAGTTCTACGGGTTCTGCCAACCATCTTAGCAATGCGCCGCCTTCGTAGGTCTCAATACTGACAGAATCGAATTTCCGAAGCTGATCGATCGCTGCCGCATCGCCATCGCGTTCCGCGGTACGGATCACGGCAGAGACGAAACGCTTCACTGCTCCGGAGTATCGGATCGAGCTGTCAAACGAAGTGCTAATTCCAGTTGCTGCAGCAGAGATACCTGCCACCATAATGAAAAGCAGAGGAGCAGCTACCCTGCGAAGCCATGGCTTGTTCGATGCCTCGCCCACTATCCACATCACTACGAGTGCAACCGTTAGCAATAGTATGAGTATAGGCAATTCTGGCATCACATTTGCTGACTGTTGTTTTCAAATACCTGCATCACCGAACACGACAGTTGACTCGACGCAAGTCAAATCGGCAGAACTGGGGCTTCGATTGCAACCCATTGTCTACGCCCGGCACGAGCGTTGGATGATGGGGTTCAAATCCCCTTTGCGAGATAGGGCACTTGAGGAGATCAGTATACCAAATGACCGCTACAAAAATGTAAGAATGTACGGGGGTTTGGGGAGAGTGCCAGGCAACGGGCATCCTCACCCGATTTGGATCGCAACCGGGTGGCGATTGGAACGGGCAGCGATCCTTGTCGCGTTGTGAAAGCGAAATAGCACCATTCTCTGTTAAGCGGTATGCTCGATCAAGTCCGGATCCAGTGCCGGCAATCCAGGAATTTGAAGTCATGAAGCGAAGATAGTATCTCCAGCCCATTTCGATAAAGACGTAATCGGTAGTGCAATTAGGTTGACGCGAAATGGATGTCATCAGGTAGTGAACCCACCGCTGATCATGTGCTGGCAGAGATTCGAAGTCGACGGGTACACAATCACGGACTAATGGTGTGGCCTGCGATCCGAACATCGCTCCGTTTTGCATGAACGCACAGTCACAGTGCGGGCAGAGGCATTTAACCTTTCTAGAAGAAAATCGACTATTACATTGAGGGCATGTTACGTAACGCATCTACTCGAACCGGATGTGAGAGTTTGGATCTTCGTTTGTCGGATAACGTCCGCGCTCAACGAGATGCGAGTGTTAACGTAATTGAAAAAAAGGCAAATTATACATTTGCGGTGCAACGCCGTGATCGTCGCTCCAGGTTAGACTCACCAAGGTAACATTTGCAAAGGTCTCTCGGCAAGTCTTGCCAACATCCGGTAACCAGGAAGCTCACGTCCCGATACCAACTGCATCCATGGAAGCAGCAACAGGAGAACCGTAGAAAAGGAGGCGGTGATAGTCAAGCGGTTGTTTGTCAGATTACTTGGAGCATATGTCGCTCGGAAGCGGTCGACGATCATCAATGAAGCCATAAGCACGAAGTTTGCAGCAGGAAAAACAAAAAGCATCGTCACCATTAGGAAGAAGAGGCCTGCGGACAGAGCCGATAGCACGAGTGAAGTAGTCGTTGTGATCTTGAAAGCGGAACCTCCGCGAACTGGAGATCTCGTGGACTTTGGGGAAGCGTATGGATTCACGTACTAGCCAATCTCGACGAGCGAAAAGGATCACTCACGTCGAGCGGGGAAAGCATGGGCTGCTCGAGACGTTGAATGCTTCCGCTGGTTAGCTCATGCCTGCGCTGAACCGACAGGCTCGTGTATGGTTCGATCCCTTAGGAACGTCAGGTAGATGATGAGCGAATGGTACGAGTGAGCGATCAACTCTAACCTAGACCGCATTCTATCAGATCAATTGATCGATTGCACATCAGCCCATGGGACACCGCAGAATTGGGGCAAACCTACAGAGAACAAGTATGGACGTCGCTAGGATGTAAAGTTCAGCGTCTTGAGAAAGCAGGAACACTAATCTCCACTCATTCGCACTAATCAAAAACCGCGACCATCTTGCTGCTTTTCCTTATTAGTGGTGATTAGTGACGATTAGTGTTCTGCTCCCATGCAATCCTAGGAGTTGCCGTCTGTTCGGGATCCAACTCGTTCATCGTCGAGAACAACGGCTTGCGGGATCCAACACGCTCCGGCCACTGGCGATTGATGTTGGCGTAGTAGCTCTTGAGTACAGGGCTCGTCCAAGTCTCGTTGTCGAAGTGCTTGCCTGGAGTTTCGTACTCTTCCTGAACCTTCAGCAGATCGGGCTCGCCGTGCTCATCGATCCATCCGTACTTCCGGGCGATTTGTTCCCGAGGGGCATTGGCAACGTCGACAAGGTACTTCACCGGCTTGGGTATTGACTGGTTCACCGGCATGAATGCCGCTTCGACTCGCTCCCATGCTTCCCACATCGCAACGCTTCCTCGCGGGCTATCAGCTTGCACCGCTGCGGCTCGCATCCAACGAGCAAACTTCAGTGCGAAGTCGTCGAGAGCCATCACAACGCGTTTGGCTTTATCTTCGACCTCGCGTCCGTCGTCAGCCGATGCGTCAATCAATCGCTGCCACTCGAATCGGAGAGATTCGCTGATTCCCTTCACGACTCCACCGTCGAAAGCAATGTTGGGGGTATCGGCCTGGCTCCATGCTTGCAGGGCCTTTTGCGTTCGCTTGAACTGGTCAGAGAGTTCTTTGAGATAGATCTTGGCTTTGGACACGTCGAGGGTACTCCAGGGATTCCACGGTAACTTGGTGAATCAGCCGGTCTATCCTGAGAATCCATCCCTATTGGTCAATAGCAAGGTTTGAACCTCGTGGACTCCAGTCAAAGGGAGTGACTTTTCAGACCGCCAGAAGGATCAATCCATTGCCTCAAGACTGGGAACACGCAGCATGTTTAACGACCCGCGGAAGTCCTTAATTGAACCACTTAATGCCGCTCCATAGGCTCGGTGGTGTGGGGAGGGTGCCCGGCAACGGGCATCCTTACCCGATTCTGTCACGATTGTACTGCACAAACGACCGTCACTCGAGTATAGCTACGTCGTATCGAACGACAGAAGCCGCATGCAAGTAGTGTTTGATGGCAGAAACGATCGCGTAGTCACGGTTACTGCCGTATCCAGATACTTTTAGCAATGAGCAATTCTCTACTGGTACCATTTGCAATCTGTATTTCACGAAGCCCTCAAGAATGTAGTCTCTGAAGTCAGTACCAGCGCTTAGCTGCTCCGGATCGCATTCTCCAACTGAAGTTGCGGAATAGCCAAAACTCAAAGAACCGTCTTCATTGCAAGCGACCAACTTCGCAGCCACATCGTCGATTGTCTCGTGGATCGTGATGTGGGCGAGGAGTTGCGCAGTGCTCTCAGTCATGCCCACGCCTCGATGACTTCAGTGACAGAAAGAATCCATGTAAGTCCTGGGTTTGGGGCGGGAGCCATTCGAATAAAATCTGGCGACTCAGACCCGTGATCTTTGGTCGCTGTAACGACCGTTGTCACATTCTTCCACCCCCAAACCCATGGAGCTAACCAACATGTTGATTCTCGCTCTCGACCTCGGCAAATTCAAGACAATGTGCTGCTTTTTCAACACCAAAACACGCAAAGCTGAATTCCAAGTCGCTGCGACTGAACGCGATTATCTTGCCAAAGTCTTCGCGTCACGCAAAGTCGACCTTGTCGTCATGGAAGCTTGCGGCCCCTCCGGTTGGATCAATGACCTGGCCATCAGCCAGGGACTCAAAACTCTTGTTTGCTCAACCAACGAAGACGCTTGGAAGTGGTCCAACGTCAAACGCAAGACCGACAAAGACGATGCCCTCAAGCTCGCTCGAATGGCCTCGATGAACGAACTTAAGGCTGTGCACATGCCGTCTGAGAAACTTCGAGAATTCCGCTCCTTGGTCAAATATCGCAAGACGCTCGATCATCGCATCTGCAAGATGAAGTGTGCTATCCGCGCGTGGTTCGTTAATCATGGTATCACCATCGACTCGGGCGAGAAGGCCTGGAACACTGGCCGGAAGCGTATCGATTCATTCCGCAAGCCGCTATCGGAATGCGAAGACAAGGAACTGTGGCGAGCCGAACTTGATATCGAACTTACGCAGCTCGATGCACTCACCGCTCAGCATGACCTGGTGGTCAAGAAGCTTGAAGCAATCGGTAAGAACGATAAACGAATCGGACGTATCATGACGATCCCCGGCGTTGGACCAAGAACCGCTGAGATCTTGGTCGCTTGCATCGACGATCCGCATCGCTTCTCTAGCGGCCGCGAAGTGTCTGCCTATTTCGGGCTCGTACCACGCCAATATCAATCCGGTGAGACCGACCGAAACGGTCGCATTACCAAGCGAGGCAACCCATTAGCTCGAACCATCCTGGTCGAATGCGCATGGGCATCGCTGCGATACAATCCATGGGCCAAGTCCATCTACGAGCGAGTCTGCGGCAAGCAACGCACTCGCAAAAAGAAAGCTGCTGTGGCACTTGCCCGCAAGATAGCGGTCTTAGCCTGGGCACTGATGCGAGACGACAAAGACTGGGATCCGAAGCGCATGATTGACGTCACGGAGTCCTTCGGTCGCATGTCGCCTACCCTCAAAGCCACACTCTCCGAGATGAAGCCCAAGGAGAACAGTGACCAACGCAAGAGTCGCCTCCGACGCGAAGCTCGAGCCATTAGAGAGGCTGCGGCTGAGAAAAACGCCAAGGCCAGGCCGGTGAAAACCAAAGCCAAAACGATTGCAAAATCAGACAAGCCACGCAAGACAGCAGCAACCAAGTCTAGTGCAATTAGCAAACAAACACCAACCAAACCACGGCGAGCAAGAAAGCCCGTACCGGCTGCCTGATGCGTTTGACATCGGAGAACGAATGCGCCTTGCTCGCCAATTTACAAAACGAATCATTGGACAACCAGTATCGCGGGCTGATCATTCAGATCGGAGAACGAATTGGACCATGGATTCAACAATAACCCGACAACACCATTTTAACCACGGAGCCAGTGTAACCAGCGATTAACAGACAGCCATCAAGGAGAAGACCTACCCAATCGACTCAACACCCATCAAAACTGACACTGACGGTTCCATTAGGACATGAGCTTCGGCTCACGGAATCGTCAAACACGTCGCCCTAAAGAATGTGTCGTCGAACGGAAGGTAGCTTGCTGCTCACAGAAGCCTCCAGGCAAGCTATAGCCACTGCGGAACAACATCGAATCAAAGATGCTTGAACCGTGTATGGATAACTGAGGGGACGCTACCTGCATCAGCAGGCGCACAAGACCGAAGAGCGTTTACACCTCGAATAGTCGTTTAATCAACATCCTTGTATCGCAGTCACAATCGCCAGGGCCAAGCTCCCTCAAAGCTCTCCAACAAAGGCACCGGTGCCCTCCGCTGCGCCGCTTGTCATTCGCCATACGCTCCGCATGCGCTGCGCCGGGGTGAGCGACCGACAAGCGGCTCCGACGAAGGCACCTACCGGGAACTCTCATGATGTAAAAACAAAAATCCAAAAATCGTGGCGACCGCCACTTGCAAACCCAGGACTTCATAGTCGGCGGCGGTAACCCAGCCGCCGCGTTTGATGTTGATTTAAGTAGCGACACTATCGGCGGCTTGGGTTCACCGCTTGGGTACGCCCGGCACGGGCGTTGGTTAATGGGGTTCAAGTCCCCTGTGCGAGATAGGACACTTGAGGAGATCAGTATACCAAATGACCACTACGAAAGTGCAAGCACACGGTGAGGGCAACTGCGGAAGGGCAACCGACCGTGGGAAGGAAGCCTGCGAATGTATGGGTAAGTATCGAGTCTGTCGATTGCCATCAGTGCATCATTCCCCACTCGAGTGCATTCACACCAAATCTGCGAGGCTACGAACAGAAACATCCTACAAGGCCGGATCAGCGGGCGAGCAAGCACAACATTGCGAAGCCCAATGCCTATCGGTTGATCAGGTAAAGGATGAGCTTGTGCAGAGGAAACCAATGCTCTTATCCGGGGAGATCTATACAGCTCCAGGGAGTAAGTCATCTCGAAGACTGAAAGCCAGGAACGACGCTACGAAAGCAGCGCCGGGCTGTATAGAAGTCAGCAGAGGCCGTAGTACTGACCTTCCAACGCCAATGGAAGCAGGAAGGGCCGAACAATGAAGAACAAGGAAGAGCCATCAATCGACTTGCCGCGAGGGAACCACTCCATGCCAGGAGATCCGAGTTTACCGGAATCCGTACGCATGGAGACCGCAGGTTCAACAGTCCGAACGGATGATGCCGCGACAGCGTCCATTGAGAAACCAGCCTTGAGTTTATTCCCAATGTCTCTCATGGAGGCATTAGTCGAAAACTCCAACATCGAACTGGCTTGGAAGAACGTGAAGGCGAACCGCGGGGCCTCTGGTCCCGACGGGATCACCATCACTGAATTCCCAGCTTGGTTTCGTCCCCGTTGGCATGCCATTCGACAACAGCTTCTCGATGGCACTTGTCAACCGAATCCGGTTCGACGAGTTTCCATCGACAAACCCGATGGCGGCAAACGGTTACTGGGTATCCCAAACCTAGTAGACCGGTTGATCCAACAAGCCATAGTACAAATCCTAACTCCGTTGTTCGATCCGAGCTTTTCGGAATCGAGCTTCGGCTTTCGACCGAAACGCTCTGCTCACGGAGCAGCCAAGCAAGTCCGACGCACCATTCGTCGCGGCTATCGTTACGCCGTGGATATGGATTTATCCAAATTCTTTGACCGCGTGGGGCATGATCTACTCATGTCTCGTGTGGCAAGAAAGGTCCATGACAAAGCGATGCTGCAACTGATTGGTCGTTACTTGCGAGCAGGCGTGATAGTCGATGGGCAACTTCATGCAACAACCGAAGGAACACCGCAAGGTGGCCCTGCTTCTCCCCTCCTGGCAAACATCCTCTTGGATGACTTGGATAAGGAACTAGAGCAACGGGGACTCCGCTTTGTTCGCTACACTGACGACTTCGTGATCTTCACGAGATCCAAGCGGAGCGCCGAACGGGTTTTCGAATCGGTACACCGTTATCTTACACGCAAGCTTCACCTAGTCGTTAACCTGGAAAAGAGCCGAATCGTGTCCGTAGATCAACTCGAGTACCTTGGATTTATCTTCACGGGACTTCGAGCCACGATCAACGTCTCAGCCCAATCCATTCACAAGTTCAAGCATCGTATTCGCGAGATCACTGGGCGCAGCCGAGGGATTTCGATGGCGCACCGCTTGAAAGAACTTGCACGTTATGTGCGCGGATGGATGGGTTACTTCGCCCTTGCCTCGCAACTGAAACTGTTCGCAAGCTTGGAACAGTGGATTCGCAGGCGCATTCGATGTTGTTACTGGAAACGTTGGCGACGAGTTCGCACGCGCATCCGAAACCTCGTTGCACTGGGGGGCCCGCGACGGCAAGCGATTCGACATGGTAAAAGCCGTAAAGGTCCTTGGCATATGTCGAAGACCATAGCGAGCGGTGTAGGACTAACGAATGCGTGGTTAGCGGCCCAAGGGGTTTTAAGCATGAAGACATTATGGGCAGAGCTTGCTCATCTTCGTTGAACCGCCGTATGCGGACCCGCACGTACGGTGGTGTGGGGAGGGTGCCCGGCAACGGGCATCCTTACCCGATTACGTTGTGTTTCGGCTATCGTCCGCTTATGAAATTTCTTCAATGCTAGATTGAGGAAGCATCTTACGAAGTCGCTCGACGCCCTGCCGCGTTAAAGCAGTATTGTACAGTTTGATCTGCGGAATATCCTTAAGTCCTGCCAGTTTATCGATGGTTTTGTCGTTGTATCTCGGGCCATTCATTTGAGCAGAAATGATCTCTCCAAAGTCGTCCGTCTCAACCAGTATTCCCAAGTCAGCGAGCTTCTTGTCGTCATCACTGTCGATCTGAAGTTCTTTCAAATGTGCGTATAGAAATGCACCACAATGTGGGCATACGGTGTCTCCTAGCGGTGTGCACGACGACACGATCATCTGTTTTCCGCAAACGGTGCAGTTAAACGGAAAGCCTTCGGATGTTCTAGTGGAGGTCTCCATTTCGAGCTCGCGAGTCGCGTCTCCTCTTCAACGTAACGACCACCATCACCGAGCATCCGTCAGTGAGGTCTCCAAAATCAAAAACGCCCGATCGGATGCTTCGGTGCATGTGTGTGTTCGCCACTATCCTAAATCGGTCCAATACCGGATCGCATCCATATCCCGATGTACACCGTAACGATACCGATTTTCATCCGGGCATATTAAGCAATTAGGAAGCGCGCGATTTAATTTCTCCAATCCATCTTCGGTTACAAGCGTATCGTGGAGCGACAGCATTCGCAATTGGGAAATCCCCATCAAGATGCTCGCGGCTGCGTCCGAAATGCGCGTATGCCAGAGAAAGATGTACTCAAGTTTCGGCATTCTTGTCAAGCATCGAACACCCTCATCAGTTATGTTCGTGCCACCCAAATCCATCGCTTCACAGTTCCTAAAATGACTCATTGCTGCGAGATCATCGTCGTCTACTGGAAGGCATCTAACGTAGACAGATTGGACAGTTGCACCTAGCGCTCGC
Source organism: Pirellula sp. SH-Sr6A (assembly GCF_001610875.1). Lineage (NCBI taxonomy): Bacteria > Pseudomonadati > Planctomycetota > Planctomycetia > Pirellulales > Pirellulaceae > Pirellula > Pirellula sp. SH-Sr6A. The sequence continues at coordinate 1,024,150 of NZ_CP011272.1, read as the reverse complement.
AATGTCTGAAACGAGTACGTTCCGCCACGGAATGCAATTCGTAGGCAACCATTGCGCTCCGGTTCCGTCGCAAAGGGCCAAAGAACACGACACTTCCAGCGACGCCAAAATCGAATGCGCAGATGTTCTGGAATCTTTGAGCTCTTGGTAATCATATGGAACCTCACTCAATACGGGCGAACGCTCGAAATCACGCGGTTGCGGCCAAGTGACTCTCCGTCAGGAAACGCGCGCTCCGCAACTCGCTTGCATTTCATTGTTCGTACATTATATCACGAAACGGGTGTTGTTCGAGTACTGTGTCGTATTCGGTTTTCAACCGATTTTCCCAGTCGCGATCGATAGTACCGATCAATTCAATGTGTTTTTGGAAGAACATCCGACGCGAATCCGCATTCGCTTGTCGATGTTCCAATTCAAAACTTGTTGCCATTTCCCGCGTAAGGTCGCGCACAAGCCAGTAGAGAATATCGTCCTCGCACGTGGTGGTTTTCCGTTCATACTCCTCGCCACGTTCCGTTATCACATACGCGAATCCGTTCCCATTGGACTCGATGTGTGGCGAGCCATCATGTTGCGGTGATTCGGCGAATCGCACGTATTCGATTGGCGCATGCAACCGTTGCGCAATCTCAAGGTACGACGATTTCAATGCCGAAAGAGTCTGCATAGTTTGGATGGACGAACTAGTGATTCTCCGGCGCATGCGCCGGAAAAAAAGCCTCCATTGTAGCCAATTTGACTGGCAGAATGGGCTTTGAAACCGATTGAATTGTACCTCACCGTCCAAGGTGTGAAGTTGCTCAATGCCATGGATTATTCCCTTGGAGCGACCGCCGGTTAGTTGTAGGCGCCCCTCATGGGTTTCGGGATGTTGCGGCGGCTCGCTGTACGTCGTGTGGTGTAATGCGACGAAGGTCCTGGGATTACCGAACAGCATCCCGAAAAATCCGGCGCTGAGCCGTCATTCAATGCCTTGTCGTAGTGCAACTCAATTCCAGACGCCGATCCAAGGTTTGATTCGCTATCATTCATGGACGTCATCGACGACGAACGGATTCAAAGCATGAGTTACGTGAGATCGAACCCTGTCAGTCATCTTCCAACTCTCGCGAGTTGGGTAGCCTCGGATGCGAAAGCAGGTTTGGAACTTCGTCGCGGAACGACATGTTGAGGGTTCGACGTACCTTGCGGCAATGTTCGACGATGGGCCGAATGTCGCTTGTATCTACGAACACGAAAAGTCTCCGAAATAAAAAGCGACAATTTACATTAAACCACAAGATACTCGACGAACGCTAGAATTCACGAATTCACAGCACATGATGCAACATTGCCACAGCACGGGCGCGGCCACATGCGCGCAGTTCAATGTGCATGCCCGGCAGTGGCGTGCTTACCCGGCTATCTGACATGATGCGTTGGTGGCGTTAGGCCACTCATTTGCTACGCGATAATTGAGCTAGGAGTTCCGGTGCGATGTTGAAATGCATCTTCGCGTTATCGAACTTTGCTCCTCTTTTGCAGGGACCTACTCTGCTGCAGTTTCAGGGATTGACTTGCTGATCACCATTGATGAGATAAACATCCCAACGATCAACGGCAGGGCGAAGCACAACACTTGTAGGAACTTGGCGGAACCAGTTGACACTGACTCTGCGATGAATGGAAGTACGAAGGACGCCAATATAGCGATCGACCATATGGCGGCATTCGTTCCGATGAGTTTCTTCTTTTGTCCAGATGTCATGAGAGGGATCCTGGATTGTAATATGAATTGAGAGTAAGTATGTCTATTGGTCGGATATTTAGTAAATACCCGGCCGCATGCACCGGAAAACAACAATGCCATTGTAGCCCAGCTGGCAAATCGAATGGGTGGTGAAACCCGTTGATTTGTGCCCCATTGTACCAATCGCGAAGACGTCAAAAACTGTCAGCCGTCTTCCACATCTCTGGCATTCGGTAATCTCCGATGCGACAGTATGTTTGAAACTCGTCGCGGAACGACATGTTGAGAGTCCGGAGAACCTTGCGGCAATGCTCGACGATGGTTTCGCCGATGCTTGGCGTTCTTCGAAGTTCTGATTCGGTGGTCCCTGCGAGTGATTGCACGCTGATGTAACCAAGGTTGTAGAGTAGATCCGCGGATCGGACATCCAATCCGATCTCGTAGATAGTGGCGTTTGCCTGGAGCTAATTCGCGTTTGGCGCCGACCGTGCGATGAACTCCGCAACAATTGCGGCGCATCGTTCCCAGGCTGGACTGCGTTCCCTCAACGCGGCACGAATCTTCTCGAGCGCTTGATCACGTAATTCTTCACGGACTGCATCCGACACGCGACGCTTGATTTTCATTTGATGGTGGTCCCGAGGTGAGTGGCTCGATCGTAATGATTGTCCTCGCATCCTCATCCCTGGATGAGAAGTACTTCACAACTCTGCTGTCACACACTTGGGCAAGCTACCGCCAAAGATTCAAGAACCACGGAATACACGGAACACACCGAAGGAAGGCCACAGCCATTTCTTACTCCCATTCCGTGTTTTCCGCGCGGTCCGTGGTTGAGAATCACCGTCGTGATTTAAGGAAATGATCTTCACCCGACTCGGCAATAGTTCGCGGTAGTCTTACGGTTACCTTCTCGAGCGACTTTGCACTTTAACACGTGAACTTGTTGTCAGGTAGCATTTCAAAAACGTCGCACTCCCAGTCAATAGCCAATTGTGCCTGGTGGCGAGGGCGGTTCTGTGATGTACGAAGGCACTTCGGACTGTGTGTGCACAGTTGCCGAGTTTGGAAGCGAATGACGCTCAAGCAAAATCGGGTCTGCGCCGTTATCCTGCAATTCCCAAATTTCAGTGACGTTTTTCACGACATGTTGCCCAATCCCTCCATTGATCTCTATATCTTTGCCATACGATGCAGTAACACCGAGCCTGCGTTTCCCATTGACAAGGTCGGTTACTTCGATCCCCACATCCCACAGACCTTGCGAGTCTAGAGCGATACCATTTTGCGTGAGATAAGCTTCACGATCTGCCTTCCGATCGCGGATAAAAATTAGATCTGCTTGTCGATTCGGTATTTGGTCCATTACCGACTTCAGAACGCCAACCTTATCCATGGTTCCGAAAAACTGCGATCCTTGCCAGAAGTCCGTCGAAGTTGGTTCCCCTAGTCCATACACATAGAATGGCGTGTCGAGCCTTGGTTGTTTTTCCTCTTGTTGATTCGAAACTGCACGGGCAAGCGAATCAGCTATCGCACGACTTGCCTCACTTCGTTCGCTAGCGAGTTTAGGTGGATTCTCTGACGTGGACAAAGTTGAGGAATTGTCGTCCTGGTTACAGCCGACTAATGCCGTTGAAGACAACAGCATTAGGATGTTAGTGAGTTTCTTCATTGGGAATTTCCCGTTTTCCATAGATCCGGGGTTCGTGCCTGGACGCAAGTCAGCCAGGTTTTTGGGTGGCACTTGGTCAGTTGTGCGTTAACTCATGCCTGCTCTGAACCGACAGGCTCGAGGATGGATCGATCCCTGAGGAACGTCAGGAAGATGATGAGCGAATAGTACGAGTGAGCGAACAACTCTAACCTAGACCGCATTCTATCAGATCATTTTATCGATTGCACATTAGCCCATGGGAAACCGCAGAATTGAGTCAAACGTACAGAGAACAAGCATGGACATTGCTTCAATTTAAAGTTCAGCGTTTTGAGAAAGCAGGAACACTAATCTCCACTCATTCGCACTAATCAAAAGCCGCGCCCATCTTGTTGCTTTTCCTTATTCGTGGTGATTAGCGACGATTAGTGTTCTGCTGCCATCCAATCCCAGAGATGGATTGGTCGCGAAGCCACAGGTTATCGATCACATGTTCGACGTAGCACACGATTGTTTGGAACTCGACGTTAGATCTCGAACGGCCTGTCGCAACTCTGCTGAGCGAACGAAAAGGATCACTCACGTCGAGCGAGGAAGGCATGGACCGCCTGAGGCCGGTTGATCGAGACGTTGAGTGCAACCGCTGCGTTAACTCATGTCTGCTCTGAATCGATAGGCTCGAGGATGGATCGATCCCTGAGAAACGTCAGGCAATGATGAACGAATGGTACGAGTGAGAAAACCGATTGCACATCAACCCAGTGGACACAGCAGAAATGAGTGCAACGTAAAGAGAACAAGCATGGACATTGCTTCAATTTAAAGTTCAGCGTCTTGAGAAAGCGGGAACACTAATCTTCACTCATTCGCACTAATCGAAAGCCGCGACCATCTTGCTGCTTTTCCTTATTAGTGGTGATTAGTGACGATTAGTGTTCTGCTGCCATCCAATCCCAGAGATGGATTGGTCGCGAAGCCACAGGTTATCGATCACATGTTCGACGTAGCACACGATTGTTTGGAACTCAACGTTAGATCTCGAACGACCTGTCGCAACTCTGCTGAGCGAACGAAAAGGATCACTCACGTCGAGCGAGGAAGGCATGGACCGCCTGAGGCCGGTTGATCGAGACGTTGAGCGCAACCGCTGCGTTAACTCATGTCTGCTCTGAATCGATAGGCTCGAGGATGGATCGATCCCTGAGGAACGTCAGGAAGATGATGAGCGAATAGTACGAGTGAGAAAACGCCTCGAACCTTGACCGCATTCGGTCTGATCATTTCATCGATTGCACATCAACCCGTGGGGAACCGCAGAAATCAGTCAAACGGTCAGAGAATAACGGCGACGTTGCTAGAATGTAAAGTTCAGCGTTCTGAGAAAGCAGGAACACTAATCTTCACTCATTCGCACTAATCGAAAACCGCGACCATCTTGCTGCTTTTCCTTATTAGTGGTGATTAGTGACGATAAGTGTTCTGCTCCCATCCAATCCCAGGAATGGATGGGTCGCGAAGCCATAGGTTAGCTTCAGCCAACCCCTTCCCCACAATGCCCGGGGGGAGCTTTACTTCACTTGTGGAGCTTTGTAAGGCTCTGGGCAGAGGGTGTCATTGGCTTGGTTCCCATCACCGTGGCTAAGCTTGAGACAGGCGCTGCCCTTCCAGGAGAGCCCGCCGGGCATTGGAACTTTGACGAGGACCCAATCGTTAGGCGCTAGCGGACCGATGGTAACGGGAGGGCCTAGGGGAGCGTTTCCGGATTGCGCATCCCCGACGCTTTCTATTACGGCAGTTCGTCCACCCACTGAAGTCATCGAGCCTACGTTGCGTATTTTGCCAACAATAACGATGTCACCGAAACCGGACGACCACGGGGTTTGCCCCTCGATCAGTCTCTTTAAGTTCTGGTTGTCACTTTGGGGGACCGTCCCCTCGATACGACCGAGAATCGCCGCCGTTTGTTGTGGCGTGATCGTCGGTTGCGATGGGCAACGAAAAAAGTAGCTCAAGAGGTTTGCGCGGTCCGGTGTGAATACCCAGGGCGGTCCCCCTTTCGGGTTGGGGACGGTCGCGGTCGGGTATCCCGGATCACACACCTTGCCTGGCCACTTCGCGCCCCAATAGTCGGCACCAGGATCGGGAGGCGTATCCGAAAATCCGTCCCCATCCATTGCTTGTTCGGTCAACGTTCCGCTTTTGTTTCGATTCGGATCGTAAATAAAGTCAGCGATTAATTTATCCACGTTCGCTGCCGTGATTTTGGACGGGTCATCTCCGTAAACCAATTGGCTGCCGTCCCCTGGGAAGGTGTGGAAGAGCTGACCGAGGAAGTGCCCCATCTCGTGGCAGAGTCCCGGCGGGTCAATACCGTTTGTCGGCAGCCAAATGTGGGTACCGCCATTGGCTGCCCAGCCATTGGGAGTCTTAGCGTCGGGGCCAAATGCAGAGAATAGGACGATCTTTCGATGAAGCGATGGGCTGGCCGCATGGGCTGCTGCGTTCTTATCGTGATCGACCAGATCCCACGAATTGATTTTCGTGTTCTTCAACTCCTCCCAATCTTTCTCTGGGTCAAAAACAATTCGCAATTGCGCTGGCTCGAACACTTTGTTCGCCATCGCAACGCCTTGTTGTATTTGTGCCTTCGTCATGGTGGAGTGGCGTTGGCCATCATTGTCGGCGCAGGCGACAACGTGAAGCCGCAGGAGCCACTTGGCCGATTTGTAGTTGTCGAGGGTGCCAAAGAGCTCGACTGCCGCCAGATCATTCGAAGGTGTAGGTGGCGAATAAGGATGTCCCACATTCGAAGCATCAACGAGATCGCGGAGATGGTTGTGCAGATTTGCTGCCACTTCGTGATGCATCGCAGAGGCGTGATTTGGGTCGAGCGATAGCGCATTCATTTCAGCGAGTAATGCCTCGAGACGCCTCTGCGACTGGACCTCGATTTTGGCACCCGACGCAAGAGATCGGAGTTCATGGAACGGGAATGTTTTGTGAAGGCGAGCGGCTCCGGGAATCGTGAATTCGTTTCTCTGAAGCAAATCCAATGCAGCGATCACATCGCGTTTCTCTGTCCCGGTCGGACGCGGAGCTCGCGAAATTAGGCACGGTATGGACCCTGACGCCGTGTGTTCTTTCGCGATTTGCGGGAGTCTCGCTGCTGCGTTTTCTCTCGCTCCGCCCACTCGGTCGGGCATCCTCACCTTGGGTGGCTCTTGAGGTTTCTCTATGGTCCGAGGTTTCAGCGTCCGATCCAGCGCTCTTTTCGCTTCTTCCTGAACGGCACCCTGCTTTGGTAACGAGGCAACCAAGGATTGAAGTCCCGAATGCGTCGTCTTGAACGTCGAAAGACTCGAGACGGAAGAATAGCGGCGATTTTGTTGGAAGCCATCGAAATCGTTTAGAATCCTACGCAGCCTATCCGCCGACCCTCCGTCTAAATCGCTAGGAGCCCGAGATGCAAGCCTTTTGAGTTCTTCTAGATGGAGTAGTTCTCTAACGTTGGGCGTCGCATTCGAGCGAGCGAGTTCGGTTTCCAAGTTGGTAACACTTTGAACAAGAGACGTCGCTGCCTGCTCTCTCGGAAGAATAGGTGGTCTTATTTGGGCCGATGCGTACTCGGCCTGCGGTACCGCCCATGCAAACATGCCCAGCATGCAGAGCTTGCAAATCTGCATGTGACGACGACGTTTCATAACTCTCATTGTTATCCTCCGAACATTGGAATGGGTACTTGCCACAATTGATATGTTCGAAGGCTATCTGACAATCGAGTAATCAGACCTGAGTCTGACTGGCGTTTTCCACCACCCCATAAAGAAGCGAGGTAACGAGGTCCGTCGCTGATTGAACAAGGTGTGATTTTGCAAACTCTAGTGGATCAAGCGTTCGATCCTCACCCGCGCTCGGCGGATTGCAGCGCTAATCCCGCTCGTCTCTATCGTCACGAAGTATCTTCAATGCCTTGAGCGATGGGTGTTATGCACTCGCCGACGGAATCTCGGGTGTTTCACGGAAGGGTTTCTGGAATACTTCGCAACAAAAAAACCGCACCCATGGTTTGGTGCGGTTCTATGGTTTGATGGCAGGAAAAAGAGGGGGGCATGGCTCGCCCCCCTTGCTGCTCGCTCGGAAGCGAGCGGCGGAACGACCTGTCATTCTGGAGCGTCAATCTTCGCTTGGCTCGCTGCTTGACGCAACTTGGTCAAAGCCCTGGCTTCCAACTGTCGAACTCGCTCCTTGGTCACTCCCATCGCTTCACCGACTTCTTTGAGCGTCAGAGGTTCAAAGCGGTGATCCAAACCGAAACGTCGCACGATGATCTGCTGTTCCCGCTGATCCAATGTGTGCAGAATCTTTTGAATCTGATCCGTTCGGACCGCTTGGTCGATCTCCAACGCGAAGTTGTCAGCCCGTTGATCTTGCTGGAAGTCGAAGACTTCTTCAGAACTGGTGCGGAACCTATCTTGGTGCTTGAACTCATCCGGGATGGTTCTTGCAAAATTCTTCATGATCGCCCACGAAGCGTAGGTGCTGAACTTGTTCCCTCGCGAGTAGTCAAACTTCTCTGCGGCTCGGATCAACGACATGTTTCCATCGCTGATCAATCCGAAGAAATCGTCGTGCGGGGCCAAGTGCCGTTTGGCGATCGATACGACGAGTCGCAAGTTCGATTGTACGATCTTGTTTTTCACGTCGACCGATTTTTCGTAAAGCGCCTCGATCTGTTCCATCACAGCGACCGCTGGCGATTTCACGTCCAGAGACTCGCGCAGCTTGCTCGCAGCATGCTTCAAGTAGTTCATCTTTCGGAAGAGATGGTACTCTTGCTCACGTGTTAGCAAGGGGACCTCGTATAGGGATGCCAAGTAAGCTGGCAAGCCCGATGGGGCTTTCACTTTCCGCGGTGTTTCCAAGGCTGCTGGCAGATCGGCCACCATCTCGTCGACCATCGAAGCTTCTTCGAAGACCGGATTGGCGATGTAGTCCAACGGCAGCTCCATGATTTTTGCAGCGCGTTGCTCGTTCAGAATACGAACGATGCTTCCGCGTGTTCTACGATAGCGCTTGGCCAAAATCACGGTCGATACACCTCGGTGATGCTGTTGGTAAATGGCTCGTTTGTCTTCCTCGGAAAGAACCTCGCGTTGTTCTGGGAACACCGCCATGGTTGGGAATTGCTGATCAAACTTCTTGATCGTGTATCGGATCGTTTCGGTCGATCGATTCACTTCCCGCCCAACAGTTCGTGCGACTTCGGACAAATTCGCTCCGGTCGCGGCGATGCGGCGGGCGCGGTCGATGATGTCATCTCTTTCCGCGTCGGTGAGTTGGCTGAACCGTTCACCGCGCTTCACACGCGTTTTATTCTGCGAAACAAATCGCTCCACGCTGGAGTGAAGGAAGCCAACTCGTTTGCGACCATCGGCCAAAAATCGTCGGGATACCAAACCTTGGTCACGCCATCGCGAGATGGTTTTGGTCGAGACATTGAACATTTTGCTCAAGTCCTCGACCGTGTGGACTGGCTCGGAAGCTTCCTCGACGCGAAGATTCATCGAATCGGTGATGTCCTCGACAAAGAGTCGCAGATCATGGAGCGCATCATTCCCCTTGATCAAGCGGTAGCCCGTGCTGTCAGGTCGCACTTCGGTAACGCGATAGAATAGGAAATCGAAAGGATACTCGCGCTGAGGATCCAGCTCGGTTAAAAGCTGCTCGGCGCGGTCCGCTTGCTCGATTCGCTTCCCGCGTGGGGCGAACTTGATCTGCTGGTCGCGAAGCTCTCGAAGTTGTGCGATTCGATAGTCACTATTCATTTTTTATGCTCCCTGCTGCGATGTCGATTTCGTTCGATCCCTGCGGCTCCCAACCGCCTCGCTCGACGTCGCTGAAAGGGTCCAAGCTCAGTCGTTGAGCTTATTGTACCCGATACCCAAGTACCTATTACTCTGTACCCAACTGTCGTTGCGAGCGGCTGCATGCCTTACAACCATTTCTTCGCCCCGACCTGTGACTCCCCTGGTCACCGATCGCTTGTCCCCGAAAGATTTCTTGGAATCTATTCAGACGCAGTGAGATGACCCGGGGTTCACACCCATTGTTAACCAGTCTGCTCGACTGATTGACAGCGGTGAAGAACCGCAACTAGCGGGCCATTTCGGTCGAAATTTGGCTGTGCGCTTTTTTTCGGCTTGGTTCGGACAAGATTTGTCCAGTGCCGGTACCTTTTGCGCCGTGTCTGTCTCCTTCCGTTGACGCAACTCCCCGGCTCTCCCTATTTTCCACCGGTGCTGGTGTGTCTTTTGGAAATGCAATTCGTGCAAAGAATTGCAAAATGAGATCGCAATTCCTCTTGGTTTCGGACGAATGCGGATTCTGGCTAATTCCCTTGGGCTAGTCCTCTTTGTAAAATGGCGTAGGTCCTCACCCCACGAGGCACTCCCACCCCTAAATTGGCAGTTCGGCCACCCGTTTTGGCATGCCTTCCCACCCTTCGGCAGCAATGTCATCTTTTTTGAGAAGCTATGTGTCGCATTTTGAGATTGCTAGCAAGGACTTCCGCACTTGGCCCCTCAGCCGCACTGTTCGCTTCAGTCGCAATGTTCGCTTCGGCCGCATTGTTCGCGATCGTACTCGCGCAGGTGGGTGTCCGCGCCCTCGCGCAAGAGGTCGATGCGGTGAGAATGGAAAAGGGGAGAGCGATCTATGCCGCGCAGTGTGCCAGTTGTCATGGCGAACGGGGGGAGGGGGTATCTGGAGCCTATCCGAACGCGCTGACCGGTGATTTTACCATCAGTGAGATCGCCAAGGTCGTCGATGAAACCATGCCGGAGGGGGAGCCAGAGAAATGCAAAGGGGAGGATGCCCAAGCGGTCGCTGCCTACATGCACGCTGCTTTCTACAGTCTCGAAGCGCAAGCGAAACTCAATCCCCCTCGCATTGCGTTTGCCAGGCTCACGGCGAACCAATTGCGGAACAGTCTATCGGATCTCTACGGACGGTTCTCCGGGTTTTCGGATCTCAAAACGGAACGAGGGGTTCGAGCTCAATATTTCGATGGCGACCGGTTCAAAAAGGAAAACGAAAAGATTGCTCGGGTCGACCCGGTGATCGATTTTGACTTTGGAAAAGAGAGTCCTGGAGAAGGCATCGCGGCGGACTCGTTTTACATTTACTGGGAGGGGAGTTTGCTTCCCGAAAAGACCGGTCGATACGAGATCGTGGTAAATAGTTCTTGCTCGTTCAAGATGAACTTTGGGAAGTTGGACCGTATCTTTATCGACAACCATGTGCAATCAGGAGACAAGACGGAGTTTCGACAGTCGATCTATCTGACCGCTGGGCGTCTATACCCTTTCAAGATCGATTTCATTCAACGCAAGCGCAAGACGGAGCTACCACCGGCTCGGATACGGTTGTCTTGGGTTCCGCCAGGAGGAGTGGAGCAAACCATTCCCGACCACCACTTGGTACCCTCCGCTGCTCCGGCCACGTTCTCATTGCAGGCATCGCTACCTGCGGACGATCGAAGCTACGGATTCGAACGAGGATTGGCCGTGAACAAGCAGTGGGATGAGTCAACGACCGCGTCTGCGGTAGAGTTCGCCCAAATCGCCGCTTCGGAACTCTTTCCTCGATACGTTCGCAGCCAAAAGGACAAGCCAAACGACCAACGCCAGGTCCTCAAGGGGTTTCTTGAACAAGTGCTCGCGGTAGCTTTCCGAGGAGCCTTGGAACCCGATTTGGCGAAGCTATACGTGAGCGATCAAGTCGACCAAACGGCAGATGACGCGGAAGCCATTCGGCGTGTTTTGCTACTCGGCTTAAAATCACCTCGCTTTCTGTATCCTCTCGCGGACGTTGACAAGTCAGTCTCCCGTCGGACAGCGAATCGCTTGGCTCTGACCTTGTTTGATTCCCTTCCTGCTGATGATTGGCTTTTAAGGAAGATCGACAAAAACGAGTTGGAGACCGAGGCGCAAGTTCGGGAAGCAGCCAAGCGGATGCTGAACGACTATCGAGCGCGAGCCAAGCTTCTCGATGGCTTTCATGAATGGCTCAATCTGTCGCAGCAAAACGAGATCACCAAGAATCAGGAGCTCTATCCGGGATTCGATGCCGAGCTCGCCATGGAGCTCCGCCAATCCCTTCGTGCGGCAATCGAGGAAATCGTGTGGAGTGATACGAGCGACTACCGGCAGCTCTTTCGTTCCAAATCGGCATACACCACCGCCAAGATCGCATCCTTTTATGGGGAGGAGTGGGCCCCGTTCGATTCCAACAAGAAGGGGCTGCAGAAAACCGCCAGGGATTCGGAGCGAAGGCTGGGGGTACTGACCCATCCGCTGTTGATGAGTCAATTGGCTTATCACGACACCACCTCGCCGATTCACCGCGGCGTGTTTTTGATACGATTCATGCTTGGACGGACGCTTCGGCCGCCCAATGAAGCGTTTTCCCCTCTCAGTCCCGATTTGCACCCCAATCTCACCACCCGCGAGCGGGTAGCCCTCCAGACGAGCCCCCAGAATTGCCAGGCGTGTCACGAGAAGATCAACGCTCTGGGGTTCGCGTTGGAAAACTACGATGCGGTGGGGCGATTCCGAGCGACCGAAGGGGAAAAGCCAATCGACGCAACAGGATCCTATCGCAGCCGCGATGATTTGCCGATAACGTTCCAAGGAGCCTCGGAACTGGCCCAGTACTTGGCGGATTCACCGGATGCCCACCGCGCGTTTGTCAACAAGCTGTTCCAGCACTTGGTCAAGCAACCGCCCGATGCGTACGGGCTCGATACGTTGAAAAAGTTAACGGACCAGTTCCGTCAAAACGGTTACAATATCCGCGACTTGGTCGTCGAGATCGCCGTTGTCGCGTCGCGGATACACGCCACCCCCCTCCCTGCCAATCCCACCTCAGTCGCTTTGAAAGGTCAACCATGAAACGCTTCACCAGCAGACGAGAATTTCTTGTCAACACCGGCGTTAGCGCTGCCGCCGCTAACTTCCTTTTCAGCTTGCCAAGTTTGGGTTGGGCCGCATCTTCGGGGACTCCCACGAAGAAGCGCATGGTTTTCATTTTCAGCCCCAACGGTGTGATCCCGGACCATTTCTGGCCTACCCAATTGGGCGCAGACTTCGACTTGAAAAGAATCCTGCAGCCTTTGGCCGATTTCAAAAACCGCATGCTGACGTTGCACGGCGTCTGCAATCGCATCAAGGGGGATGGGGACGGTCACATGCGCGGGATCGGCTGCCTTCTGACGGGTATTGAGCTGTTTCCTGGGGACGTTCAAGGGGGATCCGATACCCCTGCAGGCTGGTCGAAGGGGATTTCAATTGATCAGCATATTAAGAACCACCTGCAGTCCAACCCTGAGACGCAAACCCGGTTCGGATCGCTCGAGTTCGGTGTGATGGTACCTGAGCGAGCGGATACTTGGACGCGCATGTCCTACGCGGGCCCCAACCAACCGGTGGCGCCCATCGATAATCCGTATTTGATGTTCGACAAGCTTTATGGTCAGACAAAGAACCGAGAGCTTCTCGCCAGCGTTCTCGACGAGTTGACCGCCGATTTTCAGAAGGTGCAGCAGCTTGTTAGCTCAGAGGATCGCCGGCTGCTTAACGATCACTTGGATATGGTGCGCGAACTAGAAGTCGAACTCAAAACCGAGTTGGCTCAAGCGACGAAAGTCGACAAGGTGGGGCATGCTGTTCCGAGCCTTCCCGCCAACGTCGAAGAAGTCAACAATAACATTCCGCAGATTTGCAAGATGCAGATGGACATGCTCGTCAGCAGTTTCGTTGCAGATTTTGCTCGCGTCGCGACGTTTCAGATAACCAATTCGGTAGGCGAGCCCAAAATGCGATGGCTGGATATTGAGGAGGGGCACCACCATTTGTCGCACGAGCCCGATAGCAACGAAGAGTCCTACGAGAAGCTGATCAAGATCAACACGTGGTATTGCGAGCAAGTCGCCTATTTGGCGAAGAGGCTCTCGGAAACTCCTGAGCCAGACGGACAAGGAAGCTTGCTCGACAACACGACTTTGGTTTGGACCAACGAGCTTGGTAAAGGAAACTCGCATACGCGAAATAACATTCCATTCGTGCTTGTGGGAGAAGGCTGTGGATTCTCCATGGGCAGAGCTGTCGATTACAAGGGAGGGGTTCCTCACAATCGATTGTTGATGAGCTTCAGCGAGTCGATGGGTATTCCGGTGAAGAGTTTTGGAAATCCTGACTATTGCGGAGAAGGTCCGCTCGGCGATTTGTTCGCGTAGGAAGTTTGCAAAACGCGATCGCTTAACTTTTCGGTGTTGCCTAGGTTTGATATGTTGTCAACATGCAGACCTATGTGGAGCTTCACACCAAATCGAATTTCTCTTTCTTAGAGGGTGCTTCGCATCCTCATGAACTGGTCGAGCAATCCGCCGCGCTGGGCTATGGTGGGATTGCGATCACCGACCGTAATTCCTTGGCGGGAGTCGTGCGGGGCTTCACAGCGGCTCGCGGTGCAGGGATTCCGTTCTACGTCGGATGCGAAATCCACCCCATCGATGCCCCTCCATTCGTGGTTTGGCCGCAGAATAGAGCCGGATATGGTTCCCTGTGTCGTTTGATCACGGCCGGATGCGGAAGAGCTGCTAAAGGGGAATGCGAGATCGCATGGAACGATTTGCAGATGATCGCCGCAAACAATCTTGTCGCGATTCTTCCCCGCGTGCCTCCGGTGGGCCGAGCTTCCGGAATGGAGCGAGTGCTCGAAGTAGACCAAGCGTCCGGTGTGCGATCTCAACCCGGTGCCCGCCAATGGTCTGAGCATTTGAGAGCTGCGAGGGATCTGTTTCAAGATCGACTCTACCTCGCTTGCCCGCTGCATCGAGGGGGCGACGACGCTGCGATTTTGGAGAGATTAGTGCGACAATCGGCGACCCTTTCGGTCCCCTTGCTCGCGACGGGAGATGTTCTCTATCACATTCCCGAGCGGATGATCCTGCAAGACTGTTTGACTGCAATCGCTACGGGTACCACGGTGGATGCGGTTGCCGCGAGTCGCCCCAGCAATGCCCAAAGGACCCTGCGAACCCTACCGGAGCTTCATCATCTTTATCGGGATTGTCCTCAAGCATTGGAGAACACGCTGGAGGTGGCGTCGCGCATTGAATTTCGACTGGATCAATTGAGGTATGAGTATCCGCTTGAAGTGGCACCGGAGGGGCTGACGCCGATCGAGTATCTCAAACGCTTGGCATGGCGAGGAGCCAAGCAGCGCTACCCGGAGGGAGTGCCCGAGAAAATCATTAAGATGCTTCGTTATGAGTTCGATATCATCGAAGATTTGAAGTACGAACCTTATTTTTTGACCGTGTGGGACTTGGTTCGTTTCGCACGATCGCGCAACATTCTTTGCCAAGGTCGAGGATCGGCTGCTAACAGCGCCGTTTGTTATTGCCTCGGAGTGACCAGTGTAGATCCCTCCCGATACGATCTGCTCTTTGAACGTTTTATTAGCAGAGAGCGGAATGAAGCCCCCGATATCGACATCGATTTCGAGCATCAGCGGCGGGAAGAAGTGATTCAATATGTCTACCAGAAGTACGGGCGTGATCGAGCGGGAATGACGGCAGCGGTGACGACCTATCGAACGCGCTCGGCGATCCGCGATTGCGGGAAAGCGATCGGTCTATCGCTCGATTGCATCGACCGGCTCGCCAAGATTGTCGAGGGACGCGGGGCGGAAACCAGCTTCTCCGATCGATGCATGACTGCGGGGGTCGATCCGGAGTCCGACATCGGCAAACGATTTCAGTACTTGGTTCAATCGATATTGGGTTTTCCTCGTCATCTCTCTCAGCACACTGGCGGCATGGTCATGACCTCCGGAGTATTGTGCGAGCTCTGTCCGATTGAGAATGCCGCCATGCCCGACCGGACCATCATTCAATGGGACAAGGACGATCTCGACGAGTTGGGCATCCTCAAGGTCGATTGCTTGGCATTGGGGATGCTCTCGGCCATTCACCGAAGTTTGGATTTGATACAAGTCCACTATGGGCATTCGCTGAGTTTAGCCACGATTCCACCTGAGGATCCTACCGTCTACGACATGATATGCGATGCCGATACATTGGGAGTTTTTCAGATTGAGAGCCGTGCTCAAATGAGCATGTTGCCCCGGCTTCGTCCTCGTTGCTTTTACGACTTGGTGATCGAAGTGGCTATCGTGCGGCCCGGGCCAATTCAAGGCCAAATGGTCCATCCTTATCTGACGGCGAGGAGAACAGGCATTCAGCCCGAATACCCGTCGGAGGGGATCGCGGCAGTTCTTCGAAAGACGATGGGCGTGCCCATTTTTCAAGAGCAGGCGATGCGCTTGGCAGTCGTCGCGGCGGGCTTCACTCCTGGGGAGGCGGATCAATTGCGCCGTGCGATGGCCGCTTGGAGACGTCCCGGTGTCATCGATAACTTTCGCAAGAAGCTTATCGATGGAATGCGTGCGCAAGGTCTCGATGAAGTCTTCGCAGAACGAGTGTTCAATCAGCTGCGTGGATTTGGGGAGTATGGGTTTCCCGAATCGCATGCGGCCAGCTTTGCATTGCTCGTGTATGCGTCTTGCTGGATCAAGCATCATTACCCGGAAGTCTTTTGCTGTGCGATGCTCAACAGCCAACCGTTAGGGTTTTACGCACCAGCCCAACTCGTGCAAGACGCCATTCGCCATGGAGTTGAAGTCCTGGGTGCTGATGTAAACCATAGCGATTGGGACTGCACGCTGGAGTTGCGACCTTCGCAAAGTTTAGGGGCAGAAAGCGAATTCCCGAAACGAGCGTTGCGACTGGGGTTGAGAACCCTACGTTCGTTGAAGCAAATCGACGCCGAGTCCATCCTTACGGATCGGACGAATCGAGGTCGGTTTCAGGACCAAGCCCAGTTGGTGGGACGAACCAAGCTATCGCAAGCGACGATTAGCCTCCTCGCTGACGCGGGTGCCCTCGAATCCTTGTCGGGCGATCGAAGGGCCGCTTATTGGCAGTCCTTGTCGCGAGAAAAGTCCAATCACGAAACGCCTCTCTTCGCGCATGCGGATGTGGATCGCGACGAGGAGATTCCCGACGCGTTGCGTCCTATGAGTCCTTTAGAGGAAGTCTACGCTGACTACTTAAGAACAGGTTTGTCTCTCAAGGGCCATCCCATGCAGTTCTTTCGTTCTCGGCTTCAAGCGAAACGTGTAACGACCGCCGTCGAACTGCAAACGACTCGTCACGGTCGGTTCGTTCGTGTAGCAGGTTTGATCTTATTGCGTCAACGACCTGGAACGGCCAAGGGGATCACGTTCGTCACGATGGAGGACGAGACCGGTTCGATCAATTTGGTGCTTAAACCGGAGGTATGGCAGGAGCACTACTTGCTGTGTAAGCAGTCGAATGCTTGGCTCGTTCACGGCGTGCTTGAGAACCGAGAGGGAGTCATTCACGTATTGGTGGCAAGGATCGAAGATCTTCAATCCGTCGTGGGGAATGTCGACTTGCGTTCGAGGGACTTCAAATAAAAAGGCCAGCTCGAGAGCTGGCCTTGATGAGGACATATTGTTTCGAAGTATCCAAAAAATAATGAATTATGGCTGCTGGAAACAAATAGAACGTCCCGTCAATCGATACCCAAGTTGTAAAGGTCGATTGGGTTCTCTGCTATCTTTCCAACTTGATCTGCACTGCGACGAGTGCCGTAGCTGGGCCAACCCCCAATCGTTTCCAACTCAGGCATCATTCCGACCAGTTGCTCACGAAGCATCATCACTAGTCGAGCAACACGGGGCGAAGAAGAAACCTCGGATAATGCGACCACCGTCTTCATCAGCTTGACCATGGACGCACGAGTTTGAGTCTCATCGGACAACTCATCATCGTGGTCTTGGAGCAAGTTTTGAATGGGCACATCGAGCGCTTGCTGCCACAGATAAAGGTCGCTTAGCTTCATATCGCAACTGGGGAGTTCCTGTTGTTTGAGAACAGAAACATCGATGCCAGTGCGGCGAGAAACCGTTCGTAGCGACACGCCTTGCTGTTGGCGAACGTCAGCGATTCGATGAAGGGGCATCCCCTTCCGTATCCGTCGGACTCTCCGCTCCTCGAATTCGAAATCCTCGTCGGACTCCGAATTCTGCGTCACGGATGCCATCTGCGAAAATCCTCCTTTCCAAAGAAATCAGACTTGCAGTTGAATTAGGCAACATTGCCTTCTTTCTATCAAACTATTCTCAAAACCAAATTACAAGTACCCACCCGGGAAAATGAGATTTTCGTGTGAAGATTTACTGCGGTCTAAAAGAGTTTTTTTCCTACGCGGAAAACTCCAGTTCTCATCCTAGGGAGAATTCAACCCCACTGAAGGCAGCGAACATATCCCGACCTCTGGCCTCGGTGCGAGCGCTGATGGGGGGAGGAACAGTCCGTTTGGGAAGCGTTAGCTGCGTCCTTCTTCGAGTGTCGGAACAGCGATTTCCGCGACGAGTTGGTCGAGGATGATTTCGCTCGTGCGCCGTCGCAATCGAGACTCTGGTTTGAGGATGAGTCGATGGGCGAGGACGGGGGCGATAACTTTTTTGATGTCGTCGGGTTGGACATAGGTTCGGCCGCGAATAGCAGCCATGGCTTGCGAAGCGCGAAACAGTGCGATGCTCGCCCGAGGTCCGCCCCCCAGGGCCAGTTCTTCATGCGAACGAGTTTCGTGAACGATCTGCACTAGGTACTGCCGTACCTTGGGATCCACGTAGACTTGTTTGACATCCTCCTGAGCCTGCACGACGTCAGCGGCGGATACAACGTGCGAAAGGGATTGAATCGGGGACGATTTCTCCAGGAGCTGAAGCATGCGCAGCTCTTCCTCCATGGAGGGGTAGCCGAGGGAGAACTTCATAAAGAATCGATCGAGCTGCGCTTCGGGGAGGGGGAAAGTTCCTTCGTGATCGATTGGGTTTTGCGTTGCGATGACCAAGAACGGGTTAGGGAGTCGATAGGTTACACCATCGACGGTAACACTCGATTCGGCCATGGCCTCTAGCAGGCTCGATTGGGCACGCGGGGTGGTGCGGTTGATTTCATCCGCCAGAAGAATATTGGTGAAAAGCGGACCCTTTCGAAACTCGAAATCTCCCGTTTTCTGATTGAAGATCGATGCGCCGGTGATATCGCTCGGCAGCAAATCGGGCGTGCATTGAACCCGTTTGAATTCGCCTCCAACGCTTGCGGCGAGAGCTCGCGCGAGCATCGTCTTGGCGACACCGGGAACGTCTTCGAGGAGGATATGCCCGCCGGAAAACCAAGAAACCAGCGACAGTACCAATTGCTTCCGTTTACCTACGATCGCTTTCTCGATATTCGCGATGATCTTCTTCGAACAATCATGCACATGCTGCGTCATCAAGCACCTAGGGGAGTCAGAAAGGGTTTGGTTTCACTTACCCCATACTATCCAGCAGATCCCCTTCGGTGATCATGCGGAAACCTTTTCTTGCCAAGGTTTCCAAGGCTTGTTCGGTGTTGTCGACCATAATGGCAACCGCGGGTTCGCCATGAGGGCGGAAGATGAGCGGATAAGCCTGAATGATGTTGATTTCGGCTTGCAGGAGCGCTGAGCAAATCTGCAAAAGGGGTTGTCCTCCCTCGGGTAGTTCGACCCCGATCAGATCCGATTCGATGATGGCGAGTCCAGCCCGTTCCAAAATCTCCCTCCCCCGCTCCGGATGGCTCACCAAGAACCTTACAAAAGCACACTCGGCCGAGTCGCTGATCGACAAGGCGACGATGCGAATACCCGTTCCTTCAAATCGTCTTACGACTTCGAGCAATTGCCCGACGCGGTTTTCGAGGAAGACCGTAAACTGACGGATCGTTGGATAGTCCCGTCCTCGCATGGTTTCAAAAGAAGTCGAGGATCCATCTCCCGAACTCATAGCGTTACTTTCCTAGGTGGAGTGTTGGGGGTAGAACTTGGTGCGACCCGGCGTGAATAACCCGGTGGTGGCGATTTGCAGGCTTCGATAGAACCTTTATGGGAGCACGAACCTCGCCAAAGTGTACCAAATATAATTGGAGAATGAACGGCAACCTTCATGACAGATTCCAACGACGGACCCGATCGCGATCGTTTGCTGGAACTCTCGATCGTCATGCCTTGCTTGAACGAAGCCGACACGGTTGCAACCTGTGTCGAAAAGTCGCTGCGCACGATGCGAGAGTATGGCATCCGCGGAGAGGTTGTTGTCGCGGATAACGGAAGCACTGATGGGTCGATCGAATTGGCCTTGGGTGCAGGCGCGAGAGTCATTCACGTGAAGCGTCGTGGATACGGCGCCGCGTTGATGGGGGGCATTGCGGAGGCTCGGGGGCAGTTTGTGTTGATGGGGGATGCAGACGACAGTTACGACTTCACTACTCTTCCCATTTTCTATGAGAAATTAGCCGCGGGTGCGGATTTGGTGCAGGGATGCAGACTTCCCTCTGGTGGAGGTACGGTGATGCGGGGTGCTATGCCTCCGCTCCACCGTTGGCTGGGAAACCCACTTCTCACCAAGCTGGTCCAATGGATGTTCAAGACCAGAATCCAGGATGTCTATTGCGGTCTTCGAGCCTTTCGAAAGACCTGGCAACAAGGACTTGAACAGCGATGCACGGGAATGGAGTTTGCGACTGAGATGATTATCAAGTCCGCATTGTTTGGGGGCCGCGTGGAACAGGTCCCTGTGACGCTTCATCCGGATGGCCGCATTCACCAACGCTCCCATCTGCGAACGTTCCGCGATGGCTGGCGTACGCTTCGATTCTTTCTCTTGCTTTGCCCCCGCTGGACCTTTTTCTTTCCTGGCATCTCCATGGTTCTTGTCGGAGTGCTGTTGGGAGCACTGGCGCTTCCTCAGATTCGATGGATCGGGATTGCGTTCGATGTGCATACCCTCCTCGTCGGAGTCCTAGCGATCTTGGTCGGTTCGCAATGGATTTGGTGTGGCGTTCTCGCCAAATCGTTCGCAATCAGCGAAGGGATCTTACCCGCATCGGAAGGCCGTGCGTCCTTGGAGGAACAAGAAGAGAGGGACAAGTCTTCCCATTTAGAACGCTTACTCCTCGTCGCTGGGGTGATGGCTTTATGCGGTATCGCGCTCGTGGGGTGGACCGCTTTGGAATGGTACCGGTCCGATTTCGGTCCACTCGACTACGCGACTACTATGCGGCGAGTGATCCCGGGAGTGGGATTGATCGCGATGGCAGCGCAGTTCGCGGCGTCCAGTTTCTTGCTGAGTGTGCTCCGCCTCTCCAGGCTTTAGCCGGAACCGGGCTCTCGAAACGGAAGCGAATCCGATGGTGGTTTTGCCCTGAATCTGTACTGCGACGGGGTGATCAGTTAACGGGGTGATCAGTTAACGGGGTGATCAGTTAACGGGGTGATCAGTTAACGGGGTGATCAGGACAACCCAGGATGCCACTACTCGTAACAAAGCGAGCCAGCGGTTCTCGGACAAGTTCCATGTTTAGGATTGTTCGTCGGTCGCCAATTCCTTTGCGATCCATCCATCGGCCCAGCGTTCGATCCGCGAGGGATTTCCTGGGTTGCGCTTTCGATGTAGATAGCCGACATGGCCTCCACGGCGGGTCACGCGCACGGTGGTCGAACCAGACCACTTTGCATCTTGAAATATTCTATAGGGAACAATTGGATCGTGAGCATCGAGTAGCACCACGGTCCGAGTTCGAATCTGGCTCAGCTCCGGCTTGGTCGAACCCGCTTCATAATAAGCGTTTGCGCTAGGGAAGCCTGCAAGGGGAGCGGTAACGGACTCGTCGAACCTTCGGATCGAACGAAAGTCCGCCGTTCGAAAGCGAGCTTCCCACTCGGGCCATCGCGCTGCTCGGATCTTGCTCTGCACTTTGAGTGATCGCAGAAAATACTTCGCGTAAATCCGATTAACACCCGTCTCCATGTGCTCGCAGCAGGCAGCCAAGTCGATGGGTGGAGCCACGGCGATCGCTTTGACAATTTTGACGCGAGTGCCGTTCGGATCGCATAACTCCGACGCATGGTCGATCAGCATTCGTAACAACAGGTTCCCCCCGAGTGAGACGCCGACGCCTCGCCAATTGGAGATCGCGAGCCGTTCCGAAAGTTGCTGGATTCCCGACCACAAGAGTCCCGCACAGGCGCCGTGAGGGGGAAGTGGTGTAACCTCAAACGAATCCCCTGCTCCAGGTAGATCGAATCGGAAGACCCGAAACCCCATTTGGAGCAATTGATCCGTCAAATGAGTCATGTAGGTTCCGCGATGCGATGACCCGAGACCATGAAAGAGAAATACGGCATCATTGCGAGGGGCAAGTGTGGAAACCGGCGTATTCTCGTATGCCAGCAACTCCCCCCAAGGATCGATCGATAATCGGTGGACGATAGGTGCGGCAAGACTCGCTTTCGGTTTGTAAAAGCCTGTAAGCAGCGTTTGGAGATGGCCGCTTCTCAAAAACCAGGGAGGTCGGAAGTCTTCCGGATTCATGGCGTACGACCCGTGGCGATGCGATGGAGACCGCGGAGCACTAGATGCTCTTGATAAACGACAGGCGGCTCGACGTAGGGAACCAATAGATTGCCATCCCCTCCGGTGATCATCACCGTGGCATCCCGCCACTCGGGTTGAGAGCGATAGGCTTGAACCAAGTGGCGCGCGCCCCCCACCAACGATGCATGCACACCCGCTGCGATGGCCTCTAACGTGTTTCGACCCGGTAATGTCGGAGACTTGGTAACCAAGTGATTGCCGATCCACGGCAATTGGTCCGTCCCAGCTGCCAGGAACTGGAGAGAAAGCCCTAGCCCAGGGAGTATCGCCCCGCCCCGGAAGACGCCGTCTCTCGAAACAGCATCGACTGTCAATGCCGTCCCTGCTTGGGCGACGATGACACTTCGAGTTGGGGTGACATCGGACGCCTTCCCATCATTGGCGCGTGTCCAACCTTCCCATGACGACAAAATACGATCGATTCCCGTGCGATCGGGATGCTCGACATCGAGTTCCATAGGTACATCGCGGTGCGTGATGACTCGCAATTCAGCGGACGAGCAAATGGTCATTGCCGCATCGCGGAGCAACGAGAATGCACCTTGATGCACCGAAGAAATGTACCAAGTCGACTCGCACGGTGCATCGATGTGTTCCACCAGCCATCTGAACGCGGACAGATCAGTGGAGTCACACCACAATTGGTTGGGAGCGGACTGTTGCTGTGGCGTCGACTTGTGGCGTGTGTTCAAGTTCGCGGGCCAGGAGAGCCGAACCACATTTGAAAGATCCCAATCGCCCCGGTCTGAACATCGCAGAGCGCGAACCCCGCTGTTGCCGATGTCGACGAGAATCATTTCGCGAGGAGCTTCTGGCTAGCGAGAAGATCGGCGACGCGTGAAACCAAGATATTTAGACCGCTCCCAGTCACGGCGCTGACGAGCAGTACATCGTCTCGCCCTGTCGTCTCCTTCAGCTTGGCCTGCACTTCGTCCGAGCCTGGCAGTTCCGATTTGGTAACGACAATGATCTCGGGACGAGCCGCCAACTCCTCGCTGTATTCCTCAAGTTCCTTGCGAATGGCCAAGTAGTTCTCGATCGGGTCGGTTTGGTCCATGGGCATCGGTTCGACGAGATGGACTAAAATTCCAGCGCGCATAATGTGTCGCAGAAAATCGTGTCCCAGGCCGTGACCTTGGGCTGCCCCTTCGATCAAGCCCGGGATGTCGGCCATGACGAACGTTCGTTCGATGTCGACGGAAACCATCCCCAAATTCGGGAACTTGGTCGTAAACGGATAGTCCGCGATTTCCGGACGGGCGCGGGAGAGGCGGCTGAGCATGGTGCTCTTTCCCGCGTTGGGCTTGCCGATCAAACCAACGTCGGCAATCGATTTGAGCTCCAAGATGATTCGTCGCACCTCCCCTTGGCCGCCGTCGGTCGTTTCGCGGGGAGCTTGATTGGTGGAGGATTTGAAGTGGGTATTTCCCCAACCGCCGCGGCCGCCGCGAGCGGCAATGATCTCGTCTCCGTCGTTGACCAAATCGCGGATGATGATTCCCGAGGCTTTGTCAATGATTACCGTTCCAGGTGGGACGGCGAGGATCAAATCTTGGCCGTTGCGACCGTGGCAATTGGCGCCGAGTCCTGGGGCACCATTTTCCGCACGCCAATGGCGCTGGTGCGCGAATTCCACGAGCGAGTTGACGCCGGAGCGTGCTCGGATGACGACACTCCCGCCGTCCCCGCCGTCTCCGCCGTAGGGGCCGCCTCGAGGCACATGTTTCTCGCGGCGGAACGCCATGCAGCCATTGCCCCCTCGGCCTGCGATCACCTCGACTTCGACTCGATCCACGAACATGGATTTCAACCTTAAGAAGAATTGCCTGGGGTTGCTCCCCAAAACGAAATACGACGAGCGAATTGCTCGTCGTATTGCTGTGGTTGTTCAACGCATCGCGCTGCTAGGTCGATATTTCTATCCGGCAAGGCGGCATCCCGCAGGGGGAGCATTCGCTCCGCCACCCTGCTGGTGATCGGAACCTGCTGGTGATCGGAAACGAAACAAGCCAGTTGAAATCGACGCGGAAAAACTAGGAAGCGACAGCAGGTTGGACGTTGATGCGGCGTCCTTCTTGGTCGAAGTAAACATTTCCTTCGATCAAGGAAAAAATCGTGAAGTCATTCCCCATGCTTACATTTCGGCCGGGGTGCCACTTCGTACCTACCTGGCGGATCAAGATGTTGCCTGGAAACACCTTTTCTCCACCAAACTTCTTCACTCCACGACGTTGGGCGTTCGAGTCGCGACCGTTGCGAGTGGAGCCCTGACCTTTTTTGTGTGCCATCGATCTACCTAATCTTCAATCAAAAAAAAGTGTGCCGACAACGCATTCCATGTTGCGCGGGGTGGGGATTTTAGCGGTAGATCCACTGGTAATCAAGCCGTTCTTCGAGATTGAACTGCTTCAAATGGTACTCGAGACGGGCAGGGTCTTCGAACGCAGGAATCCCAAGGCGAATCAAGTCCTTGTACTCTTCGATTCCATCTCCCGCACGCCAGTGGTAGATACGGAGCGTCTTTCGCTCATAACGCATCTCTCCGCTGGAATCTGTCTTCATTTTGAAGGCATTCGACAAACCGCGAACGTCCACTGCAAAAAAGTCGACGCGAGGGTCAATGTCGGTCCATATTGCCACACCCCACACGGCGTCGTCTGGGGAATCGGACTGCTTGATTTCCTGCTGCGCCATCTGGATGTGATCAAGCAATGGCTTGCCCACTCGCTCTTTGGTCTCGATGGCTGCTTTTGCAGTGGGAAGGATTTGAGCGTCCATGGCGAAATTCCGTTCCTTGCTCACCAGCGTGAAGCGAGGCAGAAAGCGGACGGCCTGCGATTTGACCGTGGCAGGGGACCCAGGGATTTCGCTGCTCTCATCCATATCGGCCCGCAAATCGCGACCTGGATATCGGACGGAGTAGACCATGTACCAAGCTACTTTGCGTTGCAGGACGCCATTGGCGCCGGGAATATCGACGAGGATGACGCGAACCGGCTTGAACGAAAACTCCAGGTACCAAACGTCGTGCCGGAAGGTGATGTTTCGAGATTTCTCGAGAAGTGTTTCGGCGGCCGATGCGAAGAAGGGCTTGTTCTCAGGAAACTCGGGGGCCGTCCAAGCCAACTCCGGGTGCTTTTCGACGAAGTCCAGGTCGAATGTTCCTGCGATTGTGTCGGTGGCATTCTCATCCGGCGGAACAACCGTCATAACCCCTTCGGCCAGTTTCCGGGGGGGAAGTGGCTTTGGGACGGAGGCGAGAACTTCCTGAGCGGAGGCGGTTGCGTGCATCCAGGCGGTTGCGACCATCGCCACTAACAAAAAGCAACGAAAAACCATCGATTTCACGCTTGATCGAGTCCTGGACGGATGGGGAAAAGTTTGCACAGCGGCGAGCGACCGCGTCTCGAAGACGAGAAGACTACTGGGAGTATAATCCGGGGGAACGAACAGCGGAAAAGAAAACTCATTTCCGACCACTTTTTTGAACGCTCGAACCCGGGAACCGCTTGCGATGATACACGACGAATGGATGGACATTTCTTCTTCCTCTGGCGCGTGCCGACGCCTTCGAGTTCGAATCGCAGGGGGAGGCACGCCGATCCTTTTGCTTCATGGCTACCCGCTCGATAGCCGAATGTGGATCCCGCTCATCGAACGCATCCAAGACCGATTTCTCTGTATCGCTCCCGATCTCCGGGGGTTCGGCGAATCCGCCGAGGAGCGATTCGGCTTCGAGCTGGCGGACTTGGCAAGCGACGCGCACGCTCTCGTGCAACGGATCGCCGCGGAAACCGCACCGATCGTTTGCGGACTTTCCATGGGAGGCTACGTCGCCATGCGCTATATGGCGATGTTTGGCGACCAAGTCGAACGTGTCGTTCTGACCAATACTCGCGGGAACGCCGACGATGCAGAGGCTCAGAAAATCCGGCGAGAAACCGCTTCGAAGGCACTTCGCGAAGGGACAGAACCAACCGTTGCGCCGATGTTGCAAAAACTTCTGTCGTCTCGTAGTTTTGCAACGCGCCCCGATTTGGTGGAATCCATTCGAGGAATGATGTTTTCCACCCGTCCGTCTACGGTCGCTTGGGCACTGATGGCGATGGCCAATCGCCCCGATTCGATGGAGGAACTTTCCCGCTGGCCGTGCCCCGTTCTTTGCATCGCAGGGCAGGAAGACCCGATCACACCTCCCGATGCTTTGCAGCGCATCGCATCTCGGATCGATGGGGCTCCGTATCGAATCGATCCCCACAGTGCTCACTTGACTCCGATGGAGTCGCCTGATTGGTTTGCTGAACAATTGGTCGCGTTTTGTTCGCCCACGCGAGCCTGATCGTTTACGCGCCAAATCTCCACTTCGCGGTGGTCTGTTTCCGAAGCGATGCGACAACATCCACGAGAACTTCGATGGTACGGTCGATTTCCGCTTTGGTATTCTCCGTGGAAACGCTGAATCGAATACCTCCTTTGACAACCTGATCAGGAAGGTGCATGGCTTGCAGGACATGCGATGGTTGGCTCGATCCGCTCGCGCAGGCGGAGCCGGTGCTGCATGCGATTCCTTTGAGATCGAGAGCCACTTGCAAGGCCTGGCGATCCACTCCGGGAAACGAAACGCTCAACGTGTGAGGCAATCGTTTTGCCTCGCGCCCCACCACGACGGACTCCTCGATGCTTCGAACGATACCAGCCTCCAACCGATCTCGAAGCATGCTCAACTTTTCCGCGCGAGCGCCCACGCTGAGAGCCTCTTCGACTGTCGCCGCAAACGCATCGCATAGGATGGGAGCTTCGGTACCTGGGCGAAGCCCCAATTGCTGAAATCCACCGAACATTTGAGGTGCGATTTGGATTCCGTGCCGCAGGATCAAGCCCCCGATTCCGACCGGGCCATGGATCTTGTGAGCGGTGACGGTCATCGCATCTGCCTTCCAGGCTTCAAAGCAGATGGGGACCTTGCCGAGCATTTGCACGGCATCGCAATGGAACAAAACTCGATGCTCTTGGCACAGCGCAGCGACGGATTCGATAGGTTGGAGGACGCCGGTTTCGTTGTTCGCGGCCATCACCGATACCACGGACACGGGAGATGAAGAATCGGCCGTCAGCATTCGGCGGAGCGCCTCCAAATCGACGAGACCTTCCCTGGTTACTGGGATCGTTTCGGTGCTCCGTCCAAGCTGTCGCAGGCGATCGGCCGCCCCCAAGACGCTCGGGTGCTCGATGGCGGAGACGAGGATCCGACCGGGGCGAAGCTCGCTCAACCCGAACAATGCAAGGTTATTGGCTTCTGTTCCTCCGCTGGTGAAGAGCAGTTGGTCTGCTCCCATCCCAGCCGTCCGAGCGCCTAATCCTGCGAGGATTCGATCGCGAGCCGCTTCGACGAGCGATCGAGCCCGCCTACCGGCCGCATGCTGGCTGCTGGGATTGGCAATCCTCTCCAAGGATAGGACGCGCATCCGCTCCGCGATGGCGGGGGCCAAAAAGCTGGTCGCGTTGTTGTCCAAATAGATCATGCCGGCACGAGGGTTTGGAGAGGAAGCGACCGCATTGAAAGGGGGAATCGACCGAGTCGGGGTCAAGCCGCTTTATGTAGGCATTGTCCCGTCGCGATCCTACTAAATCTAGTTCACCTTCGCGATTCTACCCCGTTTCGCTAGAATGCCAGCCTTTCTCTCTCGGCAACGATGGATTGTTCCCTCTTTTCGCAAGCATATGAAGATGACATCGCCGCAAAAAAGGAACCGCAACGATGGCGGCAAAGGTGGTCCCCCCCAGGATCAGCCCCACATCCTCGATCGTTCGCCTCCTTTCGATTTGGCTGCCGAAATGGGTGTTTTGGGGAGCTTGATCCTCAATCCCGATTTGACCAATGATCTTACGTTGGTTCTTCGTGCGGACGATTTTTACGACGACGCGAATCGGAAACTCTATGCAGCGATGATCGGTTTGTTCGAGGCCGGGCGGAAGATGGACGTCACGCTGCTCGTCAATGAACTGAAGGCCGCCGGGGACTTTGAGCTCGTGGGCGGGGCTGCCTATTTGGCCAAACTGGCCAACAGCGTTCCGAACGCGGCCCACGCGATCTACTATGCCGAGATCGTCCGGACCAAGGCGACGCTACGACGATTGATCGACGCATCGACGTCCATCCTCAAAGATG
Source organism: Pirellula sp. SH-Sr6A (assembly GCF_001610875.1). Lineage (NCBI taxonomy): Bacteria > Pseudomonadati > Planctomycetota > Planctomycetia > Pirellulales > Pirellulaceae > Pirellula > Pirellula sp. SH-Sr6A. The sequence continues at coordinate 995,977 of NZ_CP011272.1, read as the reverse complement.
CGTACGATGAGACCTTTGACGCAAAAGAACTGGTATCGCAGGCGGAGCAGAGGATTTTTCAAATCCAGGACGAGCGAAACGCCAACTCCGCCGCGCCTGTGAGCGAAGTGTTGCGCACGGCCATGAACCGGATCGATATGCGGATGCAGGGGCATCAGCTGAACACCGGGGTTATGACCCACTTCACGGACTTCGATCAGATGACAGGTGGACTCCACGATGGGGAGCTGATCATCTTGGCTGCTCGCCCTGCAATGGGTAAGACGGCCTTTGCGATGAACATCGCAGAGCAAGTCGCCATGAAGGACAATGCGCCGACCCTCTTTGTTAGTTTGGAAATGGCGGCGGTCGAGTTGGTCGATCGTTTGCTTTGCTCGGTTGCCAAAGTGAACGGTTCGCGGCTGCGGGTCGGGACGATTTCGCAGGACGATCAAAAGAGACTTATTTCCAGCGCGGCCAAAATCGCAACATCCCCTCTCTATATCGACGATGCACCGAGCCGAACGGTGAGCGAAATCGCGGCTGTCGCCCGACGGATCACCCAGCAAGAGCTTCGCAAGACCGGGGGTCGCAAGCTAGGGCTTATCGTCATCGACTACCTGCAGCTCATCGAACCGGATAACCCGAAGGATCCGCGGCAAGAGCAAGTCGCCAAAATCGCGCGTCGCCTCAAGATGTTAGCCCGGGAACAACACGTGCCCATCCTCTGTTTGTCCCAGCTCAACCGTCAATCAGAAGAGAGCAAGGATCACAAACCCAAGCTAAGCCATCTGCGGGAGTCGGGTGCGATCGAGCAAGACGCGGACGTCGTCATGTTTGTGCACCGCGAAGGGTATTACCATCGCGGTGAAGATGCCGAACAGTACGCAGGCCAGGCAGAGATTATCATCGCCAAGCAGCGAAACGGTCCGGTGGGTGATGTCGAGCTGATCTGGGAAAAGGACTTTACGCGGTTCCTTAATAAGGCACCGGAGCGGCATGAGGAGTTCAACAGCTACAGTGACTTCTCAACTCCTGGTGGCTACTAAGTCCGGAACGGCACCTTACGACATTCCCACGAATCACCCGAGAGCAGCATTATGAGCAGCGGTCACAGCGGAACCTTTCGAGTCCTCTTGCAGAAAGAGCAACTGGTCTTTTCCTCCGCGCACTTCATCACTTTTGCCGGCGACATTTGCGAATGTCTGCATGGTCACAATTATGGATTGCGAGGCGAGGTTCAGGGTAAGCTCGACGAAAACCGCTATGTCATCGACTTCATCGCGTTTCGCGACACGCTGGCCAAAATCGTGAAGCGACTGGATCACCATATGCTGCTACCGACACGGCACTCCATGATCTCCGTCCAGGAAGACGGGGACGAGGTCGTCGTCCGCTTTCGAGCCAAGCGGTGGGTTTTCCCCGCTGAAGATTGCATTCTGCTCCCGATCGTGAATACCACCGCAGAAGAGATTGCGGAATGGATCGGTCGAGAGTTGCTCTCCGAGTTGTATTCCAAGATAGGGGATAGGCTCGACTGGCTGGAGATCGGAGTGGACGAAAACAATGGGCAGTGGGGGTACTGTCGATTGCCATGGTCACGCGTTTCTTAACGGATTTGAGTCCAACGAGACAAACTGTGCAGGTTGCAATGGGATCGGCCGAATCGAGGAGATGGGCCGACCTTTCTTGACTTCAGGATGGCGAAGAAGGGTCGATGGTCCGCAAAGCGTTTGCGTTCCACCTTCCAAGCATCTTGAGCCACATGCTAAAGTCCTCACCTGTGCAACTCGCCGAAGAGGGTATTCAAAAAGCCGCGGTTCTCCTCATGGCACTTGAGGAAGACGATGCAGCCATGCTGTTGTCGAAGATGCCATCCAAATACGTGGAGGCCGTCTCGCTCGCCATTGCTCAGATCGACGATATTCCGGGCCAAGTGCAGGAAGAAGTAATCGCCGAATTTTTTGGTGGTGCCCCGAGCTCTTTGATTCATGCGTGCGGCGGATTGGAACGGGCGAAAACGCTGGTGAGGAAGGCGTTCGGCAAAGATGCTGCCGACATGCTGGCCGTCTTGCAGCAGACCATCGAATCCCTGCCGTTTGCATTCCTGCAAAAGGCGGATCCGCAAAACATTCTCACCTTTATCATGGACGAGCACCCGCAAACGATCGCGGTGGTGATCTGCCACGTCCCCGCTGCAACCGGGGCGGGAATATTGAACGGGTTGCCTCAGCAGAAGCAATTGGCTGTCATCCGTCGCATCGCTCAAATGGGGCAGACGAGTCCCGAAGCGATCGCGGACATCGAACGTGCCCTCGAGTTTCGAATGTCTATGGTTATGAACCAGTCATTCCAAAAAGCCGGGGGGGTGCCTGCGGTGGCCGAAATCCTCAACGTCACAGATCGGGCGACCGAACGCATGGTCTTGGAGAACCTCTCCAAGGACAGTCCGGAACTGGTGGAAGAGATCCGACGATTGATGTTCGTCTTCGAAGACATTCAGAAGTTGGCCGACAAAGATATTCAGACCTTGCTCAAGAACGTCGAGACCAATCAATGGGCGATGGCCCTCAAGGGAGCGAGCCCGCAGCTCCAGGAGAAGGTCATGAAGAACATGTCGCAGAGAGCAGCAGAGATCCTCAAGGAGGAAATCGGGTTCCTTGGTCGCGTCAAGCTCAGCGATGTCGAATCGGTTCAGCAAAAGATTGTCGATATCGTTCGCGGTCTCGAGGAAGCAGGCCAATTGCAGCGACCGGGCAGCGATGGAGAAGAGGAGTTCGTCGCCTAGCGAGGCATGACAGGCATGTTGGAGTTGGCAACTGCTTCGGCCTCCAAGTTATCGACCGCAGCGACTTGCAGGACCTCCTCAAAGGTTGGTCCCGCTACCAGCAGCAATGGGGTGTCGGCGTCTCGTTGTTGCGCCAAAAGCCCGTGGTGGCGCGTCAACTCGAGCGTCGCAAGGAACATGGCAACCAACCCGCTTTTGTGCATGCCCAGATCGAACAGATTTTGCAATTCGACCTCACCATGATCCCGGACCAAACCATGGATCCGTTCCATGTAAACATGGATGGGCGTGTTGTCGTAGGTTAGTTTGTGCTCCGGGGCTTTCTGTTTTGCTTTGAGTATTCGACCGAACGCGCTGACCAGATCCCACACCTCGACCTTTGCGATCGGAACGTCTGCGGCATCCAATCGTCTGGGCGGTAAGTCGTTCGCAAGCCGCGGGAATCGCAATTGCCATTGGCGACTTTGTTCGTCGAGCAAACTCGCCACGTCTCGAAACCGCTTGTATTGAACCAGGCGATCGACCAGGTTTTCGACGCCATCACCGGTCTCCTGCATCGACAGAATTTGCGGCGCCTCTTCTTCGTCGTTCGGTAAGACAGCCTTGGCCTTCATCTCGATCAATTGGCTCGTAATGTCGATGAATTCACCGACTTCATCGAGATCGAGTTCTTGCAGGATCGAAACATAGTCAAGGTACTGAGCAGTAATGCGGGACAGAGAGATTTCCTCCAGCGGGAGCTCTTCCCGCCGGATGAGATAGAGGAGCAAATCGATCGGTCCGTGGTAGGCTGGCAAGTCGATTCCGAACACCGTGCTATCTCTCCGGTCCTTTGCAGTCGTTACCGAGTCATGCCCATCGAGAACGAAAAGACTTGTCGCGAGTCCGAGTCGGCATAAGCCACCGGTACCGCGAAATCGAACGCGAGAGGAGCGGGTCCCAAGGCGGGGACAGCCACTCGGAATCCAACCCCAGGTGCAACCCGGAAGTTATCCCAGTCCAACTCGATGTCTTGTTCAATCGTCCCGTAATCCACAAAGGTAACCATGCGCAGCATGTCATCCGCAGTGATGGGGAACATGTATTCAAAGGAGCCTAAGAACTGAAAACGACCCCCGAGCTGTACGCCTTGCTCAACAGGTCCTGCCCCACGGAAATCAAACCCGCGGAGCGTCGAGTAACCCCCTGCGAAAAAGTTCTCGAAAACAGGGGTGTCGGAGCCAGAGAAGCCCAAGCGAACGGCGGACGTGAACGTATGACGTCCCGTTCGGTCGGGGCGCTCTCGAACCAGAAAGTACTTGCTCCAGTTGACTTGCCCTCGCGGGAAGTCGAATTCACCGAAGTTCTGATCGTAAATCATCTCAAAGAGATGACCTTCTGTCGGCATGAAAGGGCTATCGCGAGTGCTATGCGTCAGACGAACACGCCCCGTGTACAAATCGTTGCTACCGAGAACTCGATTGAGCGCAGGAACCGTATTGACGGCTGGATCGAATATCTTGACATCTTGTCCGGTCAGTTCCGTCGTTAGAGAGAGATCGGGGGAGATTTCATAACCGAGACCAACTCGGCCACCGAGTCTTTGCTCGGACCAATCCTGGAAGAATCGAGTGAAATAGAATCCCCCCACCGAAAGGCTGAAGGGGGAATACCCAAACAAATTCGGCTCTGTCCAGTTCACGGTATAGCGTTGCACGTTGTTACCCGGCATCAGCTCAACACGAAAGTTTTGACCGGCACCGCGAAAGGCACCATTGAAAAACCCCGTACGGGAGTTTGGCCAAGCTCGAATGTCAAAGTTGCGCTCCTCGAGGATGATCTGGGCTGCAACGCCCAAGTCACTGTTTACCGATCCACCGAGGGAGAATCGGCCGGTTTGCCCCTCCTGGACATAAACGTCCACAGGTACATCACGAATAGAAGGGTTGTAACCAAAGGGAGCTCCTTGCAGAAAAGTAGTATTCGGTTCGAGTTGCCAAGGCTGGTTCAGCGGTGGCAGTGGCTGATTCATGGGGCCTGGGGCGGAGAGAGGCTGGTTAAAACGATTGTTGTCGGCGGGGATGAATCCCGTCTGCGGAGAGTAGGATTGTTGAGGAATGGGAGCTGGATAAGCGGTCGTGGTTGGAACTGGGGCCACCACTCCGTTGGGGAGCGTTGTGTAGGGCGAGCCGACAGGTGCACCGGGGTTTTGCCCGAAACCAGGTGGTGCACCGTAGTTCCCAGTGGAGGGAACCGGATAATTGCCATAGCCAGGAGCGGGGGACTGAGCGAGGAGGGGCGTGGCACTAGAGATTCCGACGATGCCAGCAATCGACCATCGCAACAGTCGCTGCCATGACGGCATTTTTGCGGATCGAGAAGAATGATATGGAAGCATGGTTAACGCTTTGGAGTGCGGTCCGGTGATTCGTCGAAAGGGAATGGCAATCAGTGCTTGGGCAGGCGGTGCTTATTTGTCTAAGTCAACGTCTTCGGGGGGTTCTACCTTGATCGTCGGCACGATGCCTTGCGAGGGATCGTTGTTGAAGATCGAGGAGAATCGAAGGCGACGTGTAGCATCCTCGACACCTTTGCTGTTGATGATGCTGCCCGGCCGAACATTCGCGAGTGGATGAAGAACGACGCGTTCCTTGGTGTAATCGCCTTCGATATGCACCCGCACATCGCTAATACGATAGATATCACCTTCACCTACGTTGTAGATGATGTCGACTTCGTTATTCAGCTGATAGACAAGCTCGCCGACGACATCGCAAAAGTAATGTCCCTGCGTCCCATACAGATCGCGGATGAATCGTTCATCAGCGGCTTTGTTGTCCAGCTGAAAGGGCTCTCCTTGCTTCGCTGACATGTAGGGCATCAATTCTGAGGGTTGGTAACGCTTCGTACCGCTGATGGCCACCGAGCGAATCTTGTATCGAACCCCTTCGTAGATCACGAAGGTGAGATCGACCCATTTTCCACTGTTGTCGTATTCCTTTCGAACATCCACACGTGCGTCAAAGTAGCCGAGCCGTCGGTAATATGCGGTCAATGTTTGGCGGTCGTTTTCAATCTTCAGATCCGACGCGCGATTGAACATCCATTTGGTCAGTCCGCCCCGCGCATCCTTGGATGAGATCTTTGCTTTGAGAAGCTCGCTGCTAAAGTCTTTGTTTCCTGCGAAGCCGATGGAATTGAAACGTTCGATGGGCCCTTCATTGATGACGAACTCCACGTCCCGTTCGCCTGGAAGCAAACCGGATACCACTTGGATATCGACTTGGTTCATCCCTTTGTCTTGGTAGTACTCGATCAGGTTGGTGCGTGCCGAATTGATCGCGATGGGGTCGAGCGGCTCTCCTTTGGCGATCCCTGCATGCTTGATCAAGGCGGCGTCGTCGACGCTCTGATTGCCTGTGAAGAGTACGGATTTGATGATCGGTCGTTCTTGAACGATCAGCTTCATGTGCACTCCACCGGACTCTTCGGTGAAGTAGGGTTCAATTCTCTTGAACAACCCGGTGCGATAAAGGGCGGCGATGTCGCGTTGAAAGGTCTCCGTGTCAAATACCCGGTCCTGCCTCGATTGCATGACGGCGAGGATCGCGTTTTCCGATACCGATTTGTTCCCCTCGATCTTGACCGACAGAATTACCGATCCGTTTTTGGCCTCTCGAGCGCGCGGACCGCCTGATTCGAAAACCCGGTCCTCAAATTTGGGCTCGCTAAACGCCGGAGCGGGATCGTTGCCAGGCCCCCCTCCCATTTGTGCATAGGTGGTGCTAATCAATGCGATTGACAGCGAAGCGGTGGCTGCGATTTGGAAAAGTGGCTTCATGACAATCTCCCTGTAAGGCGCTCGGGTGGGGAATACTTCTGTTGCTGAATACAGAATCTCGGGGGGAGGATGCAAGGTGCAGACGAGCTGTCTTTAGGCATTCTTCGAATTTTGGTTACAATTAGCACCCGCAAGCCCGTGGAAGTAGCGAAAACCATTTCGCTAACCTGCCAGGTTTGCTGAATCGCCTCTCCCTCTCCATCTTTCCTAGTCACCCCCTCTGCAATGACAGCAAATATTCGATTCTGTGCTTGGTTCCTCGCAGGTCTCCTCTCCACCGCCCACGCGGCGGACCGCTTTGTACCCGCTGAGCCCGCGACGCCTCTGCCTGAGTTTGGGCTTACGATTCGTTCCACTCCACACCGAACTCCGGCCGAGGAACAAGCAGGGTTTCACGTACCCGAGGGGTTCGTCGTCGATTTGATCGCTTCCGAGCCCGATATTTCGAAACCTCTGAATATGGCATTTGACGCCAAGGGGAGACTTTGGGTTACTCAGACGAAACACTACCCTTTTCCGGTCAAAGAGGGGGAGCCGGCGAGCGATTCGATCGTGGTCTTAGAGGATTCGGACCGCGATGGTGCGTTTGAGACCAAGCGATTGTTCGCTTCAGAGCTGAATATTCCCATTGGGATTTTGCCTGTCGACGATGGCGTCATCTGCTTTTCCATTCCCAACCTTTGGTATCTGCGAGACACCGATGGCGATGGCGTATGCGATGATCGAAAGATCCTTTACGGGCCGTTCGACACGAGCCGCGATACGCACGGGATGGTGAACTCGCTTCGCGATGGAAGGGATGGCTGGATCTACGCATGCCATGGTTTCAATAACCAATCCAATGTGGCCGGTCGCGATGGCCACCGTGTGAGCATGACATCGGGAAATATCTTTCGATTCCGCCTCGATGGAAGTCGTATCGAGCTTTATAGCCAGGGGCAAGTCAATCCGTTCGGCATGACCCAAGACCGTTACGGGAACTGGTTCAGCGCCGATTGCCATAGCAAACCTATCACACAGCTTCTCTATGGCGGATGCAATCCCAGCTTCGGTCGGCCTGATGATGGTCTTGGGTTCGTTCCGCCCATGATGGATCACTTGCATGGGAGCACCGCTATCGCGGGTTTGGCGCACACAAAGGATTCCAAGTTCCCGATGGAAATGACCGACCAGTTCCTGAGTGGAAACGTCATGACGTGCCGGATCAATCGAAATCAGATTACCTACCGAGGGGCAACGGCCCATGCGACCGAATTGCCGGACTTGTTAACGAGCGATGATTCCTGGTTTCGCCCCGTCGACCTCGTTTTCGGTCCTGATGGCCACTTGTACATCGCCGACTTCTACAACAAAGTCATCGGTCATTACGAAGTTCCGCTCGATCACCCCGATCGCGATCGAAACAGCGGTCGTATTTGGCGTGTGAGATGGACTGGTGATTCTCCTGCCGCGCCAGCAGACTCGAAGTTAACCGCTAGCGAGGATCCAAGTCTGCGATGGAGCGACCTGGAAAACCTCGATGTGACGAAGACAATCGACGCCATGCAATGGCTCGCATCCGTGCAACAACTTTCTAGTCAGGAAGTCCCCGTCGAAGGCCTGCAAGCCCTGCTTCGTACCGCCGCAAAGGTGAGCCAGTTGGAGGACCCAATATTGCAACAGACGCATGCGATCGCCCTTCGCCGCGCGATACTCTCCCTGGCCGACTCCAACCCCGTTGCGGTAAAAACGATTCTTATTGATTCAAGCCACACGTCTCAAGGTCTGCAATCGCCGGTGCTTCGTGTCTTGATTCGCGTTCTGCCGGCTTGCAGAACAACACGATGCACGGAATGGGCGATCGATCTACTAGAGAGTGGGGTAGTCAACAAGAAGGGAAGATCGGAAGAGGACGAAGGCGTGATTCGAGCTACGGTCGAAAAATTGGCGGATGTCGTCGACGACGCGACCATGGATCGTTATCTGCAATTGCTCCGACGCATGGAATCCTCTCCCAATCCTCTCTCGTTCGCGGAGCGACTCGTCGGGATCGGTGCTCGCCAACAACAATCGCGAGGCAGCCTGTCTCCCAAGCTCGTGGAGGCAGGTCATTTCGCCATGAATGAGATAGTCCAAGAGCTAAATCGTACGAACGCATCCGCGGGTCGAGCCGCACCCATTCGAGAATGGGTAGCCGTGTCGAAAGGCAACGACGATCGGAGGCCTTGGGGGGTCGAGGTGCGTCAGGTCAAAGTTATGTCGCCGACCGGCAAGGAATCGCAAGAAGCGATGCCGCTGTTCAGCAGCTTTCCGTTGGGGGAAAACTACACAGGCAGTTGGTCGACAGAACCGTTTACTCCTGGTGGACCTATCGAGCTGTCCGTGGCAGGTCACAACGGATTACCCTCCAAGCCCGATACAGGGAAGAACTACGTTCGACTTCTCGCGTGGGCACCCGAACTCAACACTTACCAAGAAGTTGCCAGAGCTTTTCCACCTCGAAGCGATATCGCGGCAACTGTTCGTTGGGGGACGGAATTGTTCGAAGGTAAATCGGTCGTCCTCGAAGTCGTCGATGGTGACAATGGCGGCAGCTACGCGTGGATCGCAATTGGGAACTTCTCGGACCCCTCGCTTCAGCTCCGGAGCGACCCAAGCGAGCTCAAAGTGCTTCGGACAATGTTCAACCTCTTCGGTGTCCCCACCGAATCGAAGGCTGTGTCGCAGTTCATCGCATCCGAGGGGCTCTCCGAGTATGCCCGTTTTGCCATCCTTCGACCGATGCTTTTGCAAGTCTCCCCGATTGAAACAGAACTGACGGACCTCGCTGCGGAGTCGCAGTGCTGGGACATTGTCCGTCTTCTTACTATTCCCAAGTCACCTCAAGATGCAGGATCCCTGCGACAGTGGGCAGCGGAATGGGAGCAACAAGCCGTAGTCCTGTTGAAGCGGATGAGCGCGGCAGGGCAGACACGCCTGGTGCGCCGACTCTCCCGATATCGCGACGCAGCGATCCGATTTACGACTTGGACTAAGCAAGGTGCTCTTTCCGTGGATGCCCTGGGCGCTCTTCCCGAGAGCTGGTGGGGTGGTCTGAGCGAAGAGGAGCAGGAGGGGTTGGCTTCATTCCGCGCTTCGCTCGCCGCCCGTGTGGATAAAAGCAAACTGATCGAATCCAAATTGGCGGAGATGGGCAGTGAAACCCCCAATCGTGAAGTAGGGATTCGCGTTTTTACGGACAAGTGCTCGCAATGCCACAAGCTTGGGACGATCGGAAACGTCGTCGGTCCGCAGCTGGAAGGAATCGGTAATCGCGGATTAGAGCGTCTTTGCGAAGACATCCTTTGGCCCGATCGCAATGTCGACGAGGCCTTTCGCGTGACGCTCGTTCGAATGGAAGACGGCGTTACCCATACAGGGCTCATCACGGACCGAACGGATGACACAATTAACCTCGTGGATCAAACCGGGAAGAAGGTGGCAATTCCCACGTCCGAGGTCGAGCAAGAAAAGCGGAGCGAACTTTCGCTTATGCCGAGCAACATGGAGCAAACCATGACGACCCACGAATTGGCCTCTCTCCTGAACTTCCTCCAATCGGCCGCCAAGAAGCAGTGAGCTGGGAGGATGAAACGGGGACAGGGCTCCGGTCCCGCGCCTGAACCGATCGGATCGCCCAGGCAAGGCCCTCGCATTCAGGTGCGAGGTCGGGCTCTCGGTCTAGAAACGAAAAAGCCCCAAAGCACCTAACTGGTCACGCCCGAAATCCAGTTAAGCACAATGGGGCAAGGTTGTGTCAGCGTCAGACAGGTCACGCCCGAGTCCCGTCTGCCACTGACATCGGTATATTAGGCGAGAGTACTCAAAAAGAAAATCGGGGTTGTTGAAAATTTTCAAATTTTTCGTGATCGAATGTTCGGTTGAAATACGGTTAGCCTCATTTGCTTAGTATTTCGATATTCCTGGCGACGTGAGTCCTTCGTCATGCCGCATTCTCCGGGGCGAAATTCTCCGTTTCTTGCGTCGGTTGGCTCCCGCGCCGGCGTCGGAATGCAGAGGATCGGAGCCAGCGGCGGTGTTCAAGGGATCGGGGTGGGGCGGAGTTCCCAGCGCTTCCGTTATTTGTCGCTCTTTGCCCGTTCGGTGGGGCTGGGTTGCTCCAGCGATCGCAGGTGTACTTTCGCGACATCGTACATGTAGCCCGGGTAATCGACGGCGACGCATTTTCGAAGGTACTTGGTCGCCTCCGCGGTATCTCCCTTGGCATCGAAATAGAGACCGAGGTAGAGATAGCCATAGAACTGAACGGACTTGCCACCTTTTTCCGTTACTTTCACTACTTCGTCCGGAGGGAGTTTACCGGCGATCATCTGTTGAACTTGCATGAGGGGTTCTCGGCGATCCAACCCGGACAGCAGGATTTCTCGACTGGCATTCTCGACGTTCGTGATTTTGGCGGCGCACAGGAAGTGCCAAAAGGCGTTTTCCACGTCGTTGGGGTTGACGGTACGGTGGACCTCAAACTGCTCTTTGCCTTCGCGATAGCGTTTTGCGTAATACAACGAAATGCCGCGTTGCCATAGATATGGTTTCGACTCGGGCTGAAGTTCGATCACTTTGTCGAAATCAGCGAGAGAGAGATCCACTTTGCCGGTGCGAAAGTAGAGCGAGCCTCGTGCGAGGAACAGTTGTTCGTCGACGGGCGATTTGCGAATAGCCGAATTGAGCTCGTCCAGGAGTTCATTGGTCGCTCCTGATTGGATCGCTTTTTCGATCCGATTGCTCCAATCTTGAGCAAGGTGTCGGTATTTCGGGGGGGCTTGTGTCAGGGTAAGGGCCATAGTCCCCAGAACGATCGCTCCGAACACAACCAATCCACCGAGCATGGGCCGATCGGCCATCCTATCCGCTTGAACGCGCAAGGTGATTCTCCTGGCTTGAAAAGTCATCGCGACGCGAAGGACAGACCCTCCCGCGAAGCGGACCTAGATTGTACAGTTTTCAAAAGTGTCGCGTCGAGTTCTCTCCCACAATAATCCATCGCGGAGATCCCATGGTCCGTAGGCAGCTTATCCGTTCGGCAAAGGTCGTGTTTCCAACCGGAGTTGCCGAAGCCAATGTTCTGATCGAAAACGGGACGATCGCTAGCGTGGATGCCCCCCCCACAACCTCCGCAGATCAAATTATCGATGCGGCGGGACTGGTTCTGTTTCCGGGATTGATCGATGACCAAGTTCACTTTCGCGAACCGGGCTTAACGCACAAAGAAGATTTGAAGACGGCGAGCCAAGCGTGCGTTGCTGGCGGGGTCACTTCGTTTTTGGAGATGCCGAACACCAAGCCTGCGGCGACGACGCAAGAAAGGATCGAAGAAAAGTACGCGATCGCATCTGCGAAATCGATCGCGAATTACGGCTTCTACATTGGAGCAACGAGTGAGAACATCGAGGAACTGAAAAAGGCAACCGGGGTGCCCGGTATCAAAATCTTTATCGGTTCCAGCACGGGGGATCTCCTCGTCGATGACCAAGACGCGTTGGAGCGTATCTTCGCAGAGACGACGCTCCCCATTTGCGCGCACTGCGAAGACGAAAGCACCGTGCGAGCGAATGCCGAGCGGCTCAAGGGGACAGACCGAGTCCGTGATCATTCGTTGATCCGCGACCACCAAGCTGCCATCATCGCGACCCGCCGTGCACTGGATCTTGCTTATCGGCATCGCCATCGTTTCCACGTTCTGCACGTGAGCACAGCCGCTGAGCTGGAGTGCATCCGAGACCACCGCCAACTCATCACTGCGGAACTATGCCCTCATCATTGGGAGTTTTGCGTCGAAGATTATCAGCAACTGGGAAGCCTCATACAGATGAATCCCTCAATCAAGAACCGCGAAGACACCGTGGCGTTATGGCAAGCCTTGCGGGATGGGGTGTTGCAGGTTGTCGCCACGGATCATGCGCCCCACACGCTGGAGGAAAAGCAGAAGCCCTATCCCGCTTCCCCGAGCGGTTTGCCGGCGGTAGAGAACTACTTTGCGCTCTTGCTGGATCGCGCCTCGCGAGGCCTCTGCACATGGGAAGAGATTGCACGATGGACCAGCGATGCTCCCGCTCGTGTTTGGGGGATACTTGGAAAAGGGCGGATCGAAGTCGGTTATGATGCCGATTTGGTCTTGGTCGATCCGAATCTCGCGAAGACCATTCGCAACGAAGAGCAGTTCACCAAGAGCAAATGGAGTCCTTGGGCCGGCAGAACACTTCGAGGATGGCCTGTGAAAACTTGGGTTGGCGGCGAGCTTGCGTTCGATACCGGTCGGGTCGTGCGAACCGAACCCGCGAAAAGACTTGCATTCGATCCGAGCCTAGGTGGCTACTGGAACACGCCTGATGGCGTCGGCCCCAATAGCCATAAACAATAGGCTGCACCTAGGTAATCATTCCGTTCATTCTCGCTAGCCAAACGAGAAGTCCTTTTTGGACGTGCATCCTGTTTCCGGCTTGAGGAAAGACGAGACTGCTTGCGGAGTCGATCACGTCGTCGGAGATTTCTTGTCCTCGGCGAGCGGGGAGGCAATGCAAGACTTTGCAGTGGGCAGGCGCTTTCGACATCAAGGTCTTGTTGATTTGATAGGGACGGAAGGCGGCGTTGCGCACGGCGGCCTCGGCTTCTTGTCCCATGCTCGTCCAGACATCCGTGTAGAGAAAGTCCGCGTCGCGAACGTAATGGTCGATATCGGTTCCTTGTTCAAAGTCCAGCCAGCCAGCGTGCTCCTTCACCTTTTCAATGTAGGACGATTGGATGTGGTATTCTTTGGGCCCGACGAGGCGAAAGCGAATACGCCCCATGGAGCAAACGTTCAAAAGCGACCGTGCGACGTTATTGCCGTCGCCGACGAATGTGATTTGTTTTCCTTCGATCTCGGGGATCGTCTCTCGCAGGGTCATGTAATCCGCTAACGCTTGGCAGGGGTGAGCATGGTCGGTGAGTCCGTTGATGACGGGGAGAACGTTGTGGCTCGCCAGTTCATCGACGGTCGATTGCGAGATAGCGCGGCAAACGATGAAGTCGCAGTACTCGGCGAGGACTCGAACGAAATCGGCGATCGACTCCCGTTCTCGCCATCCCACATCGCTGGTGAGATAGAGAGCGGTCCCGCCTAGCTGTGCCATGCCCGCTTCAAAGCTGACGCGGGTCCGCAAGCTCGCCTTCTCGAAGATCATCGCCAAGGTGCGGTTCTTCAGATGCTCGACGCGGTCGCCCGTTCGAAGTTGGTGTTTGAGTTCGCCCGCCAGCGCGATGATTTGGTGAAATTCGTCGAGAGTGAGATCGAAGAGCGATCGAATATGCTTCATGATCAACTACGTTGGGGAAATGCGCGTAGCAGGGGATTGGCGACTCTGAACGATTTCCGTTCCGACGCCAGCGGTGGTGTAGATTTCTAAAAGAAGGGAATGGCGCAGTTGCCCATCGATGATGTGCACTTTGCCTACGCCGCGGTGAAGAGTCGAGATGCATGCCTCGACTTTGGGAATCATCCCCCCCGCGATGACGCCGTCGGCGATCAATTGCTGGGCTTCCGCGGCGGTCAAGGAATGAATAACGCTCTCGGGATCGTCTTTGACTCGTCGGACGCCGTTCACGTCGCTGATGAATATCAGCTTTTCCGCACCCAGCGCTTCGGCAACGGCCATCGCGGCGGTGTCCGCGTTGACATTGTATTTCTGGCCGTTCTCGTCGATGCACATCGAAGGAATCACAGGAATCTGTTCGGTATAGGTCAACGCTTCGATGGTCTGTCGATCGACGCGAGTGACATGGCCGACATAGCCCAGATCGATGGGTTCGGAACCCGGTTCGTCCAAAAGAAGCTTCTCGCCGAAGAGGACGTTGGTGGTGCGAAAATTCAAATTCATGGCGCGCCCGCCGAGCCGCTCGATCTCCGCCGTCAATTGCTCGTTCAATTCATAAGCCAGCGTTTGTTCAACAATCTCCAACGTCTTGGCATCTGTATAGCGCCGACCCTGGATCCAGACCGGCTCTATCGACGCCTTCTCCATCGCCTTGTTGATCGACGGGCCGCCACCGTGGACCACCACCGGACGCATCCCCACCGACTCCATGAAGATGATGTCCAGCAAGGTATGTCGCATTGCGTCGTCATTGCCCATCAGCGATCCACCCAGTTTGATCACCGTCGTTTTGCCGCGGAATCTGCGGATCCACCCCATCGCTTCGATCAAGGTGTCCGCTTTCGCAATCGCTTCGTGAGGTGCTTTCACTGCCGGTTCCTAATCATGAACATTCACTTCTGCCGTTTTCAAAACGGGAGATCCACAAACACTCAGTCGGAAAATCAAGATCGCCGATTCGAACAAAATCCGGATCGGCGACACGTTCTTTTTCTTTTTGCATTTCGAACTGATTGGTCCCGGCGAAACAACGGCAAAAACATGCCGCGGCGAGCCCGGGGTCCAAGCCCCCAATCGCTGTCGTCGAATGGCGGAAAACCCAGCATTTTAGGCCCCCTCGACGCCCATTGTCAATCGGGGGCAAACAGGTCGCGTCTTAACCTCCAACTCGCATGCTTGTCCGCAAATCGTCTTGCCCGAGTCTTGTGATACCAAAAAAGTCACGTTTTTTTCTCCGTTTGTTGAACGGATCGTCCCCCGGATCGTCACTATTGAAGTCAGTAGCCCATCCTTCCCCCCCAACTTGTGTGTACGCGGCGCCCGTAGAATGAGCTGAACTGATGCGACTGACTCTTCGAACTCTTCTTGCTTATCGCGACGGAGTCCTGGATCCGAAAGATAGCCAGGTTTTGGAAAGCAAATTGAGAGAGAGCCCCACGGCTCGTCATATCTCTCAACGGATCGACCAAAGTTTGCGGAATCCGAAGTTGGCTCCAATCCCAATCGATGCGAAGGAACCTGGGTTCGACGCTAATCAGATCGCGGAGTACCTGGACGATACGCTTCCCACCGAAGAGATTCCGGATCTCGAGCGACGGTGTTTGGAAAACAATGCGTTGTTGAGTGAAGTAGGAAGTTGCCACTCGATCTTGGCCAAGGCGTTAACGCAGACGGTCGAAATCCCGGACCAATTGCGTGAGCGAATCCATGTCCTGCCAACCCAGCCGGATGCGTCCCCCGGTCGATTGCGGATCGAACGAGTCGATGTGGGAACAAATTCGCTTCGTAGCGATCCCGGGTCCGGTCAGAATTCCAACGCGAGCAGCAGGTCGAGGGTAGAGGCAATCTCCCCTGCTACCATGCGAACGGCGCCCGCGGATTCGCGGGGTTCAGGAATCGAATTGAGCGAAGGGCTCGGACATCAAGTACCCGAGTATCTTCTCGGGAGTGATCGAAGTTGGTTGAGGAATGCGTTGGCGGTCGCTGGCCTGCTCGGAGGTTTAGCCGTCGTTGGCATCTTGGCGTTGGGCCCGACTGACCGGCTTGCCCAAATGTTAAAGCCTCACGCGGCATCGACGGAGCAAAGCGACACACCGCCCGTCCTGATCGACTCTGCTACCGATACGACCGCCGCACTGGACACTTCCTCGGCGAACTTGAACCCATCTTCGACCGATACTGGCAACCCTTCCGATAACCAACCTAGCAACCAATCCGGCGTGGATCCGAAGGTCCAGCCCCCTGCTGGGACCGACACATCTCCATCGGTCAGTCCGACGCCCGAATCTCAGAATGAACCCCCTACGGCCGAAAAGGGATCGCCGGTTAGCGTCGACGGTGCCAATCCCGCTCTGACCGAGGAGGGAGCGAGCCAGCCATTGAGGGAGGCGATTCAATGGCTTCCTGCATCGGCCGAATCATCCGAAGCGATCGTGATGGTTCAATTTCCCTCGGAGAAGAAGGAGGAGTGGATCGTCGCCAAAGGGGGGATGCAACCGCAGGGAGGGTGGTGGGTCATTCCAACCGCACAGCGCACCGAGTTCCGACTGCCTGGTGGAATCCGCGCAATGATTTGTGGCGAAACCGAATTGCGAGATGCGTCGACCTTCGAACCCAATGGAACGAGTGAAAATTCACACGTCGCTGCTTCGGTTCCGTATGGACGGCTTATCCTTTTTCCAGCCCCTGGGCATACCAAATTGGACATCGCTACGCCGATCGGTGTTCTCAAAGTTGACTTCGCTGACAAAGACTCCAGTTGTGCCTTGGAGATTCGCCATGCGTGGAGAGACTGGGTTCCCCCCTCGAACCTACCTCGAGAAGTTCCGACCGCGTTTGCAACGGCTCTCGCCGAATCAATTCAAACTCAATGCGTTATCGAGTTGATCGGATTGCAAGGCTCGTTTCAAGCCTCGTTAGACGCATCGAATGGACTTCCCGCTGGTCAACCAATAGCCGTGGAGGTTGGAGACCGCGTTGTTCTATTCCCCTCCAAACCTGCCATGGTTGGCCCACTGGATCTCACCCCCGATTGGTTGCGGTCGAGTGTGGAACGTCCGATCGATCAACATGCTGCTCGAGATATCTCCAAAGGATTGGCGACCGGGGAAGGCTCTTCGTTGGAGTTGATTCGGCAGCTGACAAGCCACAGGAAGGGGGAGACTGCCTCGATGGCTACCCGGCTCCTCGCCCAACTCGGGGACTTTTCCGCTCTCTCGGGTCCGAACGGACTGCTGATGAGGAAGGGAGTTTTTGTCCATTCTTCCGCTTGGTTAAATAAAATGCCTTGCTTCGTTCATTCAAAAGAAAGAATCTTGAGTTTGGTCCAGAGTTTTGTTCAGGGGGAACCAGAACGAGCGGAGACGTTGCTCAGGCTGCTCATCCCCTACAGCAACGCTCAGTTGGTGGATGGGGGAGATCGATTTCTGGTGGAGGCTCTCGCCAGCGGACTTCTTGACGAACGCGTCCTAGCGATTACCCAGCTCTCCGATCTGACGGGCAAAACATTTAGTTATCACCCCGAGAAAAACTCAGCGGATTCCATGCAGCAGTGGCGCAAGCTCCTCAGCAGGTCGGAAATTCGCAGGCTTGAATCGACGGTTGGACCTTAAGAACGGGGCCAAACCCTTATCAACCTTTTCCTCATGCCAAATGGACTGATGATGATTGCTGTGCACCGCCCGAACTTTATCCTGGGAATCGTACCGCTTTTTGTCCTTTCGTTTTCTGCGTGGGTGCACGCCCAGCGCAATGTGGTCACGACCCCGTCACCTGGGGGGACCGTCGTCATCCAACAGTCAGGGGGACTACCACCCGGCGCTGTAGTCGTTCCAGAGGGGGCTCCTGGTCAGCCTCCCGGAGGTCCCGCTCCTGGGGGACAGCCACCTGCGATCGGCCCAGACGGAAAGCCCATCCCACCTGGTGGCCCGAATCCTCCGGGTGGGAAAGGTCCGGATGGGAAGGGGCCAGGCGGGCCCTCCGAGCCGATCAAACGGACCAGCACACCTCCCGAACCACCCAACAAGAAAGAGTTTGAAGTTCGACCAGACGAGAAAGGGATGGTTCAATTTCAATTTCGCAATCAGGCTTGGCCCGATTTACTTCGATGGTTGGCCGAAACCTCAAACCTTTCCCTCGATTGGCAAGAGCTTCCCAGCGACTATCTCAATATCGCCACTCAGCGGAAGCAATCGCTCGAGGAAACGCGCGATCAATTCAACCGTCATTTGCTAGCCCGGGGCTTCACGATGTTGGAACTCGACGGGATGATCCAAGTCGTCAAGACTGCGGGGATCAACGTCTCGCTCGTTCCAAAAGTACCACCGGAAGCCCTTGAGTCCTTACCACCCAACCGGTTCGTTCGAACATCGTTTGCCTTGACGACGTTGATAGCGAAGGAAGCGGCTCTCGAATTCAAACCGTTGGTGAGCGCGAATGGGACGCTGAATCCACTCGACTCTACCAATCGGCTGGAGGCCATGGACTCCGCCGGCAATCTGTTCGAGATCTATCGCATTCTTCAAGAAGAGCAGTCGGACGAAGCGCAGGAGAGTCTCGCGCGCGAGTTCGAACTCGAATTTGTCCGTGCCGCCGACGCGCGTGAACAGATCATTAGTTTTCTCGGATTGGAAAACAAAACGAATCGCGCTGCATCTGGCAGATTGAGCCCGCAAGAATTGATGATGCAGCAGCAGGAAATGCAAATGCGGATGCAGATGCAACAACAGCAGCAGCAACAACAAGGAGGGAAACCACCCGCTTCCGCTGCAAGCAACGAGATCTATGTCGTCGCCAACGCGCGGCGCAACAGCGTGATCGCACACGCCCCACCGGACAAGATGGCAGTTATCGCGGCATTTCTGAGACGAATTGATGTGCCAAACGAAAATTCCGCCAGCCTCCAGAGCATCGAGACGCGGATGAAGATCTACCGGCTCATGAGTCTGGACCCAAAACAATTCGTCACGTCGATCATGGCGATGGACGCATTGGAACCCACCACCAAACTGGAGGTGGACGAAAAGAATCGAGCGATCATTGCTTATGCCTCCCTGAGCGACCAGTTGATTATCCAACAAACCTTGGACCGACTCGATGGTTCCGCCAGAGACTTTGAGGTCATCCAACTGAGGCGATTGCGAGCCGAAGATGTGGCGGGAACGATTAAGTTCTTGATGGGAAAAGAAGAACCCAAACAAGACGATCGAAATCGCCGCATGTTTTTCGACCCCTTCGGATACTCGCGACAACAAGAACCGACCAACGAAGATACCTTCCGAGTCGGCGCCAATAGCCAAGACAATCAGCTCTTGCTTTGGGCCAACGAAGTGGAAATCCAAGAAGTGAACAAGCTGCTTGTGAAGCTCGGCGAGATTCCACCCCAGGGATTGCAAAGAAGCCGGGTTCGCACCATCGACGCTTCTCGCTCCGCCGAGACAAAAGAGTACTTGAAACGCCTCCAGGAAGCTTGGTCGAAGGTTTCTCCCAACCCGCTTGTTCTGCCCGACGAAACCGAGTTTGAAAAGAAGGATGCCCTCAACACGCCGCCGGAAACATCGGCAGAGGCCACGTCCGCCACCTCGCAGAGCAAAGCCAATTCCCAAGACAAATCCAACATCGAGAATAAAGTCGAGGGGGCAGGCAAAACGGAAGATGCGGGAAAAGCGGAGGAGACGGCCAAGCCCAATGCAGAAGAGAAGCCTGCCAAGAAATCAGACGCCGATGTCACCCTGAAACAACGAACCGCGAACGATGCCATCCCGGGAGGGCGGCTCTCGATTCATCAGGAATCCGAGGGAGAGACTCCGAAAGGGAGTGCAACGAGTTCCAAAGAGCCCAATTCGTCAGAGGTCACTACTGCATCGGGCACGCCCTCGAATGCATCGGGCACGCCTGCGGAAGCATCGGGCACGCCTGCGGAAGCGATCCGTATGCAATTTGACGAGCGTGGTAATCTAGTTCTTACCGGCAATGATCTCGACGCCCTCGACCGGCTTGAACAGATGATGCTCACCAATGCGCCTCCGCTCAAACGCTATGAGGTTTTCTATATCCAGAATGCCCGGCCATCCTGGGTAGAGCTGAACTTGAAGGATTACTTTAAAGACGACGAACCTGAGAAAGACTCCAACCCCTTCGCGTTCATTTTTGGTTTTGATTCCGGGCCAAAGAGCAAAACGGAAGATCCTCAGCTCGGCAAAAAACGGCAGCTGCGATTCATCAGCGACATCGACACCCGCTCGATCATTGTGATTGGAGCCGACGAACAGCAATTGAAAACCATTCGCAGCTTGATCAAGCTCTGGGACGTCCCCGAGAAAACGAATCGTCAAAAGTTGCGATTTACCAAATTGGTTCGGATCGAACATTCCCGTGCGGACTCCATTGTCGAGGCGATCAAGGACGCATACCGTGATCTTCTCAGCACAAACGATAAGGCCTTCAGCAAAGAAGCGGCTGGGGGCAACAAAGAATCCAAGCACGAAGCATCCACAGAAACGGTAAGCGACAGCGGTGGATTGAACTTCAGTTTTACGGGCCGCCTTTCGATGGGGATCGATCGCATCACCAATTCGGTTATCGTGTCCGCCGAAGGGGAAGATTTGCTCAAACTGGTGATCGAGATGATCAAGGAGTTGGATCAAGCGGCTCAGCCATCGGGGGCTGTTCAAATGATTGAAGTTGGTGGTACAAATTCGGAAGCGATGGAGCGGGCGTTGAAGGCTTTGATTGGACCGAAAGATGTCCAGCGCGCTCCGCAGCAGCCAGGTATGGAAGGGCAACAGCAACCCAACATGCCAAATCAATTTCAACCACCAGAATCGCAGGGAAATGCGAAGGGACGCAGTCGACGAAATGGGTAACAGCCAGGAAATTGCATACGGTCAATCCAACGCCCTCCAAGGGCAATTGGCCTTGGTTACAGGCGCCGCGCGCGGCATCGGGGCAGGGATCGCCAAAGCTCTGGCAGCAGCCGGAGCCGATGTGGCCATCAACGACATCAATCCTGCCGACGAAACCGTGGCAGTTTGCCAAGCCATGGGGCGCCGAGCGGGAGCGTTTCTTTGTGACGTGTCCGATCGTCAAGCGGTCGAGGCGATGGTGGATCGGGTCGAAAAGGAGATGGGACCGATCTCCATTTTCGTCTCCAATGCGGCGTATAGCGATCGAGAATTGTTTTACCAAGCGTCGATGGAGGGATTCCAAAAGACTATCGACGTGTGCATGTGGGGACCTTTTTACCTCACACGCGCTGTTGCCAACCGAATGATCTCGCGTTCCCTCGCGGCTGAACCCGATACGTTCCGCGGGAACATTGTCGTCGTGAGTTCGCCTCACGCTTACAAACCGATTCCTGGCGCGATGGCGTACAACATGGGCAAAGCAGCCATCGATCAAATGGCCAAAACCGCAGCCGTCGAATTGGCGGAGTATCGCATTCGTGTCAATATTATCCATCCTGGCTGGACCGACACCCCTGGCGAGCGCAAGTTCTTCCATGAAGACGAGCTGATGGAACGCGGCAAGTCGCTACCTTGGGGAAGGCTGGCCCAGCCCGAAGACTTAGGGCATGGCGTGGCGTTTCTTGTCGATCCTCGCAGCGATTACATTACCGGTGCGACTCTTTCCATCGATGGCGGTATCGTGCTTCCATTTCAAGAAATGTTCCGCGTCAAAGACCGACCCGCGGGAAACTCCTAATACGATCGCGTCCCAAAAATTTCGTCTCTTCGCAGAATCCCTTCCAAGATCTGCCTATTCCCTTCGAATCGCTGGCACTATGAATAACAGACTTATCCTCACGGCATTCGGTGCCCTATCGTTTTTCGGATCTTGGAGTTGGGCTCAACGTCCCACAGCTCCTCAGCTTTTCTCGGGAAAAGCGGTGGCGTATGCCCGCGTCAACGACACCCGAGAATTGAAAGACAAGCTTGCTGAGACTGCGACCGGCAAGCTCGCCAACGACAAGGACCTCAAGCCGATCCTCAGTTCGTTTTACGGCAGCTTCTCCCAACTCGTGCAAGGGATGCAGAATGAAATCGGACTCAATCTCGACGAACTCCTTTCGATTCCGAATGGGGAGCTCGCCGTGGCCGTTGTTCCGACAAAGACTCAGCCCGTTTTCTGCTTTTTGCTGGAAGCAGGATCGGAGATGCCGGCCGTCGAAATCTTGCTCAAGCGGGTCGAGGCCCGGGGGCTGGAACGAGGTAATCGAGAACGCTTGACCAAAGAAGTCGGGCGATTGGAAGTTGTACAATTCAAAACACCCAATCCGAGCCGGCAATTCGGATACTTCATCGACTCCGGTGTCCTCGTTGGATGCGCATCGGCGGATTATGTGGAGACCCTCGCTCAGATCTGGCAAGGAAGTGGCGTGGATCACACCCCGCTTGCCGAGAATCGCAACTTCACCGACATCTTGAGCCGCTGCGTCGGTACCGAAGGAGAACGGCCTCAAATTTCCTTTTACGTCGATCCCGTGGGAATCGCTCGCGAAACCCTCAAACAATCGAGTTCGGCATCGACCTTCGTTGCGTTGACTGCCATGAAAACACTTGGTCTCGAGGGCTTTAAGGCTCTCGGGGGGAGCGTCATCATGGCGACCAATGAGTTCGATTCGATTCTCCACATGCACATGCTCATGGAGACCAATCGCCAAGGCGTCCTTCGGGCGTTGCGTCCGAAAAGCGGATCGACAGAGCCTGAGGCTTGGGTTGATGATTCGGTCGTCAGCTACAGTACGATCAACTGGGATTTCCAAAAGACCATGCAAGCGGTCCAGGAAATCGTCGATACCTTTGGCGGCGAGAATGCGTTCGAGGAAAACTTTCTAAAGAACGCGTCTCGCGCGATGGGAGTCGATTTCCGTAAGGACTTCCTGGAAAACTTGGCAGATCGCTTGACGCTCACTCAAATGGTCCTCCCCGATAAGAAGATCAATAGCCAATCGAATTTGATCGCTTTGCACATCAAGGATGAAAGCAAATTCAAAAACGAAGTACTGCCGAAGATTTTTGAAAAGGCGAAGGGCTCTGATTCGCGATGGACCACCCGGCAAGTAGGCGAGTTCGACGTTCACTATTTGGAAATCCGTTCCAACAGCGCATCGATTCGCGCCCCACAACCTTCCTTCGCCTTGGTTGGAAAGACGCTGCTATTCAGCGACTCCTCCGATTCGATCGAACGCGCAATCGGCGTTTATAATAGCGGCGAAAATTTGCTTTCGGATTCGATCGAATTCAAACTGATTCGGGACAAGATCAAAGCCCAGCTGAAAGGGCAGGATTTTTCGATCATGTCTTACCAACGTCCCGATGAGCAGCTTCGCCTTTTCTACGATCTGGCAAACGATCCGAAGAACATCGATCGATTGGAGGAGATGTCGGAGAACAATCCCGTATTCCAGGCATTGGTTTCAGCTCTGAGGAGCCGACAGCTCCCTCCGTTTGAGCAGATCTCGAAGTACATCGTGCCTACAGGAGCCTTCATGACCGAGGAGGAAAACGGACTCCACTACACGGCCTTCTCTCTCAAACGCGAATAGTCACTCGCGCTCGGGCCGACTGGTCGATCCCAGTCGGCCAATTTTATTGGTGCTAGTAGTTCTGTCCTGTTTGCTACTTGCCAGATACCAACGTACGAATGCGGCAAATGTAACTGTCGGCGGTTACAAACAACGTCGAACCGTCTTCGCCAAAGGTGCAGTTGCTGGTGCGCTCACCCGTATTGATTCGCCCGAGAAGCTTTCCGTTCGACGCGAAAATCCATACGCCCCCCGGACCGGTTGCCCACAAGTTCCCTTTCTTGTCAACGGCGAGACCGTCGGGTAGACCCGGCATTTTGCCTACTTCCGCGGTGGCGTTGTGGAAGAGGCTCCCCTTTCCAAGCGTCCCGTCCGCTTGGACAGGAAAGCTCATCCAAATGGCATTCTTCGGATCGCTCTGGGCTACGTAGAGTGTCTTCTCGTCGGGGGAAAACCCGATCCCATTGGGACGCTGCAATTCGGTGGTGAGGAGGGTTACACTGCCGTCCTTTTTCGAGATGCGATAAACCCCATAATGATCCAATTCTCGGCGTGGATCGTTTTCGCGAGCAGGCAGTCCGTAGGGTGGATCGGTGAAATAGATATCGCCATTGCTTTTGAGAACGCCATCGTTGGGACTGTTCAATCTCTTCCCTTGATAATGGTCTGCCAGCGTTCTCTTTCCACCACCCGGAGTCAGTACCGAAACGCGTCGATCACCATGTTCACACAGAACGAGATTCCCTTGATCGTCGAGCAATAGTCCATTGCTTCCCGGCTCCAAACCGTAATAGGTGACTCCCGTGTAGCCAGAGGGGTTCATGAACAACTCGATGCCCCCTTTCGGCGTCCATTTGAAAATCGAATTACGAGGGATGTCGGAAAAGAGCAAATGTCCGGAGTCGGGCTTTCCAATCCAAACCGGACCCTCCGTCCAGGTGAAGCCATCGGCGAGGATCTCCAGTTTGGCATCGGCTCCCAAAAGCGAGTCGACTTGCGAATCGAAGCGTTCGATCTTTCCGAGGACTCGCGGGCTCTGCGCTTGCACGCTCATGGGGACACTCATACCCGATGCGAAAAGGGACAATGATATACAAAGGTTACGGAGCAAAACGCGACGGTTCATGATGCCTCAGCAAGAAGGGGGGAGGATGGATGGAGCCCCTTATGATAACGCACGAAGGAACGAAGTGGGGGGAACTACTTCTTGCCCGTTTTTGGCCCCGGAGCAATGGTCCACATCGCAAGGGATGCTAGCCAGACTGGCCCTAACAGGAGCCAAAGCCCGGTCCCAACTTTGTTAGGGTTCTTTTCGTCGGAAACGATATTCGGTTCGAAGGTCGAATGCCCATGCGCCATGGGATCGAGCGATGGGGGGGAACGAGGCTGGGTTGCCAAGGATGGGGGAGCGATCGGTGCCGGGGTACCTAGCGAGGAGTTGGGAATACTCGTGGCGATCGGCAACCCTCCTTGAGCACTTTGCCACCCCCCCGGCGGCACCCCATCTGGCCCCGGAGGGGACATGGTGGAGGGAAGATCGGAGTTCTTAATCAACTGTTGGGGAAACGAGACGACCCCCAGTGCGGGCAAAATCAACGCTAGCGAACTGGTCGCGCACAGGAGGATCAAACTTGCAAACTTCATCGATTTCATGATCTATTGCTCCTTCCGTCGAATCTCGGACGCTTCCAATTTTTCGGACTTTGCCGATCGCTCGAAGGCGATGGTAGCACAATCCTGCATTCCAGAGCGACACCGAGTTCCCCGTTCCTCTCCGAGAGCTATGGCATGCCAGCTATGAAAAATACCGTTCGACTCGCTTGGAAAGGGATTCTTCGCTTTCTTCCTTTCCGCTCCCCTTTCGTCTTCTTATTAGCAATCCATTCACTCTCGATTGCTTCCTCTTTTGCCGTCCCGCTCCGCGGTGCGGAGTGGGAGGATCGCGTGGCTTCGAGCCTGGCCTCAATCACTGAAAAATTTGGAGTGCCCGTCGTCATTCGCGATCCCGGTTTTCCCGTTCGAATTTCAACCGGTGTCATCGATGGGAAGGAGTCCAAACCGGAGCGAGCCATGCAATACGCATCCATCTTCGTGCCCGAGTTTTCCCGCTATCCCGTAGAGTTTGTTCGTCGCACCGGACTGAAACGGATCGTGTTATGTGAAGCACTGTCTTTTTCCGGACAATTGCGGACAGCGTTGCCTGATTTCGAAAACCAGACTCTCTACCTGGATATCGCACGCGGGGCGAACAACACGGTCTACGCGCGGACGGTCATTCATCATGAGTTCTTTCATCTTGTGGATTACGCAGATGATGGAAACGTGTATCGGGACGAGGAGTGGGCGTCGCTAAATCCAAGCTCGTTTCGATACGGTGACGGTGGTAAGAACGCTCAGTCGAATCGAAATACGTCCGTTCTAACCAATCGGTACCCTGGGTTTTTGAATCACTACTCGACGACAGGCGTCGAAGAAGACAAAGCGGAGATCTTTGCCAATCTCATTATTCGTCCTGCGTATTTAGAAACGGCAGTCCAAACCGATCCGCTCCTTGCCTCCAAAGTTACGCGGATGAAGCGACTTTTGAGCCGCTTCTCGAAGGACCTCGATGAGTCCTTTTGGACTGCCGCGCGGAATGCTGCAGCGCCCTAGCCAGTTCCCTAGCCAGTTCTTCAATTGCCAATCCTACCTACGGAACAACGACGTAGGGACGGATTTGGTCGAGGCGAGTTTGCTTGATACCGGGGACCGCGAGCAAATCCTCAACACGCTCGAACTTTCCTCGTTCGTCTCGAAGTCGAAGAATCTCTTTGGCTAGTTTTGGACCGACTCCCGGCAAGAGGTTGAGTTCAGACTCGGTCGCAAGATTCAGATCCACCACAAACGGTGCTGAGCTTAAGCTGTTTGCTTCCTTTCGCCGATCCCGCCACTCGACATAGATCATCCAGGGGATACACAATAACATCCCCATTGCAATCGAGACCGTGGCCCGCGCTAGCGGCCGAGGGTAGACCGTTAACGTCGGTGCATCGGCGTGTTTTTCTGTGGGGGTAGCTTCGGTGGGCGTCGGAGCGTTCATGCGATCTCGTCGCGATCAGCTGGGAGTAAGTTGCTGCAGGACTTCTTGTACGATTCGCGAGATGACTTTGTCGTCGATAGGTGATTGGATCCTCTGCGGTTCGGATTGGATGAACTCGAACCCTGAGAGTAATTGCTGGATCTTCGCTTGTGCCCGATCAGCAGCAGACGCTTGTTGCGCCGTGAGAGGAGTCCTCGACTCACCCAAATTCCAGCCCCGAACCTTGGCCCCTCTTCGGAATCCTTCCGGAAACTCGGAAGTGGTGAGCATTGCGTCGAAAAGAGGGAGCAGTTGGTACTGGAGCTTCATCGCATGGTCCCAGTCTTTGGCTCGGCAAGCATCGTAAATGGCTCGCGTCAATTCCGGCACCACACCACTGGTAGCGTTCGTGCCTCCGTCCGCACCGATCATAAGCATGGGGACCAAGGACGCATCCCAGCCGGTCATGAAGAAGAAATCGCTGCGAATGGGCCGAACCTCGGCGATCATGCGCATCATGTGTGGAATGTCACCCGAGCTATCCTTGATTCCGACGACGCGCGGACATTCCTCCGCTAAACGCTTGACCGTGGGTACGTCGATGGGAGATGCGAATAGTGGAATGTTATAAAGCGTGACGTCGACGCTCACACGATCGGCAATCTCTTTGAAATACGCATAAACTCCGTCGGGAGCGAGGCGGTAATAGAAAGGTGCAACAATCGCAACCGCGCGACATCCCAAGGCCCCGTAGGTGTCACAAGCCCGAATGGTTTCTTCGACGTTGGCCTCTGCAGCGCCGGCCAAAATGGGAACGCGACCTCGCGTCTGGTCCGCGACGATCTGAATAACCCGCTTCCGTTCTTCCGGAGTAAACCGAACGAATTCTCCGGTGCTTCCATTCGGATAGAGGCCGTGCACACCATGATCGATCAGCCAATCGACGTAGGCTCGCAGCTTGTCCTCGTCGAGGCGACCATGGACATCAAGAGGGGTGATATTAGGGGTGAAGATTCCGGCGAGAGGTTGCTTGTTCATGCTTCAAAAATACCACATTCTCGGCGCTTTGGGAAAATTGGGTTGAATTTTCCTCCAGGGAGAATGGGGGGGAGAGGTGTACGCGATTCCAGGAGTTTCAACGGACCTAAGGCTTTGGGGCTCGCTCGTACCGAACTTTGTACTTGTCGTACAGCTGCGTATGTTTGCTCGACAGATCGACCTTGCGCCCCTGGATCCACGCATGGGTGACCTGCGTTGGAATTTCGAGGATGTTGCCATCGGTGATGAACAAGGTGGCGTCTTTGCCTGCATCGAGCGAACCCAGGGAATCCGCCACCCCAAAAATCTCTGCAGCAGACAAGGTCACCGCGCGGAGGGCTTGGGACTCGCTCAACCCAAATGCGACCGAGGTCGCAGCATGGTAGGGGAGATTGCGGACCATCGAAGCGCCGAAGCGGCCATCGGTTCCAATGCAATAACGAACGCCGGCGGCTTCAAGCTGTGCGGGAAGTGCATAGATGGCGTCGTAGGGTGCGTCCCGGCGCGAGGGCAATCGGTAGACGCTGGCGATGACAACAGGAATGTTGGACTCTTTCAATAGCGGAGCACAGAGATGCGCATCAGCGCCTCCAACCAAGACCATCTTCAACTGGTACTGGTTGCAAAAGGCCACGGCGGTTTGGATTTGCTTTACGGTGTTGGCGATCACCAACATGGGCATCTCACCCCGGATCACCGGTTGCATGGCTTCCAGTCGCAGATCCACCGCTTCCACCGCTTCCGCATCCAATAGCTGACCATAGGCTTTGGATTCGCGAATCAGATTGTGAAGTGGAGCCAGCCGATCTCCACCTTCGGACGATTCCCCTTCTCCTGCGGCACCGCGTCCCGTTCTCACGGCACCAAAGCGAGGCCAATTCACAATCATGCCAACATCTGGTTTGAAGGTCATATCCTCCCAAGTCCATCCGTCGAGCATCATCATGGCAGCTCGCCCGGAGACCAAACCCCCGGAGGGGACCGTAACTGCAGAGAGGACTCCGTTCGCGCGGGCAACGGGAATCGTCTCGCTGTCTGGATTGAAGGCAACAACAGCTCGGACATTGGGGTTGAGATTCCCCACCTCGGTGGTATCGACGCTGGCTCGGATCGACTCGACTTCGACCAATCCGATACTGGAGAGGGAATCGATCATTCCTGGGTAGATGTGTTTGCCGGAAGCATCGACAACTTCCGCTTTTTCTGGAGCCTCGATGTCCTTCCCAATTTGCTTGATTTTTCCGCCATCGAAAAGGAGATCGCCTCCGACCACCACATCGCCGGAAATAGTGTGGATAGTGCCACCGCGCAACAAAACCGGTTTGCGTTGCGGTGCGCCAGGGATTTGATCGGATGCGATCGCACATGGCATCGAAGCGAGCAAGAGCCCGAGAATCGCGTACGAGCAGAACAATCTGCAAACAAAGAAATTCATCGTTCGAACCTGAATGAAAATTGAATTGGAATGGATGAAGAAGGAATTCGTCGTGGATTAATGATCGTGGTCATGCTCCTGACCATGATCATGGTCTTCATCATGATGATCGTGGCAGAACTCATCATGATGAGGCCACAACCGCGAAGGGTCGTCCGCGAGCAGACTTCGCTGCGACCCTGGCTCTCCAGACTCGATTACTTTTTGAACCAATGCTCGATGCAAAGTTGCATCGCGTTTTCGATCCTCGACGTCTTGCGAGCGGTCGAAGTACTTTCGACCATCGATCCATGTTTGTTCGCATCGGGACATGGGAGAAAGGGGAGACCCTGTCCAAATGGCCAGATCCGCATCCTTGCCCACTTCGATGGAGCCAACGTGTTCATCGATTCGTAGTTGAATCGCTGGGTTCAGCGTCACGAACTTCAATGCTTCCATCGGTTCTACGCCGCCATACTTCACCGCCTTAGCCGCTTCGTGATTCATATGGCGACCCAACTCATTGTCGTCGGAGTTGAAGGAGACGACGATTCCTCTTCGGTGCATCAATGCGCCATTGTATGGGATGGCGTCGAAGACTTCGAATTTGTAATTCCACCAATCCGAAAACGAGCTGGCCGTAGCGCCATGCTTGGCCATTTCGTCGGCGACTTTGTATCCCTCCAGGATGTGCTGGAGTGAACCAATCGTGATCCCGTATTCGTCGAGAACCCGTAATAGCCCCAAAATTTCGTCTTGCCGGTAACTGTGGCAATGAATCCAGCGTTTACCTTCGACGATTTCGGCGATGGTATCTAATTCCAGATCCCGACGAGGAGGCAATCCTTGTGGGTTTTGGCGATACCGTTCCCAGGATTGCGAGTATTGGCGCGCGGCATTGAAACGTTCTCGGAAGAGCTGTTCGACTCCCATTCGACTTTGGGGATAGCGAGACCGAGTGCTCAGTTCCCAATTGCTTTGCTTGACGTTTTCTCCCAAGGCGAACTTGATCCCCGCCGGAGCTTGTTTGAATTTCAAGTCCTCATAGGGGGCTCCCCACCGAAGCTTGATCACTTGATTCTGACCACCGATTGGATTGGCCGAACCATGGAGCACGTTTGCCGTCGTGAGACCGCCGGCAAGCTGTCGATAGATGGTTATGTCCCCTGCGTCGATGAAATCCCCGATCCGCACCTCGGCCGTGACCGCTTGGGTGGCTTCATTGATTCCACTGTCGGTTGCCATGTGCGAGTGGCAATCGATCAGTCCGGGGCTGATCTGCCATTTGGAAGCGTCCACGACGTGCGCGTTTTCAGGAATGTCTAGCCCCGTACCGATCGCATCTATCTTGCCGCGACGGACCAGCAAATCGACGTTCTTGAGCAGTCCCTCGGGCCCGCACGTCCACAGGGTCGTGTTCTTAAACACAATCGCTTCGTGCTGCTCCGGTATCGACTGTCTTCCCATCGTTCCGGGTGGGTAGAGCGTGGGCGAAAGAATCTTCGCGACGACAGTCTCCTTCGCTTCCTCCTTCTTCGGCTTCGAGTCGGATTTCTCGGAATCCTTGGCTAGCTCCGACGTCGAATCCGAACTGAATTCGCGTTTTGCAGAAAAGAACCCGGTCGTTCCATTGGGCCAAACGATCGATCCGAGCAGTCTTGCTTCGGACGGGGAATCGGAGTTCAGGAACGTGGCGCTAACGTATCCATTCCCCTTGTACGAATCGTCTAAAACTCCGGCCGCGATGACCCCGGTAAGCGTGTTGCTTTCGACCTTCAAGTTCTTCAGCTTGGATTCTTTTTTTGTCTCGCTGGACGCTTTTTCCTTTTGAGGATCGGCAGATTTCTCCGGTGCATCTTTTAGCTCTGACTTGGCGGGCTCGCTGTCGGACGAAGGAACTCGAACGAGAGCGTTTGCTTTGCCGAGCGAATCTTTGATTTCCAGTTGAAGCTCTAAATTCGGATGCTCCCCGCTTGCCCATGCAATCTGCCACTTGCCATCCATGGAATTCGTGGTCTTTTCTGCATTTTCAGGGCGTCGTCCGCGTGACCAAACCTCCTCTACCTTGCAGGCTTCCTCGAACAAATCGGCGGATGCCACGATGAGATTCGCCCACTGGCCTTGGCGAAGCGACCCGCAGGTGGCCTCGACTCCTAAGAATTTCGCAGGTTCAACCGTGATGGCTGCGAGGGCATCGTCTTTGGAAAGCCCTCGTGATACCGCCTTGCGAACATTGGGGAGAAACTCGCTCGGGTCCGTTAGGCCGAAGGAAGTAAGGAGGATCGGGACGCCGGCTTGACGAAGACGTGCGGGGTTTTCGGGAGCCAGCTCCCAGTGGGTGAGCTCCTCCAATTCCACGTCGATCGATTGCTCAAAGGATTGGACGGCGGGTGGTTTGGGGAAATTGACCGGGACGATCATTGTTCGAATCAATTTCGCGATCGGTTGGAGCAATTGGTACTCTTGCCCAGAACCTTTCAAGACTACCTGTAATCCGAATTCACGCCCGAAGCTGTCTGCGCGAAGGGCATATTGTTCATTCAACGTATCGAAAACAACAGGTTGCCCCGAAGCGATCGACTGAGTTAGCGCATGCAGGGCGGCGTTGTCGTCGGGTTTCGGAAGCCCCGATTGCGTGCGATAGGCTTGCTGCGCCGCTGCGTACCACTGGGCATCGAGAAATGTCTGTCGGGCAAGAGCGACGGCCCCCATGGGACTGCTCGGGTAGCTATCTCGTCCCCGGCCTCGGCTCACTGTAAGTCTAACGTGAAGCGCCGCATTCGAACGCAACAGAGCTTCTTGAGTTGGAAGGTCGCCAGTCGAGAAAACAGCGCTCTGTCCTTTGATAATTCCATCGCGTGGGGAGACCAGTGCGGTAGTGATCCCGGCTTTTCGGAGCTTCCCGAAAAGCGATTCGGTAGAGGCCGTGGTGATTTCGTTGGCGAGGGAACGCTCGGGGGTGATTTCTCGGCTCCAGTGCGCCACGCCGGGTGCGGTGGCTGCGGGGGGGAGATCCGCTTCGATACCTGCATCGACCAATCCAGGGTAAATGTGTTTTCCTTGGAGTTTGATCACGCGAGCTTCCGGCGGGATCGCGATCTCCGATCCCACATCCGAAATCTTGCCATCGCGAATAATCAACGTGCCATTCTCAATTTTCTTTCCGGGCTCGACGGTGATCGAGGCCCCGACAATGGCATAAATTTCGTTGGGATGCTCGCTGATTCCAGCTTCTGGAAGGGTCGAAGTGGTTTGTTGTGCTTGGGTCCAGGATGTCGCCGGGACGATCATCGCCGCGGCAAAAAGAAAGCCAAGAATTCGAGGGAGCTTCATGGATGTTCAAACCAATGGAAACGGATGAAGAATCAGAGCTAGGAGGCTGGCGAGGAGAGGTTGCTAGCCGGAATGTAGTGCCTACGAGGACCAGGCGCGGACGGAATCCGAGGAAAGCATCGTGCCATCCTGTTGGAGAGGAGCGGTCGTATCGGTTGTAGCGAACGCTGTGCGCATAGTAGTTGCGGTGTACAATTCGGAAAGGGATTGGCGAGTGAGAATTTTTAAATCCGAATCCCGAGCGGACCTCCCTGCGAGATGACTTCCTAGTTCGGAGGTACCTCTCCCCTCCAGTTCGATAGCACCACGAGCTCTTCTGAATGGCAAACGATTCTCCCTCCTCCAACACCCTACAAGAGCATGCCGACGAACTCCGTCGGCAGTACAACGAGCTGGCCGAGTTGGCCGGGTCCCTCGCCCATGAGATCAAGAATCCGCTGTCGGTGATTCATATGAACACGGACTTGCTCTGCGAGGAATTGGAGGAGTCCCCGTTCCCGGGGCAACGACGAGCGATCGCCAAAGTCGACATGATCCGGCAGCAGTGCAACCGCTTGGAGAATCTTTTGCGCGATTTCCTTCGCTTTGCGAGGATGCGAGATCTCGAGATGACCATCGGATCTCTCAACGATCAGATCCAGCGAGTCCTATCGCTCTACCGCGCGCAGGCGGACAAAACCGATGTCCACCTCCAAACCTATCTCGACTCCAACCTTCCCAATATCAAGCTACACAGCGACTCCCTGCAAGCCGCGTTGCTAAATTTGGTGAAAAACGCGTTGGAGGCCATGCCCGATGGTGGGGAGCTGTTGGTGCGGACCTACTCCACACCGGGAGGCGTCGCACTAGAAATGATCGACACCGGCTGCGGGATGGACGAAGTCACCGCGATGCGAATGTTCGAGCCGTTTTATTCGACCAAACACGGTGGATCCGGGTTGGGGCTGCCAACCGCCCGGAAAATCGTGGAAGCCCACGGTGGCCGCATTGCCGTCCAAAGCGAAGTTGGACGAGGGACCAAATTTGTCCTCGAATTTCCAACC
The DNA here is from genome assembly GCF_001610875.1 of Pirellula sp. SH-Sr6A. NCBI lineage: Bacteria > Pseudomonadati > Planctomycetota > Planctomycetia > Pirellulales > Pirellulaceae > Pirellula > Pirellula sp. SH-Sr6A. Next base: position 962,593 of record NZ_CP011272.1, on the reverse strand, counting down.
CCCATTCGCTTGGCCGTCTAACCCGCCGCGTCAAAAATCTTTTTCGCGGATCCCTATGCTTGGTTATCTTTTCATCCGGATAGGCGGATGATATAGTGGTGACGGCTCGGGCGAAGAATCCGATGGATGCTCCGGGCCAGTTTTGTTGGAATCATTGCGGACAATAGTGAGCGGGAGTAGCGAAATGAGTACAGTAGCCAAGGCACCGAAGCAGCTGAGTGGCAGCGCGAACAGCGATCGTTTGCCATTCAAGGTGAAGGCTTTTGATTTGTTGGCGGATGGGAACCGAAGCGAAGCCGAGGCGTTGGCGAGCTTGGGCCGCAAGGAAATTCAGCTTGCCGAAGACGAGATGCCCGGCTTGATGGCCCTCCGCGCTCGCTACGGAGCCGAAAAGCCATTGGCCGGCGCCAAAATCATGGGCTCGCTTCACATGACCGTCCAAACGGCTGTTTTGATCGAGACGTTGGTCGATCTCGGTGCAGACGTCCGATGGGTCAGTTGCAATATTTTCTCGACGCAGGACACCGCAGCAGCAGCCGTCGTTGTCGGTCGCGGCGGCAGCTTGGACAACCCCATTGGAACTCCTGTCTTCGCGTGGAAAGGTGAAACGCTGCCGGAATACTGGTGGTGCACCGTGGAAGCATTGGTTTGGCCAGACGGATCCGGTCCCGATTTGATCGTGGACGATGGCGGCGATGCGACGATGCTCATTCACTTGGGTACCAAGTACGAAGCGACCGGAGTGGTTCCTGACTTCAACGCGGAATCCGAACCCGAAGAATGGGGAGTGATCCTCGATACCCTTCGAAAGGAACTCGTCGTCAATCCCGGTCGTTACACAGCGATGGGCAAAGTGATTCAGGGTGTATCGGAAGAGACCACCACGGGAGTCAAACGCCTCTACGGCATGGCGAAGACCGGAGAGCTTTTGTTCCCCGCGATCAACGTCAACGACTCGGTCACTAAGAGCAAATTCGATAACCTCTACGGTTGCCGTCACTCGTTGATCGACGGACTAAACCGAGCTTCCGACGTCATGCTATCGGGCAAAGTCGCAGTGGTTTGCGGATTTGGAGACGTGGGGAAAGGCTGCTGCCAATCGTTGCGTGGTCAAGGCTGCCGCGTCATCGTCACCGAAATCGATCCGATCTGTGCGTTGCAAGCGGTCATGGAAGGCTACGAAGTTAAGACCCTCGAAGATTATCTCGAGTCCGCTGATATCTTCGTCACGGCGACCGGTAACTTCAACATCATCACTGCCGAGCACATGGCAAAGATGAAGGACAAAGCGATCGTCTGCAACATCGGCCACTTCGACAATGAAATCGATATGGCAGGTTTGGAGAAGCTCCAAAAGACCGGTAAAGTCGAACGCCGCAACATCAAGCCGCAATTCGACCAATGGTACTTCCACGAAACCAAGCGAAGCATTCTCGTTCTCGCCGAAGGTCGATTGATGAACCTTGGTTGCGCGACCGGCCACCCCAGCTTCGTGATGAGCACCAGCTTCACCAACCAAGTTCTCGCACAATTGGAACTTTGGAAGGAACGCAAAAATGGTACCTACAAGAAGCAAGTCTACACGTTGCCCAAGCACCTCGACGAAGAAGTCGCGCGACTCCACTTGGAAAAGCTCGGGGTCAAACTGACCACGCTAAGCAAAGCACAAGCGGATTACATTTCGGTAGACGTTAACGGCCCATTCAAGTCGGACAACTACCGATACTAGGCCCGACTGCTATGAGGCCCGACTCCTACAAGGTCCGATCCGTGAGTGGACGGATCCAATAAAAATTGTGCACGATCCTTCGCACCCGCGAAGGATCGTGTCGTTTTATGGGGAAGAATCGCTCCTCCCGTCACATTTGCTCCTCCTTTCGCTCCGATCCCCATCCTGCAGCCACGTCCCTCGAGGAGTGAATCTATTCCTGAGAGACGCAGGTAGGTAGAATGGAGGCGTGCCACTGTTCAAACTTCACCATGCGCGGGGCATCACTCCCTCCAGTCCTGCCTCCCCTCCCTCCTAAAAGTCTTGATTTTCCAGCGTATGAATTGCCAAGCCTTGAATCGCCGCGGACTTTTGACACAGTTCGGCATCGGTATGGGGGCATTAGCTGCCCAGTCGATGCTGGGGGAAACCCTGTCAGCCGGCGAGATTGACCAAATCAACCCGCTTGTTCCCAAAGCTCCCCATTTCGCCCCGCGAGCGAAGCGGATCATCCATATCTTTTGCAACGGTGGCCCTTCGCACGTCGACACGTTCGACCCGAAACCGGCATTAGCGGAGTACGCAGGGAAGCCAATGCCAGGAGAAACGCCTCGAACCGAGCGTCCAACGGGGGTTCTTTATGGCAGTCCATTCAAGTTCCAGAAGTATGGCGAGTCAGGGCTGGAAATCAGCGACCTCTTTGCCAAAACCGCAGCGCACGCAGACGATCTGTGCGTGATTCGGTCGATGCACGCGAATGTTCCCAACCATGAGCCCTCCCTTTTGCTCATGAACACAGGCGAAGCGAGACTGGTACGGCCGAGCATGGGGTCATGGCTTACCTATGGTCTTGGGACAGAAAACCAGAACTTGCCTGCCTTTATCGCCATGTGTCCCGGCGGGTACCCCATTCAGGAATCCCAAAATTGGCAATCGGGATTCTTGCCTGGGATTTTTCAAGGCACTTACATCGATACCCAGCACAAAGAGATCGACAAACTGATCGAATATGTGGCCAACAAAAAATTGTCGCGAGAAGCCCAGCGTCGGCAATTGGATTTGATCCAAGCTCTCAACGACGAACATCGAAAATCGAGACTTGGCGACCCGATGATCGACGCGAGGATTCAATCCTTTGAACTGGCCTATCGCATGCAGGGGGAGGCGTCAGAAATCTTCGATGTCACGCGTGAACCACAACATGTGCTAGACAAATACGGTCCTGGCGTCCAGGCAAGGCAATTGCTTATCGCGCGGCGTTTGCTCGAACATGGCGTTCGATTCATCCAGCTTTGGCACGGACAAGGTCAACCGTGGGATAGCCATGACCATTTGGAGAGGGAGCATGGCAGATTGGCCAAGGAGAGCGATCAAGGCATTGCGGCTCTCCTGAGCGATCTAAAAGAACGCGATATGCTTAAAGACACGCTTGTGATCTGGGGTGGTGAGTTTGGAAGGACCCCCACCGTCGAGATGCCAAAGGAAGGCTCGAATCAAGGGACGATGACCGGTCGCGATCACAATCATTATGGATTCACCATGTGGATGGCAGGTGGTGGAGTCAAAGGCGGAACGGCCTACGGAGCGACCGACGAGTTCGGCTTCAAAGCCGTCGAAAACAAAGTGCATGTCCATGATCTGCACGCCACCATCCTTCATTTGATGGGGTTCGATCACGAGAAGCTCACTTATCGTTGGGCTGGACGAGACTTCCGATTGACCGATGTGCATGGAAACGTCGTCCATGACCTTATCGCTTAGCGTGATGGGAGTCTCGGCGAAATTTGCTTACCCCGCTATACTGCGGGGCGTTTACCACTGAGTTCGTGTCCGAGGAGAAAACGATTGAGTCGCAATGCATTTCGCACGATGGGGATTCTCGCGGGAATCGCATTGGGAACGATATCGGCGATGGCCTACAGGGCTTATCGCATCGTGAACGCTCCCCAACTGGCGCAATCGCAATCCGATGCCGAGTTGCATGCTGAAGAGGAGGAAGACCCTTGGGAGATTCGCCAGGCCGAGAAAGACCCTGGCCGCCGCAAGGCTCTCTCCAGCTTGGTGCAGTCGGCCAAGGAGCAACCGAAGTGGCTCACCGAATTTGAATACACGGACCAAAACGGGAACAAAGTCACCAGTGAGTCCCTTCGAGGGCAGCCCTATGTCGCTTGCTTTTTCTTCACCACTTGCCCAGGTAGCTGCCCACGGCAATCTTCGCAAATGCAGTTGCTGCACAACAAGTACAAAGACAAGCCCATCCGCTTTGTGAGCATCACCGTCGATCCGGAGATCGACACGCAAGAGAAGCTGGCGGAATACGCAACGTCATATGGGGCCGATCCAAAACGCTGGTTCTTGTTGTATGCTCCGATCGAATACACCATGCGTGTGGGGATCGAGAAGTTCTTTTTAGACGGCGTGGAGAAGCGAGGACACCCCGATCGGTTTGTCCTGGTGAACGCGGAGGGAGATGCCGTCGGCTCCTATGTCTGGCTGGACATCGAAGAGCGAGAATTGCTGCTGAAGCACATCGACGAAGTGCTTGGGGCGAGCGGGAATTAACTGGCCAGGGGATCGAACCTCGAACTCGATCCTTCGATTGGCAGCTATCGGTCGTTCAACCAAGTCGCTACATCGCACGCGAAGTAGGTGAGGATGGCGGAAGCTCCGGCTCGACGAAACGCGATCATGCTTTCCAAGACAACTTTCCGTTCGTCGAGCGCACCTGCTTGGGCCGCGAACTTGAGCATCGCATATTCACCGGAGACTTGGTACACCGCGAGGGGAACTGGAAAGCGGTCATGAAGTCGCCGGACGATATCCAAATAGGGCATGCCAGGTTTGACCATGATCATGTCTGCCCCTTCTTGGATATCCAACTCGACTTCTCGCAAGGCTTCGTCCGAGTTGGCGGGGTTCATTTGGTAAGTCTTCTTGTCGGCACCACCTAGATTGGACGCGGAACCGACTGCGTCGCGAAAGGGTCCGTAGTAAGCGGATGCGTACTTGGCGGCATAAGACAGAATGGGAATGTGTTGATACCCGTTGGCGTCGAGTGCATCTCGGACCGCCCCGATACGACCATCCATCATATCGGAAGGGGCAATCATGGTTGCACCCGCGCGGGCTTGATTCACCGCTTGGTCGCAAAGCACCGTGATGGTTTCATCGTTCACGACGTATCCATCCCGGACAATTCCGTCTTGACCATGTGTGGTATACGGATCGAGCGCAACGTCGCAAACAATTCCAATCCGTTCTCCAACGGCGGACGCGATACTGCGGGTGGCTTGGCAGATCAAATTATTGGGATCGACTGCGTGCTGTCCCGAGTCCGACTTGAGTTGGCTCGGCGTGACCGGAAAGATCGCGACCGCGCCGATTCCAAGTTCAGCGGCTTTGGCTGCAGCCGCGGTGGCCAAGTCGATACTCATCCGTTCGACACCGGGCATGGAAAGGACTGGTTCGCGGCGATTATCACCTTCAATGACAAAGAGAGGCCAAATCAAATGAGACGGAGCCAACGACGTCTCTTGCACCATATCCCGTAGCCAAGGCCACCTGCGATTTCGCCTGAGCCTTGTTCGCGGATAGGAAGCCGAATTCGCCCGATTCTCGCATCGGCTATTGAGAAAATCCGTCATGGCAATTCGTCGCATCCGCGAAAGGGTGGGAGATGGTTGGCTCGTAAACAAACGTTTTGTGGGGTACACTCCAATAACGTAGAGCGTGACTATTTCCTCGCTTGAGTCCCCAAAATCGTATTCCCCCACCTTCATCCCGTCGAGGACCTCTCCATGCAATTATCTCCCAGGCCAATAACGCTGCGAGCGAAGCTCGCGATTGCGATCGCCGCCTCTGCCATGACGTTCGTATTGGATACTGAAACGCTGTTCGCTCAAGAAGCAAAAGTCGTTCGAAATCAAGACTCCCCGGCCCCTGCGGCACCTAGTGGAGAGGGGTGGACACGATTGTTCGACGGAAAGAGCATCGCGGGTTGGACGCAAAAGAATGGTTGGGCAACGTACCGAATCGAAGGAGATGCTGTCGTTGGGAGAACGGCGACCGGCAGTCCCAATTCCTTTCTTTGTACGGAGAGAGTTTTTGGTGACTTCGAACTGCGGTTTGAAGTAAAGGTCGACAACGGACTCAATTCAGGCGTGCAGATTCGATCTAAGAGCTTGCCGGAAAAAGACAGCGGTCGCGTCCATGGTTTGCAGGTCGAGATTGAATCCAGCCCGGGAGAAGCCGGATACTTGTACGGCGAAGCGACGGGGCGTGGTTGGGTATCTCCTACACAACCTCCTCACAGCGAACTCAAAAACAACGAATGGAATCAATATCACGTGAAAGCGGTCGGTCCTCGCGTTCAAACTTGGATCAATGGCAAGTTGATTGAGGATTTAACGGATCCCATCTCCTACGCAGAAGGGTTCATCGGTCTTCAAGTGCATGGCATTGGAAAAGATCAAGGTCCATTTGAAGTCCGTTGGCGCAACATCGAAATCAAAGAGCTATCGAAAAAATAGCCGCTCCGCTCCAAGGAACTTATTTTCCCGCAGGATTTATCATGTTCAACACCGTTCCCAATAGATCTCGTCGCCATTCTCTCGCACTGCTTCTCGTAGGAGGACTGTGCGCGGTCGGTTGCGATCAGAGCGCCAATCGGATTGCTCAGCACGAACCGAACTTGCTTTACTCGCATTCTCTTGAGATTGCCGAGGATCTCCCGTTGGAGCAGCCAACCCGTGACGCGCAGGACTTGCTGATCGAGTGGTTTGGAACATTGAACGATCCCAAATTGCCACCGATTTTCGAATCGGACTACCCGGACCTAATTTCTCTTGAGAACCTCAAGATGGCGGCAGGTATGCCCCCCGCCTCGGCCGAGCCTGGCGCAACCGGACTGTATCGACAGCAATGTGCCTCGTGCCATGGCGAGAGCGGGCAAGGAAGAGGGCCAGTCGCCGCTAGTCAGAATCCCTACCCCCGTGAATTCCGACACGGCATTTTCAAATACAAGAGCACGTCACGCACCGGGAAACCTCTCAAGTCAGATTTGAAAGGAATTCTCTTGGAGGGGCTTGGGGATTCCCAAATGCCCAAGTTTACAAAGCTCTCGGATAAACAACTCGATGCACTGGTCGACTACGTTATCTTTTTGTCGATACGGGGCGAGTTCGAACGCAAGCTCCTTTATACGGCTGCCTACGATTTAGACTTGGAAGAAGGGCGACTCTACAACGCTTCGTTGAAGGTGGCCGGCGCAGAGTCCCCCAGCCCCGAGCTTAAGGAACAACTCGATCTGGCGGAAGAACTTCTAATCGATATTGCAGACTCTTGGGCCGAGGCGGAAGACAAAGTCGAAGAACCCGAGATGCCTGACTTCCCGCTCTTTGGAAGCGAAACCGACGAGAACAAGGCCCAGTTGGCAGAGTCCATCGAGAAGGGCAAAAAGCTTTTCGTTGGAAATGATGCCGCATGCGCGAAGTGCCATGGAGAGTCCGCAAAAGGGGACGGTCCACAGGCCCCCGATTACGACGACTGGACGAAAGACTGGACAGCAAAAATTGGGATCAAACCCACTGACACCGAAGAACTATTGCCCCTGCTCGCGCGAGGCGGATTGAAGCCCCAACCACTCAAGCCACGGAATATCGTCGCAGGTTACTTCCGAGGCGGACGCGAACCGATCGATCTCTATCGACGCATTCGCTATGGTATCCCCGGCGCGACAATGCCGGCGGCCGCGCTGTCGCAAGGTGAAGGTCTCCCAGGGCTCACGAACGACGACCTGTGGCACTTGGTCAATTACATTCTGAGCATCGCAGAAATCCCCGCCCCTGCCCCAGCGGAAGGTGCTGTCTCAGTAGCCCCTGAAGCACCTGCCACCACTGCGGCCAAGTAAGGCTACCGGATGGGAAAACAATGCCAGGGTTTGACTCGACAATACCCTGGCTCGCGTTTAGCCATTCACAAATTGAGCGATCGACTGAGCGGTTTTCTTGGCCAGACGAATGCATTGCGGAATCCCAACTCCCTCGTAGGCATTGCCCGTCAGGAAGACTCCAGGATGCCGCTGTAAGCCGTCCCGGATGCTTTGATTCAGCTCGCAATGCCCGACCAAGTACTGTGGCATCGCTTGATTCCATCGCACGAGCTTTTGCCATCGCGGCAAACTGGTAACGCCCAACAATGCCTGGATCTCTCGGCGGGCGATTTGAAGAAGTTGCTCATCTGTTTGGTCGAGCAATTCGGGTCGGATTGCTCCTCCCATAAATACGCGAGCCAGAACGGTATCATCCGTGCATCGACCAGGATACTTCTCACTGGATAGACTGATCGCTAACGCATCTCGGGACTCGGTTTTGGGGACCACCACGCCAAAACACATCGCCTCCGGACGAATCTCAGATTTGGGTATCGCCAAGATAGCGACGGCGGAAGAGGCATACGGGATGCGGTCTAGCAGGGCTGCGACATCCGGTGCCGTATGGATTAGCAAATCAGCGCTGACCCAACTGGGGGTCGATAAACAAACGGCGTCGTAGCACGCGTTCGGATCGGGCAGATTCTCGCCGAGAAGGGCCCAACGTCCATCGGTACGAACTTCAATTTCGGAAACGCGAACATTTAGATGCACCGAAGCCGTCAAGCGTTCGCGAAGGGCGTTCATCCACCAACCCATGCCTTGCCGAGGTGCTAGAAATTGATCGTACCGGGCCCCTCTCGCCTTGCGAGCAGATTGATCCGATTTGGCCTCGCTTCTTTTTTTCGCAAGGGCTCCCCGAATCAAACCGCCATGCTCTTTCTCCATCCGAAGAAACTGATCCATGGTCGCTTTCATGCTGAGGGTCTCGGCGCGTGCGGTGAAGATACCTCCGATGATGGGCTCCACCAATCGGTCAAAGCATTCTCGTCCGAGCCGTCGGACCGCAAAGGATTCCACGCTTTCGTCTTGATCGCCCGTTTTGGGTCGGATGAAGTACTCGCTGAGGACTCTTAATTTTCCTGTCCAGCTCAAGATGGGGGACCAAAGGATCGCATCCATTTGAGTCGGTTGCATCAGCGAAAACCCGTTCGGAATCGGTAGAATCCGCCCCGAACGCACGACTTGAGCAAATCGGTGTTCCGGATTGGGGGTGATGAAATCACCGCGCAGACCTAATTCTTGGACCAGTTCCAAAGCGTCGGGTAGGAGGGTGGCAATGTTGTCCGCCCCAAGTTCCGCCAGGTAAGGAGATTCGTTGTGGGTTTGGATGACCCCACCCACGCGGCTCGACGCTTCCAACACATCGACCTGTGCTTCGGGCGCCTCTCGCTGCAGATACCAAGCGCATGACAATCCGCTAATGCCTGCCCCGATGACGGCGATTCTCTTCACACGAACGCTTTCCAATAGGAGAAAGAAGATGGAGTCCGACCTGATAGTATAGCGAAATCATACCGCTATTCGGTCGTATGCCATCAATCCTTACCGTAGTGCTTCACTTGCTCCCAATACTCTTCGAACGCATTGTCCTTGTGAAAGTCAGGGCTGTTGTCGATGTCATGGCACTCCAAACATTTGTCGTGGGCTTTAGCCAATGGCAATTGCATCTCCTGTCGCAGTTTTGCCAAAAGCTCCTTGGTTGCCTCGATATCACCCGATTCCGCGTCCGCATGATTCTTTCCGGGACCATGGCAGTTTTCACACCCGTTCCCGGTCATGTGTGGCGTTTTCTCCAACGACTCGTACCCTGTCTTGTAGGGCAAGAAATCCTGAGGATTCCATCCGGTGGTGTGGCAGGAAATGCACTCCGGGTCGAAGTGACGGGGGAGGGATCGCTCAGGGGGTTCGACAATGGAATCGGTGGCATGGGCGTGCGGAGTGTTCTTCCAAATGTCATAGGCCGCGGTGTGGCATTCGCCGCATTTCTCGGAGCCCACGAACTCGCGCTGCGTCGGATGATTTTGGGGGCGCTTCCCCAAACGCTCCATCCCTTCGGCTTTGAGCTGGTCCTGGTACTTGCTGAATAACTCTACCATGCGTGGAGAATCCTCAAACTGGGAGCTCAAGGCCAGGCGTTGGTATCGCAGAGGCTCCTTTGCATCGTTGAAGAGGCCGACGAGCCCTGCGTACATCCCCTTGGTGCCTACCTGCACCATTTGGGTTTCCGTTCCCGGGATCAGCTCTGGCCTGTAAGTCGGTTCACCATAGCCCCCCGCTGTGATCACCATCGAGAATCCTGGTACGCTCTTCGCTAGGAGTCTCGACTCCTCAAGCGAAGCATGTGCGAGAAGGACAGTGAAGTCACATCGTTCCGCATCCAGCAATTTCTTCACCGCAGCCAACGATTCCTTTGCAGGTTTGATCGTCAACGAATCGGCGACTGTTTCGAGCTTCGACGCGTTCTCATCTCCGAGAACTCCGGTTATCCCTATCTTCTTGTTTCCAACACGAATGACTTTGTGTGTCGTATCAAGGTCCGGGAAAATGGAGACGTTGGCGGAAACAAAAAGAGGACCATTGCTTCCGTTCGAATCCCCTGCGTAGCTAACCAACTGATAAACCAGGGTGTCTTGACTCAATTTCAAGTCATCTTCACCGAACGTAACCGCCCCGTACCCCATCATGGAAAATGCTTTGGAAGTCCAGTCGAACTTGATTTCCGACTGCTTCCCTCGCGATCGGACCTGGTTTCCGGCGTCGAGAGGAATCACATTCCAACCTCGATTGCGAATCCCTTCGAGGAGGGAATCCCTTCTCATCAGTCCTCCCTTTTGATTCTCCAGCCCCGTACAGCCACACGGTTCCATATATCCAAACTGACGCCCGGTCACGAAGAAAACCGCCCAGGGATCTTTCCAGTCCGGTGCAATGACTTGATTTCGCTCCGCTTCCGTTGCGACATTGACAGGTGGCGCTGTCGTTGCCGATTCCTGCAACGAAGTCTGGGCGCGATCCACTTTATTGGTGGGGATCTGTGTCTGAGGTGTATTCACCGGAATCCCTACCGGCTCCCCCTCGTGAGATTCTTCTGAACGTCGCTCTCCCGCTTGGACAGTCTTCTCTCTCGCTATTTTCTCAGTCGACGAGTTCGGTGCGGACGGCAGATCGGGACGCTTATTCCCTTGCCACAGGTTTCCCAGCTTTCCCTTCCCAAGCCCCGGGAAGAAACGCTTCGGCGGATCACCGGCTGCAGTTAGGATCGGTAACCCCAGCGAAGCTCCGATAAGGAGCGAGAGAATTGCTGCACGCCGAAGGAATCGTCGCTTCTCGATGGATTGCTGTCGTTTTGCCATGGTTCGCTAGCTTGAGATCGGCGGAACGAGAAGACGATGCGCGATCGTCATAATCGATTTTACCGTTGCATCGGCTATTGACGCAAAAATCGTTAGGGGAATCGAATCCTTCGCTGCTATTGCTGCGGGAACGACGCCCGGAGGTCCCTCCCATCCAAGCATGGAGGGGCCTGATGCATACATGGAGAACGCTTTGCGACGAGACCGGAATTACTCCGAGATCTTGAATTGGAGGAAGATCGACTCCTCAGGGGAATTCTCCATATTCGTATCGAAAACGACTTTGCCAAAGTCCTTGCCGAACAACCCGTTCAGTTCCACCGGCTCGGTCCCCGCGGGGATTTCTATGGTGATCGGGAAGATCTTTTGAGACTTGGTCACCTGAGGCTCGCCGATCATCACCCGAACCTTATCCACAATGGCGTCCGGCGTCACCCGTTTGAAGGTGATGTTGGCATCGGGGTAGTCGTTGGTTTTCACCGCGAGCAAGAAACTCTTTTTGAGACCCTCTTTCTTTGTCCCATTTCCCATCTTCAAAACATCTCTCTCTTCGTCGTAATCATTGCCCGCGATGATTCGAATGGGATTGATGCATCGACCGATGATTTTCAACGGAATGGACTCCGATTCGCCATCTTTAAAATGCCGGACGAACATCAAGTTCGTATTGATATTTCCAGAGGGGACCCCTTTGTTGACCGTCACCTTGAATTCCAACACCTGTCTCGCTTCGTCGTAGTTGGGAAACTCGCCAGGTTCAGGTTTTCGGGGTTGCTCGAGCGAAACCGAAAACTTGGACGAGATCGCGGAATCACCGACCGAAGCGGTGGGTACATCCAAAGGGATTTCCTCGAAACTGAAAAGTCTCCCTTTGAACTCGTGCGACTCATTGGACATGAACTCGCCGAGATCCAGCATGGATGGTTCGAACATGAGGGATTCGCCCACCCGGCCCTTGATCGTCAGCTTGATCTCCTCTTGGTTGGGAGCCGATGTTCCGATCGTTGCAGTCTGGGCAAAGTCGCTGCTAATTCCTTCGACGATCCACTCGAGCTCAACCTCGGTCGTGTCTCCCGGCTTAAGGGTCGCTTTCTCGAATTTCCCGACCGTGCATTTGCAACTGCTCGCCTTGAACCAAACGTCCGCGGTGGATTCCCCAGCATTCTTGAAGACAAATTTATGGCTTCGGCGAGTCCCTTTTTTCATGGTGCCGAAATCGAGTTCCGTTCCGCCCACGACCTCGATTTTCGCAAGATCCGCTACTTCCACCTGCGTCGATTTGGCCAACGCGGCATCCATATCCTCCACAACGCCGTAGATGTGCTTCAGCCCGGCGGTTCTTCCGCTCAGTTCGCTCGTCGCGATTCCAAAACCGAGCCCAACGCACAATAGAATGAGGATCAACGCTGTTTTCATGGGTCTCAAGCCGGCAAAAGATCGGTCGATCAAAGTCGCGACGCGCTCCGGGCGTCAGCCAAACAAAATGCTATTCTGACAATTGCAGCGAACTACGCAACCTCGCGAAAGCCGGTTCAGCGCGGACAAACCCGCTCGGATCCCTCCCCCAACTCGGATTTCCATCCACGCCCCAACCCGCATGCAGCCTATCGGGCAAGTAAACGGTGGCGGCTGCCAACTTTCTGTCCGCATGGGGCGTGGTAGACTCGATCGCGTCGACTTGCCTCCATCCTTCGATTGCCCCCTCCACATCGCCATCGGAGAAGGCGAACAAGGCGTATTGCAATTGCACGGGAATGGACGAAGGGTACATGGCAGCCGTTTCCCGACTCGCAGCGCTAGACCGACTCACCAATGTCGCAGCCAACTCGGAATTCGCCTGACTCTCGTCGGCCAACATGCGGTTCCATATCGCGCTTTGATACGCAATATTCCAGCTCCGAGGCGACCGCTTTCTCATGGCGTCGTCTGCCTTGAGGAACAGGTTGATCCACTCCCGACGGGCTGACTCTCCCATCCGTCTGTCCATGGATTTGCCCAGCGCATGCTTGGCAATCTCTTCCGGTATCTGAGGTGCCCACGGATGAACTTCGAGCATCGTTTCCCACTCCGAGGAAGAAGCCGATTTCCATTTCCCCATGGCCAAATCGGTTTCCCAGGTAGCGAGCCGATTCTCAGGACCATAAAAGAAGATCAAGAACACTCCCACTAACCCAATCCACGCGACCAACGGGATCGATGGACTCCAGACATACAACTCTTCCCGTCTCATGGCACGACGAGTGGGACCGATAAAACCAAGCACGGCACCGATCACCGCTGTGTTCATGTTCCCCGGCTGCATCCACCCCCCGGAGAACAGAAAATGAATCCCGAGAAACGTGCAAAGGATCAACCCTATCTTCATGCCGTTCTCAAAAACGAACCGCTCCCACGTAGGGGACGCGAGGGTTAGATAGGTGTAAAAACACCCACCTGCAAACAAAAGAGCGGTCAGTTGGGTATCCAATTCGGGAGACAAAAAGGAGAAGGCAACCACCGATACTAAACCAAAAGATGCGCCGAAGTCCGATGCCTTGAGACGCCGAAGCCCCTTGTCCTCTTTGCGATCGTGGTTCTCGGCAAGTAGAGATGCTTGGATAGGCATCAAGGCGAATCGCTGCAGAAGACCAAATCCAATACCTGCTGCGATCACGAGGGTAGGAAGTCCCGCCCACACTCCGATCTCCATCCACATGTTGTGGGGATCCGCGGGGGTTTCGGAGGCCGAAAGTTCCTTGACCCGGACATACATGTCTTGGAATTGGAGTGGACCATCTCCTAACCAAGGCGATCGTTCGATCAATTGCCACGCGCCTCGCCAATACTCCATGCGATACGCCAAAGACTTTCCCGCCTCGGTGAGCAATTGAGGATCGCGCCAAAAGATATAAAGTGCAATCAAGAACAAACCCAAGAGCGACGGTGCTGCGATCGACCAATAACGACTGCCGCGATCCCAAGAACGACGTACCACGGGATGCGCGATCAATCCTAACAAAGCGCACGAAACCGCGGATGCGATCCAAGCCGTACGGCTTTTGGTCAGGACGAGCGTCCAAGCTGCCAGGACAACGAGCAACCAAAGTGTCAGAAAATAGGAAGGGAATCGCCGCGTCCAATGCCGACTCCGACGCTTGCCTCCACCTTCCGGTCCCGTGTCAGGAAGACATAGCCACACAATCGCACCCAGCGCGACCACGAGCCAGGGACCGATGAATCCTGCCAACGAATTCGTCAATGCAAACGGCCCCATTGGTTCAGTGCTCATCAAACGATTTGCAAACTGCATCGCTTCCCCTGTCCCGGGGACGATCCCTTTCCCCTGCAATATGGCATCGGGGTTGGCTGCAAACTGCTCTCGCAATCGAGGCATGCTGATCAAGTATTGGTACAAAGCATACAAGACCGTTCCAGCCGCCGTACCGAGAACCCACCGTAGATGGGACTCCATGCGTCCCGGCTTCGTGAACTGGTAATAGGCAGCGCTCGCTACCCCCAAGAGAGAAACGGATTGCCAAAATCCTAGCGTCGCGGATCGAAAATTCCCTCGATCAAACACTTGGTACGTAGCTAATAACAACCAAGCAAAGAATCCGGTGATTGCTAACTTCCAAGGCAATGAAATAGTGTGGCGACTCTCACCCAGCAATCGGTCGATCGACGTGAAGAAACCCAATGCCAATCCAATGAGGATCAGGTAAAGAGAGCTTCCCATCGATACACTCGTCGAATCGCACGGATTCCACTGCGACATGACCCAATAAAGCCCCAACAGAAATTGGGTCACGCGATCCGGGAGCTGAATGACCCAGTTTTCATGATTCTGCAACTCCTGGTTCGACTTCACGAATCACCTGGTCCTCTTCGCAAGATCCCTTCAATTTGGCTCACCAAAAACAACATGCAAATCACAATCAATAAAACCAACGACGCGCCCACCAGATCGGTTCTTGGCAAGAGCAATGCCCCTAATGAGCAAGTGATCGTAGCCAAGTAAATTGCCCAGACCGCTTGCTTCTTACTCAAGCCCAAGCTCACCAGACGATGCGAAAAATGCCGTTTATCGGCTTGAAAAGGACTGCGCCCTTCGCGCAATCGAATCAAAACCACACTGAGCGTGTCATAGATAGGTATCGCCAAAAAGCAAAGAGGCGCTAACACAGCATGAGGAGTCGACCCTCTTGCGTCTACATAGGTTGATAGCAGAGTCGTAATCGCGATCCAGTATCCGACAAAGTAACTGCCGGAGTCCCCCATAAAGATGGAAGCGGGAGGCCAGTTGTATCGCAAAAAACCAAGCAATGCACCTAAGAGCGTCAAGAGCATAGCGGAAACGAACAATTGAGGCTGTTTGGGCAATTCCCCACCCGGCAATAACAACATGGCGGTAAGCATGACGCAAATGATCGCCGCAACACCCGAGCTGAGCGCGTCCATGTTGTCGAGCATGTTGAACGAGTTGATCAACAAAACGATCCAAAAGACGCTCATCAAGGACGTAAGCCATGGAATCTGAATATAGGCGGTAAGCTGAAGATTCTGCCAGTACACGACGACCCCTGCCACCAGGAACTCGACCGCCAATCGGAGTTGCCAAGGCAATCCGCGGAGATCGTCGAACAGCCCCAGAACGGCCAACGCGATCCCTCCTCCCAGCAACACTCCAAACGCCCCAAGTCGGCTCACCAAACCAGGGAGATGAACAACGACCGATTCCGGCAACAACTGCTGAATCCCTAACCAGTCCCTATGCAGTCCCCAAACCGCGACAGCCCCGATCGCAAAGGTGAGAGTAACCCCTAACGCGATTCCGATTCCACCACCACGAGGGATCGGAACCGTATGCACCTTGCGATCGTTCGGTAAATCCATCAAACCCAAATTCAACGCACGCTTGCGAACCCAG
This sequence comes from Pirellula sp. SH-Sr6A, assembly GCF_001610875.1. NCBI lineage: Bacteria > Pseudomonadati > Planctomycetota > Planctomycetia > Pirellulales > Pirellulaceae > Pirellula > Pirellula sp. SH-Sr6A. Next base: position 946,694 of record NZ_CP011272.1, on the reverse strand, counting down.
CCGACTACCCACCACGAGATGATCGCCGCCGGAATGACCGTTCCCGCCACCAGACAAATCAAGAGCTTCCAGTCATTGGTCATGCGGTGTCGTGGTTGCGATGCGAAGGGAACGAGAAGGGTCCAATCCGGCGAGCGCCAGACCGGGCCCCATGATAGCTCGCAAACCGGAACCAGGGCAGGGTAGCCCTGCAAATCCAGCCTCCGACGACGCAAATCGCCTCACTTGCCCGAACTAGCCATCTGCCATTGCATCGCTTCAGCCCCGACTGCTATGAACCGATCGCGGACATGGAAAAACGCGAACTTTGCTAGCACTGCATGAGCCGAAACCAACTTCTCCACTATTTACTCAGAACCTGGTGTCGAGCGCCCGACTTGTCGTGCGTCCCGCTCCTTTTCTGTTTGGTGGGGATATTCTTCTGCGGCTGTGCGACGCAGAAGTACGTCACCATGCGTTCGAATCCGTTCAATCCACTGACCGAAACACTGCAACTGGCAGCCCGCTCTGGCCCCCAGATTACGGCGCGGACATCATCTCTGCTCCGGCACTATGCACTCCTCGACCTGTACGAAAAAGATCCAAGCGGCTGTTTGATCCAATTGCAGGAACTCGCAACCGATGAACGGGGAGCTGAGAAGGTCTATGCGATTGCGGAAGTCGCCTACATTATCGGGACCAAAGCCGAGCGGAGCGGGAACGAAGGGCAAGCCCTCGACATGTACAGCGTCTCGGTGAGCAACGCGTACCTCTATCTCTTTTGCCCCGATCTGGATGTCTCCCGAAACCCTTATGATCCTCAGTTTCGCGGGGCTTGCGATCTCTACAACAGCTCCTTGGAAGCCACACTGCGATTGGTCAGCCGGCAAGGGAATTTGAAGCCTGGCAACAGCTACCGCATCAAGACATCGGCCAAGGATTACGACGTGCAAGTCGTCGCACGAGGCTCCTGGCGCGATGCCGATTTCGCGCAGTTGAAGTTCTGCAGCGACTATCAAGTCAGCGGATTCGACGCCGCCAATGTGAGCTTCGGCGTCGGCGTTCCCATGATCGCGGTTCGCCGTCCGCATGACGGAAACGATCCGACCGAGAAGTATTACCCCGAAGGCCTTTCCTTTCCCGTCACCGCCCTGCTCCGCGTTACTTCACCGACTCTCCACACGTCTCGAGACAGCCAGCACCGCCATCCGTGCGTCCTCGAACTGCACGATCCATTGGATTCCACCGACATCCAACTGAACTCTCGTTTGGTCCCCCTGCAGTCCGATCTGAGCACCCCATTGGCCTACTTCCTGGATAACGAAAAATTTCGCGAACAAACCAATAGCACTGTAGGACTTTTCGATCCGAACAAAACGGAAAAGCTTCGGGGCATCTATATGCTCGAACCCTTTGACCCCAATCGCGTTCCGGTTGTGATGGTTCACGGGCTTTGGTCAAGCCCTTTGACGTGGATGCCCATGTTCAACGATCTGCGATCCTTTCAAGAACTTCGGCGCAACTATCAGTTCTGGTTTTATCAATATCCAACCGGCCAGCCCTTTTGGATCAGCGCGACGCAGATGCGAAGCGACCTTCATGAACTTCGCCAATCCTTGGACCCAACTCACCAGTACCCAGTTCTAGACAACGTCGTTCTAGTAGGACACAGCATGGGCGGTTTGGTCTCGCGAATGCAAACCATCGAAAGTGGCGAAGAATTTTGGCGAGTCCTGAGCGATAAACCTTTCACGACGCTTCAAGGTGACGAGACGGAATTGCGACGCCTGGCTGCCGCGCTCTACTTCCATCCCAATCCTTCGATCAAACGGGTGGTCACGATCGGGACCCCGCACCGAGGCAGCGACTACGCAAACGATGCTACCCGGTGGCTGGGCCGCAAGCTGATCAAGCTTCCCACGAGTGTGACCGAGATGGGGAACTCCCTCATCCGCCAGAATCCTGGAGTCTTTCAAAATACAGAACTGATTACGACCACAACCAGTATCGACTCCCTCAGCCCGCAATCACCGATCTTTCCAGCCATGCTCCGCGCCCCACGCGCGCCCTGGGTTCGCTACCACAACATCATCGGTCTGGTACCTCAATCGAGTTGGCTCCAAACATCAGACGAGCCTAGCGATGGTGTCGTCGGGGTGCAAAGCGCCATGATGGACGATGTGATCAGCGAAATCTTGGTGGAGTCGAAGCACCAAGACATTCACTCGAAACCCAGAGCGATCCTCGAAGTTCGCCGCATCCTGGTCGAACACCTCAGGGAACTGACGCAGTACCCGCAAATGACCGCGATCCTCGATCTTCCTCCCCATTGGAAGCAACGCCCGGAAGCATCCGAGCAGCACGTTCCATGGAATATCAACCAGCCGACCTCACAAGTCGTGCCGGCATCCGCTTTCGAGCCGCTCCCTTTTCCTGAGAAATCGAAGAAGAAGCTCCTGCCGATTCCGTTGATCAAGTAACCGATCGAGTAACCGTATCGCGTCTAGATGACGACAGGTTTATTCAACGCGCGGCGGATCGGCACAAATTGGCCTGCGTGCATCATCGCGTGGGTCGAGATCAAGATGCAAACGGAACCCATCGTAGGGAACCTGCCGCGCATACGCTCTGGACTCGGTTTGTCCAGATCGCTTTCGGAGAGTTGATCCAAGACGCGAAACGTTGCTTCTTGTACGTCCGCAAAGAGCTTCATGTATTCTTGGGTAGAGAGGAAGTCTGCTCGGTTGCTGCTCCCTGCATTCCCTTTTGCATGCTTCGCTTCGAAGCCTTCAGGCAATTTCGGAGCGCTCTCCGGTGCAACCATTTGTAGCAATCCGCAGCCGGACGAAATCAAATGGCCCAGTTGCCAAGCCACACTATTGCAGCCAGGGCCTGGGCATTGCATCAACTCTTCATCCGTGAAGTCGCCCACATAGGCCTGTAGGACCATCGAACTGAACTTGTAGGTTTCTTTCAACGTCTCGATTGCGTTCATATTTTCTCCCGGTTACCTGCGGTCCTGCCCGCCTTGTTATGTCTTGATCGTTAAACAAGGCAGCCAGTCTAGCTTCGAGGGCATGAACGGGCAATCGCGTGTAGGAGGTGCTCGTCCTACACTCCGTCTTCCAAGCTCGGCGCAGGCTTCTTCCTTCCATCACCTGCCTTGGCTGGCTGTGAAGGAGTAAAGCTATCCGGAGTGAAATAACTCGGGTTGCTGTTGGATTGCGGAACTCTCGGGGGAATCGGCGTGGGAACAGTGCCCCCGCTCGGATAGAACCGACTCGACGGGTACGAACCTGAATAATTCGGAGTCGCCATCATCCGCATACCAGGCATGCCCGTCATACCAGGCATGCCAGGTACCGGTTGCAAATGGTCTTGGTGAGGCAATTGATGAAACGCGGGTGGAAACCCAAGTCCGTTGCTGTCGTTTTCTAGCAAGGTCATTCGCAGTTCGACGATTTTCTTCATTTGATCGGACCGCTTGTCGACGATCGACTTGAGCTTCGCAAGCTGTTCCTCCAGCAGTTGGATTTGTTCTTTTCGAACGTCGAGATCGTGCTGAAACTGCGCGGCGAAGTAGCTGCGAAGCAAGTCCTTCGCTTCTGTCTTCTCCTGTTCGCTCCCTTTCTCGTTGCGAAGCATTTTCTCCGCCTCTCGCAACTTGGATTGGGCTGCCCGCTGGGCCGACAATTGTTCCGGAGTGGGAGGACCATCGAGTCGCTCGATTCGGAATTGATCATCTTCCCAAGTCAACAACTCTAGTTTCGGTGAGGCGGGCTCCCACCTTGCCATCCCTAGAACATGTGTCAGGGGGCCAGTGGATGCGACGGGAGCGACGGGAGCGATGGTCGCAACAGGGGAATTCCACTGTCCGGGCGACGACGGCCGCATCGGCACCTGTACCATCGGTGGCTGATTTATCGGCGGCTGCGCGATCGCAGGGCTTACCGCTTGGGGCTGCGAATCAATCGTCTGAGAAATACTCGGCAAACTGTTCTGAGGTGGCTGCTGCGCGTAGACGACCACACCCAAAGACCCCGTGAGCGCGAGACCAACCAGCGCCGCGTTTGACTTCCAACTAACTTTCATGATCCAACCTTTCTAAAAAGTGAATAGTCCATCCTCCGAACGGGATTCCATTCGTTATTTCCAAGCCTCGGTTTCCAAACGTTGATTCCAGATTTCTTGCTCCAATTCCATGAACAATCCATCCTCTTGCGACATCGGAATGGTCTCCGATGCATCCCACTCCAACTCGAGACGATGGAGTGATGAAGACAATTGTTGCACCTGGGCGTCGATGGACCGTTCTTCGGACAAAGTGGCTTCCCATTCCGATCGCAATCGCAATAACTCGCGAACGGTGATATCCGACATCTCGGGTTCGCTGACTACCATCGGGGGCGAACCGGTTTCTGTTTCCTCCCCGATCCATTCCCATGGTTTCCAAGCCCCGATCACGACTACGCCTGCGATCAACAATGCTGTCGACAGTGTTGGCCGAGAGAGTTGCCACCAACGCGGTTTGGGAATCCCCAAAGTGAGTTGGCCCGATTGAAGTAAGACGAGCAACCGATCGATTTCCAGCTCCACATGTTTGGCCGTTGCGAATCGATTCCGAGGTTCCTTTTCAAGCAATCGGCTAACCAGTTCGCTGACTTCGCGAGGAACATCGCATCGGACTTCATGCACGGGTCTATGGGGATCATGACAAATTCGGTTCAAAATCCCCATTGCGGTTTCGGCACGAAAAGGGGGGCGGCCGGTCAACATGAAGTAGAGGACGCATCCCAGTGAAAATTGGTCGCTGGCACACTGGATCGACTCTCCCCGTGCTTGTTCTGGCGACATGTAATGCGGTGTACCCGCCACGACACCCGTCCGTGTCATGGAGGCGTCGTCCACGGCTCGCGCCAATCCAAAGTCGCTCAGGAGGACGCGATCAACATTCTCCTCCATGAGAATATTGGCGGGCTTAACATCTCGATGCACCAAGCCTTGTTCATGAGCGGCCGAAAGACCCGCTGCCGTTTGTTTGGATATACGGAGGACTTCTTCCACGGACAAAGGGCCTTGCCGGTCCACTTTGCTTTGAAGGGAGGAACCGTGAACACATTGCATCACGAGATAAGGCAAGCGATCGTCGGTCTCGACGTTGTAGATCGGAATGACATTGGGATGGATGACTGCCGCCGCAGCTTGCGCTTCCCTTGCGAAGCGTCTCCGAGCCGATGCGTTGTTGGCCAAGTGATCGGAAAGGACTTTAATCGCTACAGGCCGATTGAGCTCTGTATCAAACGCCTTCAGAACCACCCCCATCCCCCCCGTGCCGATTACCCGTTCGACGTTGTATCGCCCGATGCGTCCCAACAACTCCGGATGGGAAGGAGGGGAAAGGAAGGCGAGGGAGACGCGTTCCGCCTCGATGTTGGTGTCGTGAGGTAGTTCGCTCCCCACTTCGATTGAAATCCAAGTCGATTCGTGGGGGGCCGAACTCGGAAGCTCCTCTTCCAACCAGGATTGTCGCGCCTCATCCCACCAATCCGATGGCTGATCCGAGGCCTTCTGCAGTTGCGACCGGCAGTCCTCACAGCCCTCGACATGCCGAGTTGCCTCGTCGATGGCCGTTTCGTCCAGCGAATCGGAAAGGAGACTTTTCCACGCGGCGGAGGTGCAGGGTTTGGTTCGATTAAAGGGCATCGCATGCCTCCCATTGGCCGATGAGCGACTTCAGTTTGGCCGTTACCCGACATTTGGCGATATACACAGCGCCCGGTGTAAGCCCTAGCTCCTTGGCTATCTCGTCCGCTGCGCGACCCAAGACCGCTGTTCCCCAAAACGCCTTCCAGGTGGTTTCGTGAAACGAATCACGCATCTGCGCGGCGGCGAGCCGGAACATTTCACGACGGTAGTCTTGGACAATCTCTTCTTCCCCCTGCGATAGATGCGGCACCCGTTGGAGGATATCCCACTCGGCAGTTTGCCCCGTCGCGCGAAGTCGATGATGCTTGGTGACGTAGTGAATCAACTGATTGCGTGCGATGCGAAAGAGCCAAGCCCGAAAGGGGCCTCGGCTAGGATCGGGGGTCCATCGCGGAACGGCATTGGCCACCGCCAAAAAAACGTTTTGAGCGATTTCACGTGCGTCCGCTTCCTGCAATCCGCGCCGGCGAGCGAAGCGAAAGAGGAGGGGCTCGTAAATCGTAACGAACTCCCTCCACGCCTGTGCGTCGGAGGCGGTTGGAAGTCGCAGAATCAAGCTTTCTCGCGTGTCAGGTGTCGAAGGCATTCTCGAATCGTCCTCGGGGCTGGTGTGACTGGAAATGTACACCAACCAACCGTCGATTCCTTTCACCACTCCCCCAAAAAATTTTGCGGTATCCCATTTGGATGGCCGAAAAGTGGCCCCCCATAACGGATCCATTCTGTGTTAGACTCGGTCCTGCGGCCCCATTTGAACGGGGCTACCTACCCTCCGTCGCCGCTCGCGATCATTACCCCCAAATCGAGACGACAACAATGCTTCCTTTGCTGTCCCTTTTCCGCACCGGGCATCTTTGGCCGTGTATCGCAATCCTTGTGTTCTCCGCCCCCAGTGCCGGTCAGGAGGCTCCATCGGATTCGAATTCGATCGCCAAACCAAACGTACCTTTTCCCGAAAAGGGAATCGCGGCCCGCTATCCGGGGGACCAAGGCATCCAAAAGGATCCGCTGGTCATCTTCGCAGAAGATTTCGAAATCGATTCTATCGACGATTTGCGATCGCGATGGGAAACTGTTCGAGATCCCGAAGTCATGACGCTGGACTCTCAAACCCCCGATGGAGGTAAGGGGGCCAAATCCCTGCTGATTGCTCAACGCCAAGAGCTGGGGACCGGCGCGGATCTCTATCGACGACTCGACGCAGGGTACGAACGTATCTTTGCCAGGATGATGGTGAGATTCGCCGACGACTGCGAGCCCATCCATCACTTTGGGACTTGTTTGGGTGGAAACTACCCCTCCACGGCGTGGCCCAGCGTCCGAGCCGGCGAGCCGACGCGCGGTGACAAAGCGTTTTGGGTCGGAATCGAACCATTTGGAAAATCTTGGCGATGGGACTACTACACGTACTGGCACGCGATGCGAGGAAGTCCTCCACGCGGTCAGACATGGGGCAACTCCTTCATCCAAGACCCGAAACTGACCATTCCCAAAGAAAAGTGGATTTGCGTGGAAACGATGGTCCAGATGAATGACATCGGCAAAAAGAATGGGGAAATGGCACTGTGGATCGATGGCACTCTCGTAAGCCATCTTGGGCCTGGTTTTCCTGTCGGCAAATGGGTCTTCGACAAATTCCTCCCGGGAGAAGGGGGCGAAGGGGTCCGCTGGAACCCGGACAAAGGGGATCGCGAATATCTGAAAAACCCACCCGAAGGGACCCCATTTGAAGGCTTCGAGTTTCGGACCATCGATCAACTCAACGTGAATTTTGTTTGGCTCTACGTTTACATCACCCAGGGGACCAAAGGGCATGCCAATCGGGTATGGTTCGACGATGTCGTGGTGGCCAAGCAATACATCGGGCCGCCTGAGAAGGGACCCGCGAAGGGACCCGATAACGGGAAGAAACGTCCCTGAGCGACTTGAACAGCTCTCTCCGACGTGCGAGCTGCTATCCGAATTACTTTGAATTGAGATACGACGCGGCGATCGCAAAGGCGATGAGCAAGACGATCCAAACCAAATCGAGGAAGTGCCAGTAGAGAGCGCAAAACTTTAGGCCCAAAGTACGCTCATGATCGTATTTGTCTCGGCAAGCCGAGAAGGCGGTGCGCACCAATCCAAGAATGCCAACAAGTACGTGCAATGCGTGGAGAAGAACCAGAACAAAGGTAAACGTGTAAGCACCTCTCCGAGCATTGTCGGAGACTTCGACACTCACCTTTTCGGAAAGAAGAATCAAACTGTACATCCCTTCGGATTGCAGCAGCATGAAGAGCATTCCGCAAAAGAGGGCGAGGATCACCGACGATTTGACCATCCCTTCCTTGTCGCGACGCGCGGCGCGGTACGCTAACTCGAGAAAGCCCGATACACCGATGAGGAAAATGCTAGATGGGATGAAACTCATCGGCAGTTTGAGAGAGATCGTGGACTCCCCTGGCGCGGGCTCAACACGAAGGGCCACGTAAATGACGTAGAGCAGGATGCTGGAGAAAAAAAAGACCCCGAGCGCGAGCAGTAGCAACCAAACACCTTGCATCGCACGCTTGTCCGCTGGCAGCATCGGTCGCAAACTCGTCATGAAAAAAGGTACGGTGATAGTAGTCCGGTTGGTATACCCGTTGAATGCACTCGATGAACAACTCATCGCTCGCGGACCGAATCATATCGGGTTCCACTCCAACTGACGAGCGCATGACAAATTGCCACACCGAACCCCTGTGAATTCAAACAGAAAACGCTCAAAAACAAATGGGCCCTTCTCCGCTCGTTTCCCCGCGAAGCTAAGATAACGAATCGAAGTGACCGAGAGGCATCTGGAAAACAGGAATTGATCAGCGCCGATGGAGAATGTCAGACTATCGCCTCATTTGCCGGAAGGCCCCGCCTTTCGGCTTTCCGTTCGATCGACTCTCTTGGTCGCTGCTTTCCTAACGTCTATCGTACCGGTCATCTTACTGACGAACGTCCCGTTTTTGATGGGGCAGGAGAGCATTGCCAAAGGCGACGATTCCACAGCGGCAGAAGACCCTTTTGTCGTGCAAGATGGGTTTGAGGTCTCCATCGTTGCCGGGGACCCGCTCGTCCACGATTGCTTTGCCATGACATTGGATCCAGAGGGGCATCCTGTTGTGTCGGGCCCTGGCTATATCAAAACTCTCTTCGACGATAACGGCGATGGTATCTTCGATCGGTCGGTGATTTGGAGTTCGATACCCAAGCAGGGAGCACAAGGACTTTGGGCAGAAAAGAGGCAGCTCTACTACGTCGGGGATGGCGGATTGTGGTTGAGTGAAGACACCAACGGAGATTACATCGGCGATCGAGCTCCTCGCAAGATTCTGAATTTGCCAACCGGGGGGGAACATGATGCGCACGCGATTCGGCGAGGCCCCGATGGATATTGGTATTTGATCGTCGGCAATTTTGCTCAAGGCATCGGAGGATTGTTAAACGATAGCGCGTCGCCGATCCAAAAGCCACGGAGTGGAACTCTTTGGCGAATCAGTCCTGACTTCTCAACACGGTCCGTTTGGGCGCACGGAATGCGCAACGGCTACGACTTTGATTTCCTGCCTGACGGGCAAATTGTCACCTTCGATAGCGACGATGAGCGCGAATCGGTTTTACCCTGGTATCGCCCGACCCGTGTCATGGTGCTTGGGCCAGGCAGTGACGCTGGTTGGTGCGGACAGACTTGGAAGGATGGCGATAAGCAAATCCTGATGCCGCAAGTTCTTGGAGCCATGGGCAGATCTTCCCCCACCGGAGTAGCGGTCTACGAACACTCGGCATTCCCCACTCGCTATCGGGGCGCCGTCTTTGTTTTAGACTGGACGTTTGGACGAGTCTTGGCCATTTACCCCAACGATAACCTGCCCGAGGATGCGAGAGCGCCCGGTCGATTGCCAGCGGAGATCTTCATGCAGACGACCGGGACGGTCGGTTTTGCGCCAACCGACATCTGTGTGGCTCCTGACGGTAGCCTTTTGATTTGCGTTGGTGGTCGCGGGACAGCAGGTACGTTGTATCGCGTTCGCTTCCAAGGCGAGGCAACCGCCGAAGAGACGGAGCAATCCCTCGCGCTGGCCCTTGAGAAGTCCGGAATTGAAAGGGAAACGGCGTCGCATGTCGCAGCTGCATTGCAGGCTCCCAATCCCTGGGAAACTTGGTCCGAGGCAGTTTGGACGGGGACATGCAAACGTTCGGAGTTCGACTGCCTGCTTCGCATTGTTACCGGGGAATTAAAGCTGGATAGGGGCGCGAACCCTGGCATTGCAACGACTCTTCCTCTACGCGCCGCGCAACTGTTAACGCGAATGGGAGTCGGAGTTCCAACGCGAGCCTTGAACAATGGATTTGGCCAACCCCATCACGATCGTTCAGGTCTTTGGTGGTTGGCTGGGCGCGGCAAATCGCTCTCCGATCCCAAGGAGCAATCTCGCGTCGCCTCGTGGATCGGGAGCGAATCTCAAACCACAGACCTTTCCTCCTGGGAAACGCATTTGGGGCCGAATGCAGAACGATTGAAGTGGGAAGCGATCGGCCTAAGGAGGATTTCAGTTCCGGTCAAGAACTCAGAGTTCGTCGACTCCGATGCGGATTGGGCACGCGTCCTGAGACGTACTTGGCTGTGGTCGGCTTCCAGAATCGCCCCTTCGCCGACGCGAGGGCCCGGCAACGTCGATCAACTCTTCGCAAAAAAGCTGTATTCGAACAGTGGCACGCTGGACACACCCTTGTTGGATGCATTGGCCAATCGAGTCCCCTCGGAAGAGCCCAATTGGAATCGCCGGCAAAGGATGGAGGTCCTTGCGATGCTCCAGTGGGCCCTCGGTGAACGACGCACATCGCTAACAGGTCAGCAGGATCCACCGAACCCCGATGTGCTGGACGGCTACCGATCGGTCAGCTTAAATCAGTTGCCTGCGAACGTCCGGTCCGCTTGGGTGCAGTGGGTTGTTTTTATTGGATCGAAAGCGCATCTCGACGGAGAGGACGAGCTTGAGAGCGAGGCGATTCGAACGCTGGCCATGTTGGAGCCGACGGACTTGAAGACATTGCGTTGGTTGCTTTCCCTCCCTGGAGATGAAAGTCACCCCACCTCGGATATTCATTTGCTTTGTTGCGTCGCGCGATGCACCGCGGCCCGCAGTGCAATCGATTCGGAACGAACGGCTGCGATCCTCGCCGGTGTGGTTCGAAAGGTACGGGAGTATGGCCTCAATACAGATAATCAATGGCCGAAACGGTTGCAGCAGTTGATCTCCTCGCTGCTCGCTCGCGATTCGACCCTTGGGAGTTCCTATGTCCGATTGGTGGATTCTTACATCCCAGAGGATCTGTCGATCTTGATAGGGTTTCCGTTGGATGTCCAATCCAAAGCCAGAAGTCGCATGACGGAATTGTTGTGGAAGTCGGACCCTGAGACTTGGGCTCCGGCATTGCTCAAACATTGTTTGCCCAGTGGTGAAATCGAAAAGGAGTGGGACGAACCGATTCGCAAAGCGGCGAAGGTGTCGAAGCTCAAAGCGATCGCCTTGGACGCGATCGCACGCAACCCACGGAGCACCGACTATGAACTGCTACTATCGACGTTGAACGAAGAGGATCGAAACCTCTGGGAACCAGCATGGAAGGGGCTTCAGAAGCTCTCCACTTTGGAGCCGAGTCGAGAATGGCCGATTCTTGCCAAGGTCGCTTTCGCGGCCGGGCAATCCAAAATCGGGATACCTTTTGCAGAAATCGCGATCCGTTGCAAGCGGGTCGGCGAGTCGTGCGAGATCCGGGACCTTCCCAAACAAATGGCGTGGGAACTCTGGCAGCCTATCTTGTCACGCTACGTAGCCGGTGAAGGTCCGAAGGTAGGGCATGATGAGTCTGCAAGCAGTTGGCGAAACAAAGTGAGCGAAGCCAAGTCGTTCGAGGGAGATGCCGAGCGAGGACAGTCCCTCTATGAAACACGATGTCTGAATTGCCATGGCGGTCAATCGGCGTTGGGTCCCAGTCTTGCGGGAGTGACGAAACGTTTCTCCTCGGAAGACCTCTTCGTTGCGATTTTTGAACCAAGTCGCGATATTTCCGACCGGTATCGTGCCCTCAAAGTACTCACGGTCGATGGCGACGTTCTGACGGGAATGTCGATCTACAAGGCCACCGATGGAACAACCTTGATGACACCAAAAGGCGAGACGGTTCGAATCAATCAGAAAGATATTGAAGAACAATCCTTTTCCAAGGAATCTCTGATGCCTTCCGGATTGCTCGACTTCGCAACTCCCCAGGACCTCGCGGATCTCCTCCGCTATCTCCAAACCCTGTAATCTGCGCGTGAAACGAAACCGCCTTGGATAACATGGTTTCCGGGCATGCGCTCTACGGCATGGGCGCGATGTAGTAGCGGTCAAATCGATTGTATCGAATCAACAGGGGGGTGAATAATACCTATTGGATTTGTTGAGATTCTGATGCGGTATCGGGAATCCACAATCAATTTCGGAGCCACATTACATGAGTCTCCTGCGGTTTGGGTCGCTCCACTGAGTTTCAGGAAGGCTTATTCGCCCTCTAACCGCGAACGTCGAACCTATCAACGTAGGAGTTGCTACGTGCTCACCGATCCCGCCTACACGATCGATACGAAGGACCTCCCCGTCGGAGCTCTCTTGCCATTTGACCTGCGTGACCCATCAGGACGATTGGTTCACAAGGCGGGACTCCCGATCACCGATAATCTCTTGCGGCGCCTGAGGTCGATGGGAGTTGCGACTGTCACGGTGCGCGGAGAGATGGGATCGGATTCGCTGGAGAGTTTGCCACGTCCCAGCTTTGATCCAGCCCTCATTGCAGAAATTCACCGACGTTTGGACGCCACCGTAGAAGTTCTCACCAAAACGTTCCGTGATCTTCACAACGCGGCAATCATCGATATCACACTGTTGCGAAACTGTATTCGCTCCTTGACGACCCATTCGCGTCGCGAGGCACCCGCAATCCTTAGCATCATTGCGCACAAAGCGGTGGGGGCATGTGCAGAGCTCGCCCAAGCCATTGCGGAACGATCGGCGCGTCTGGCATTCGTATCTTCCGTATGCGGTATCGGGATGGGGCTAGGTCACGAATCAATATTGAACATTGGGATAGCCTCGATGTTGGCGGACGTGTCCCATTTGCGACATGCCGATTGGTATGACGAGCGACTGCGATTGCGTCCCGAGGTCACGACAACCGATGGATATCTCCAACACTCTGTTGAAAGTGCGCAACTAATCGCCGAATCAACACGAGTGGACTACGAGATTGTCGAAACAATCAGTCAACTCCAAGAAATCGGGGACGGTTCAGGAGTTCCTCTCGGCATTCCGTCGAGTCTCATGCTGGACAACGCCAAGATCGTTCAGATCGCAGATATCTATCTTCAACTCGCCGATCCTCAGTTGCAAGATGAGCCCTATTTTGAATCCGATGTGCTCGGATACTTGATCCACCAAGCTGGAAAGGGAAGGTTCGACCGCGAGATTGTCCGCGGGTTGATCCAAACCCTATCCATGTATCC